>JAXLWY010000009.1:0-61324 GCA_046328255.1 Dehalococcoidia bacterium | reverse complement strand
GACGCCCTCGACGGCCGCGCCGCCCGCACCGACGCTCGGCGGCGTGGGCGTGATCGACACTCGGGCGCAGTGCTTCCAGGCCAACGACATCGTGCGCACGCTCGACCTGCCGCGGCAGATCCAGTCGATCTCGCCGGGCCAGGTCAAGGACGGCGACACCCTGACCATCACCGCGGTTGGCTACCGTCCTCGGAGCGCTCTCGAGGTGCGGGTGTTCGCGCCGGGGACGAACCGCATCTCGCAGCCCCTCGGGCAGACGCTGGCGGACGAGGGGGGTCGCGCAACCGTGAACGTGGTGCTCTCGAGCGTGAAGCTGGTCAACCAGCAGGGTGACCCGGCAATCCCCGTGTGCTTGGGCGTGGTGCTCTGGAGTCCGACCGAGGTCGGAGGTGCAACGCTGCTGGTGGTGCCCTCGGAATAGCCCGAGTCGGAGCGCGGTCCTGTCGGTCAGCCCGACGCACATCCACAGGCCGCCGTCGCCCTTCGAGGCACGGCGGCCGTTTCACGTCCGTCGTTACGTCACGTCACGGTCAGGTGGTGGTGAGCCGGTAGCCGACGTTCCGCACGGTGTCGATGCGCGCGCCGGCGAGCGGGACCAGGCGCGCGCGCAGGCGGTGGATGTGGATGTCGACGCGGCGCGAGGCGGTGCCCGCCTCGGAAGGACCGAGCCGACTCGCCAGCTCGTCGCGAGTGAGCACGCGACCGTTGGCCTCGAGGAGTGCGCGCAGCAGCTCGAACTCCTGGTAGGTGACCTCGGTGGGCCGGCCGCCGACGGTGACGGTACGGCTGGCGGTATTCACCTCGAGATTGCCGAGCGTGCGCGAGGGCGATTCGCGCGGTTCGACGATGACGCGCTGGAGTCGCGTGGCGACCTCGGCGGGATTGAAGGGCGGCAGGACGAAGTCGAGCAGTCCCGCGGTGGGCTGCGCGGTGGGGTCATCGATGAGACCGATCACGCGATGGACGCGAGCGAGGTCCTCGACGTGGCGGACTTCGCCGTAGCCGGGCCCACCACCGTGGGTCTGGTTACCAGGGGCCGCGTTACCGGGGGCCCCGTCACTGCGGGCCCCGTGGATGTGCACCACGATGGCGTCGCCAGGGGCGTCAGTGGGGTCGAGCGCGTCGATGGTATTCGACGGCGGCACCCTGGGCGAGCAGGTGCCCTGGATCGCATCCAGGAAGGGTCATGTTCGCCGACGAGGCTGATCCGGGCGCCTCGAAGGGACGAGTCCGGCGAGGCGTGTCCGTTCACCGACTGGGTTCCGTACGCCAGGCGTGCGATCGGCGTCGTGCGTGGCGGTGCGATGCTGATCGGGTTGCCGTCGGTCGAGCGAGGCGAATGTGCAGGACGCCGGCTCATCGATGTCCTCCGTCGCGCGCCGATGCGTCGTGCGCGCTCCACCCGGTCCGCGGTCGGCGACGCGGCGCATCCCACTCGAAGCTATGGAGGCCACATTTCGCCCCGGTTATTTCGATGTGAACGACCGTGTTTCGGTGCCGCTCCACGCTGTAGGGGCGAGATCGCTCGCGCAGGCGACTGAGGCGGTGCCCGCGGCGCGTGCTCGACGGTACCGGACATGCATATTCACCATGGTCATTCGACGTGTCGGTCGTATTTCCGCTGCCCCGACGAGGACTGGCGCGCGTGCACCCCTCGAGGGGGGAGGGTCTGACAACGAGTGCCGCTCGATCGGGAGCGGTCGGTGCGGCACCATGAGTCGCACCCGTGCGACGCGCAGGCGCGACGGGCAGGCGCAATAGGCCGTGCGCGCGTTGAGATACGTGGGAGCTTGCCTCGATGATGAAGTGGCGCCGCCCGTTCTATGGCTGGTGGATCGTGGGTGCGGCGATCGGGGCGCAGGCGCTCTCGGCGGGCCTCCTGCAGCAGGCGTTCGGGTCGTACGTCGTGCTGCTGCAGCGCGAGTTCGGCTGGAACCGGACCGCGCTCTCGGGTGCGTTCTCCCTCGCGAGGGTGGAGGACGGGCTGCTCGGCCCGTTCCAGGGCTGGCTGCTGGACCGCGTCGGGCCTCGAGTGGTCATGCGAACCGGAGTGCTGATCTTCGCGACGGGGTTCTTCGTGTTCGCGCGGATCGACTCGATTCCGGCGTTCTACGGCGCGTACGTGCTGATGGCGGTGGGCGCGTCGCTCGCCGGGTTCCTGTCGATCACGACCGTGATCGTGAACTGGTTCGAGCGGAAGCGGCAGACCGCGATGGGAATCGCCCTGCTGGGGACGGCGATCGGCGGGTTCTCGCTGCCCCTCGTGGTGTACGGCCTCGAGACGCTGGGATGGCGGACGGTGGCCACGATCTCAGGCGTGATCGTGCTCGGCGTGGGCCTGCCCCTGACCCAGATCATCCGCCAGCGGCCCGAGCAGTACGGATACCTGCCGGACGGTCGCCAGCCCGGCGAGGCCGTGGCGACCTCGGGAGATGGATCGGCGCTGAAGCGTGTGACGCCGGACGTGGACTTCACGGTGCGGCAGGCGCTGCGGACGCGGGCGTTCTGGTTCATCTCGCTGGCACACGCCGCGTCGGTGCTGGTGGTCTCCGTGGTGCAGGTGCACTTTACGGCCCACCTCGTGGAGTCGCTGGGCTACTCGCTGAGCCTGGCAGCAACGATGACCACGATCATGACGGCGGCGAACTTCCTCGGTCGACCGTTCGGCGGGTGGGTGGCGAACCGGACTGGTTCGCGACTGGTGATCCTGGCGTGCATGCTGCTGCACGCCTCGGCGTTGCTGGCGCTGGCCTACAGCACGGCGGGATGGGTGATCGCGGCCTCTGCGATTGCGAACGGCCTCGCGTGGGGCGCGCGCGTGCCGGTGGTGGTGACGATGCGCGCGGAGTACTTCGGGGCGAAGTCGTTCGGGGCGATCATGGGGCTGTCATCCAGCGTGGTGACGGTTGCCTCGGTGTCCGCGCCGCTGCTCGCGGGTGCGTCGTACGACATGACGGGATCGTACCGGTTCGGGTTCACGGCGCTGGCCGTCGCGGCGCTCGGCTCGTTGTTCGTGGTGTTCCTGCCGAAGCCGTCGGAGGCGCTGCCGGAGCCGGGGGCGGGATCGGGCACGAGCGGGTACCGGTGCTGGCCCGGTAGGCCTCGCCTCGAGGGGAAGCGATCTGACCTCGAACGGCTCGTGCCTCTCAGCCCTCAGCCTCAGCGCCTGTCAGCGCGCGGTTTCGCTGGCGCGCCCGAAGGGCGCAGAGCTTGCGCCCCTACAAGGCGGCCCGTTGTCGAAGGTGCGCGTTTCGCGAGTACTGACGTCACGAGGGCGTATGCCCTTCGACAGGCTCAGGGCGAACGGGTACCGACGACCGTATCGACCGGCGGGACGTGAACCGATGTCGGCGGAACTCGCGGGATCACTCGCGGGCGAACGAACAGCAGCGGACCTAGCGGGGATGCATGTAATCGGGCGGGCCGGGCGGCTCGGGGCTGACGCCGGGCGGGAGTCCGAGGCCGTAGTCGACGGCCGGGACGGGCCTCGATGTCAGCGAGCGAGGGAGCGCGGCCACGAACCCGGTGGACGTCGGGATGGCGTTCGCGGGGCGAGCGAAGCCGAACGAGTCGCCCGCCTGGGGCGCGAGCGCGCTCGGCGCGGCGGGCCGGACGGCGGAGAACCACGCGGTGGCCGGCGCGGTCGCCCGGAGCGCCTCGGAAGTTGGCGCGCTCGAGATTGGCACGCCGGACATCGCCGCGGCGGGTCGCGGTGCGGGCATGCTCGACCGAACGGCGGCACTCGAGAGCGCGGGGGCAGGCTCGAGCACGGCGCCCGTGCCGCTGAGGGCAGGCCGGCGCACGAGGAGGACGAGGCCTGCGGCGAGGGCCCAGCCCGCGCCGAGGCCGATGAAGGGCACGTCGTAGCTGCCGAGGAGGTCGAAGAGGAAGGCGACGGCGAGCGGGCCGCCCGCGCTCAGCAGCAGCGAGAACGGCAGCGCGACGCTGCGCACCGCGCCGAGATAGCGCCGCCCAAAGTACGTGGCCCAGATCGTCTCCTGGATCGGGATCTGACCGCCGATGCCCGTGCCGACGAGGAAGAAGCCGACCGCGAGGATCCACGTCGAGTGGAGGTGGGCGCCGCTGAGGATGACAGCCATCGCGATGGTGCAGATCAGGAAGCTGGTCGCGGCGGCGACCTTCTCGGGGACGTAGTCCATGTAGGCGCCCCAGCCGGGCTTGGTGAAGGCCGCGGGTGTCGCGAGGAGGGTGAGCATCCAGGCGGCGGTGGACGGCGCGAGACCGGAGTCGGTGGAGAACGGGATCGTCTGTTGCAGCATCGTACTGAGGCCGACGCCGGAGAGTCCGAAGGCGAGCACGATCGAGTAGAAGGCGGGCGTGCGCAGGGCCTGGCTCCGGGTCAGCGAGTTGGCGAAGTCGGCGCGAATGCGATCACCGCGAGCGGAGGCCATCTCCTCGTCGGACTTGTTGTCCGGGTTGAGCCCGCTCTCCTCGGGGTGGTGTGGATCAGCATCGCGCAGGGAAGATCAGAACCCAGGCGGCGAGCCCGAGGATGATCCAGCCGTCCTGCCAGCCGACGCGGCCGACCACCCAGGTCATCGTGGGGAGGATGACGCCCGCGAGCGATACCCCCATCGAGGAGATGCCGACGACACGCCCTCGGCGCTCCACCCACCACTTCGAGAGGATGACGTTCACGACGAGGTTGCCCATGAGCGCGGCGCCGAGCGTGAGCGTGAAGCCTCGGAGGACGACCCACTGCCAGTACTGCGTGATCTCAGCGGTGAGCATGAGGGAGGCGCCGAAGACCGTGGCGCCGAGGACCATGAGCGGGCGCGCCCGACCTCGGTCCACCTGTGCGCCGATGAAGAAGCCGGCGAACGCCATCACGAAGGCGCCGATCGACTGGCCGCTCGCGTACTGGGCGCGCGTCCAGCCGAGGTCGTGCGTCATCGGTCCAAGGAAGACGCCGGAGACGTACGCCTGGGCGCCCGCCGTGACGAACTGGCACACGAGTGCGATTGCGACGAGGTAATAGCCGAAGTAGATGCGCGGCCGCGGCCGGGCGGCGGGAGACATCGTGGCCATCGAGCAGCTCCTCGGGGAACTCGTTCGCCGACGACGATACCATGACGTTGACGTTGAGGTTATGCGGGTGACGCCGCACTTGGGCGCGAAACGCCCTCGGTGGCGACGACGCAAGCGAGTCAGGCTCGGCGGAGCGAGCGTCGTCCGGACTCCTGCTCGACGGGGGGAATCCGGAGGAGCTACGGCGCGTCGAAGCCGGCGGCCTGGAGGAGCTTCTGGCCCTCGGCGCCGCGAATGAATGCGACGAACGCGCGCGCGGCAGCGGCGTTCGTCGAGGACTTCACGGTCGCGATGGGATATGGCAAGATCACGTTCGCCGCGTCGGGAAACGGAATCGTCTTCACTTTCGGGCCGGGGAGGAGAGCGTCGGTCCTGTAGACGACGCCGGCATCGGCCTCTCCGAGCTCGATCTTGGTCAGCACCGCGCGGACGTTCGCCTCGTTCGACACGATGTTGGCGAGCGTCTTCCCTGTAAGAAGCCCCGTAGGCAGGGTCGGCGGCGAGCCGGTCGATGACCTGGCGGGCGTACGCCCCGATCGGCACGTCGGAGGCCGCGAGGAGGAGCTTGACGCCGGGCCTCGCGAGGTCCGCGGGTGAGGCGATCTGGGCTCGGTTCTCGGCGGGGATGACGATGACGGGCTTGTTGCGCACGAAGACCTGCGGCGTGTCGCCGATCAGGCCTTTGTCGACAGACGCTGCATCTGTACGGTGTCCGCGCTTGCGAAGACATCCGCGGGCGCCCCTGCTCGATCTGAGTTGCGAGGGCGCTGGATGACTGGAAGTTGAACTCGACGGTCACGCCGGGGTTCGCCTTCGTGAACGCCTCGCCGGCCGCCTTGAACACGTCGGTCAGCGACGACGCGGCGAAGGCCACAACCTTACCCGTGACCGGGCTCACCGCGGCCGTTGACGTCGGCGCAGCCTGCGTCGCGACCGTCGTCGCTGCGGACGTGGCGCCCGCGACGGTGGTCCCGACTGCCGTGGCTGACGGCGCAGCGGTGCTGCCCCCGCTGCATCCGGCGAGCAGGACGGCGACCGCCACGGCCGCCATGAGCGTGGATCGGAACACAGAGCACCTCCGGACACCGCGAACACGCGCACACGCCGCGTCATCCCTGGAGAGAGGGACCGCGCGGCGCGAGTGACTTGTGTACGCAGGAGGCCTCAGCCGGAGTGCTCAGCCCGCGTGTCGCCGCGAGGGATGCGGCGATTCGAACAGGAACGCGCCGAAGATCGCATCGGTGACGGAGAGGCGCAAGTGTCGAGCGGCCCGACGACCGACAGGACGCGTCAGCGCCTCGCCTGGTAGAAGTGAATGGCGTCGCCGGTCGCTGCGAGCGCGCACTCGCGAACGAGCTCCGACAGCGTGGGGTGCGCGTGGACCGTGCGCGCGACCTCGTGGACGGTGCTCTCGAGGGCGTGCGCGACGCCGACCTCGGCAAGCAGCTCGGTGGCGCCCTCGCCGACCGCGTGGAAGCCGAGGATCGCGCCAGTGTCGGCGTCGGCAACCAGCTTCGCGATGCCCTCGCCACCGCCGAGGACGGCAGCCTTCCCATTTGTCGCGTACGGCACACGGCCGATGCTCACGTTGTGCCCTCGAGCGCGCGCGGCGGCCTCGGTGAGTCCGATCGCACCGACCTGGGGCGCGCAGTAGACGGCCCGGGGCATCCACTCGTAGTCGAGCGGCGGGGGAGCGAGGCCGGCGAGCGCCTCGATGGCCGTGACGCCCTGCGCGGAGGCGACGTGCGCGAGGGGCATGATGCCGGTGACGTCGCCGATCGCGTAGACGCCGGGCGTCGAGGTCTCGCAGCGCGCATCGATCGTGACGTACCCGCGGGCATCGAGGCTGACGCCGGCTGCCTCGAGTCCGATGCCCTCCGTGTTCGGGGTGATGCCGATGGCGATCAGCGCGCGCTCCGCCTGCACCTCGCGCTGCGCGCCCTCGCGAGAGACGGTGGCGTGCACGCTGTCGGCCCCGGGTGCAAGCGCCTCGACGCGGGCGCTCGTGAGGACCTCGATGCCGGACCGGCGCAGCGACTCCTCGAGCCGGATGACGATGTCCGCGTCGATGTCGCCCAGCAGATGCGCGCTGTGCTCGACGAGCATGACCTCGGCACCATACGAGCGGTGGAGGTAGGCGAACTCCACGCCGACGCAGCCGCCGCCCACGATCACGAGCGACCGCGGCGTCTCGCGCAGGCCGAGGGCGGCGCGACTGTCGAGGATACGGTGGGCATCGATGGGGGCGCCGGGCAACGAGCTCGGCCGTGCGCCCGTCGCGATCACGAGGTGCGCACCTCCGAGGCGGCGCTCTCCGGCGAGCACCGTGTGCGCATCGAGGAGTTGCGCCGTCTCGCGAACGACCGTTACTCCATGCTGCTGGAGGAGTGACTCGACGCCTCGAACGACGTGGTCCACGACCTCGCGACTGTGTTCGACGTTCGGGCCGAGCGCGAAGCCGCGCACCTCGGCGTCGACGCCGTACGTCGCGGCCTCGCGCACGAGCGCGATCACGTCGGCACCGCGGAGCAACGCCTTTGCGGGAATGCAGCCCCAGTTCAGGCAGACCCCGCCCACCGACTCGCGCTCGACCAGGGCGACGCGCATGCCAAGCTGGGCACCGCGGATGGCGGCGACGTATCCGCCGGGACCGCCGCCGACGATGACGACGTCAAACTCGCTCGATGGCGCGGTCAAAGGTCCTCCGGGTGCTGGAGCGCGCGGGCGACCGCCGCGAGGAATCGGGTGCCCGTGTATCCATCGGTGGCGCGGTGATCCGCTGCAAGCGTAACCGAGACCTGAGGGCGAACCTCGACGCGAGTGCCCTCGGCCCAGGGTCGATTCGAGACGCGTCCGAATCCGACGAGGGCGACCTGCGGTGGGTAGATCACGCCGAACACGCGCTCGGCGCCGTGCTCGCCGAGGCTGGTCACGGTAATCGTCGAGGAGGTGAGCTGCGCGCCCCGGAGCACGCCATGCCGCGCCGCGCGCGTGACCTCGAGCAGCTCACGCATCAGGGCGGGCGCGTGCTTCGTGTCCGCATCGAGCAACGCGGGCACGAGGAGGCCGCCGTCGCGGAGGGAGATCACCATCCCGACGTGGACGCTGCTCGCGAGGTGGAGCGCATCGTCGGTCCACGTGCCGTTGAACTGCGGTACCGCCTGGGCCGCGAGGGCCACCGCACGGACAAACAGCGCCGACGGCACGATGCGCTCCCGCGCCGGTCGACTCGCGTTGTGCGCTCGCAGCCAGCGGTCGGCCTTCGAAAAGTCGACCGTCTCCTCGAGGTAGTAGTGGGGAATCTCCCGGTTGGACCGCGACACTGCCGACGCAACCGCGCGCCGCATCGCGGCGGTCCGAGAGGCCGAGGGCGTCGCGGTGCGCGTCGAGGCCGCCGGCCGAGGTGTCGCGGCGGCGCGCTCGACATCGGACTGCGTGACCGCACCGGACGGTCCGGTTCCCATCACCGCCTCGACGTCCATGCCGAGCCGCCGGGCCGTCTCGCGCGCGAGCGGCGACACGCGTCGTCGCGAGCCGGCGGCGGGCGGCGACGGCGCAGCGGGAGCGCTCGGAGGAGCGGCCGGCGGTGCGGGCTGAGCCTCGAGGGGTGGGTGCGGCGCCGGTGCTGACGCGGAAGGTTCGCCCTGCACACGGATGCGGGCGAGGGGCGTGCCGACCGGCACGCGGTTACCCGGCGTCACGAGCAGCGCCTCAACCGTCCCCGTCTGGAACACCTCCACCTCGATGGCTGCCTTGTCCGTCTCGATGAGCGCCACCACCTGGCCGCGCTGCACTTCGTCACCGGGTCGGACGCGCCATTCGAGGAGGGTACCGTGCTCCATGTCCGCCCCCAGCGAGGGCATGACGAAATCAGCCATCGCCGCGAACCAGCCGGCGCGCCTCCGCGACCACGTCCTCCACCTGCGGGAGCGCGGCATGTTCGAGGTGCGCGGCGTACGGAATCGGCACTTCGCGACTGCAGACGCGCGCGGGCGGGGCGTCGAGCTCGTAGAACGCGCCCTCGACGATCCGCGCGATCACCTCGGCGGCGAGGCTGCCACTGCGCCAGCCCTCGTCGACGACGACCGCTCGATGGGTGCGGCGCACCGACTCGAGGATCGTGTCGGCGTCGAGGGGACGCAGGACGCGGAGGTCGAGCACCTCCGCCGCGATGCCGTCGAGGGCGAGCTGATCCGCCGCGGCGAGCGCCTTCGAAAGCGTGCCGCCGTAGGCGATGAGGGTCACATCGCGGCCGGGGCGACGAACGGCCGCATGGGTGATGTCGACCTCGGGCGGCGGCTCGGGAAGCTCTCCTTCGACGTTGTAGAGCATGACATGCTCGGCGATGAGGACAGGGTTGGGGTCGCGGAGTGCGGGCCAGAGCATGCCGCGCGCGTCATCGACGGTCGCGGGGGCGAGGACCTTGAGCCCCGCGATGTGGGCGTACCAGCCCTCGAACGAGTGGGAGTGCTGCCCCGCCAGCTGGCGGCCAGCGCCGGTCGCCATCCGGATCACGAGGGGCACGGTGAACTGACCGCCGGACATGTGTGGAATCGTCGCGGCGTTGTTCACGATCTGATCGAGGGCGAGCAGGCTGAAGTTGACCGTCATCACTTCGACGATGGGGCGCATCCCGGCGAGCGCCGCGCCGACACCGGCGCCGACGAACGCGAGCTCGGACAGGGGCGTGTCGCGCACCCGGTCCTCGCCGAACTCCTCGAGGAGGCCGCGGGTCACGGCGTAGCATCCGCCGTAGCGACCGACGTCCTCGCCCATGAGGAACGCGCGCGGCTCGCGACGCAGCGCGTCCTCGATTGCCTCGCGCATCGCGTCGCGGTAGGTCAGGCGGCGCAGTGCGGTGGTGCTCACTGTGACACCTCGGCGTAGACGAACCGCTCGAGATCCTCGACGGACTCCAGCGGGGCCGCCTCGGCGAAGGCGACTGCGGCCGCGATCTCGGCGGCCACCTCGCGCTCGAGGTCGGCGCGCGTTGCCTCGTCGAGCGCGGCTGCCAGGGCGTTGAGTGGGTCGTGTGCACGCCACGCCTCGACCTCCGCGCGGTCGCGGTACAGCTCGGGGTCGTACATCGAGTGCGGGCGGAATCGATAGGTGCGCAGTTCGAGGAAGGCGGGGCCGACCTTCGAGCGCACGTGCGCGGTCGCCTCGGCGGCGGCCGCGGAGACGGCGCGGATGTCCATGCCATCGACGGCCCACGAGGCGACCTCGTAGGACCGCGCCTTCACGGTGAGGTCGGTCTCGGACTCTGAGCGCGCGAGCGCGGTGCCCATCGCGTAGAGGTTGTTCTCGCAGCAGAAGAGCACGGGGAGCTTCCAGAGGGCCGCGAGGTTCATCGACTCGTGGAAGGCGCCCTCGGCGACCGCGCCCTCGCCGAAGAAGCACGCCGTGATGGAGTCGTCACCGCGCATGCGATCCGCGAGCGCGAGTCCGGTCGCCAGTGGCAGGCCTCCACCGACGATGGCGTTGCCGCCGTAGAAGCGATGCTCGGCGTTGAAGATGTGCATCGAGCCGCCACGCCCCCGGCTTGTGCCGCCGAGGCGCCCGTACATCTCGGCCATGACGGCGTCCATCGGGATGCCGCGTGCGAGGGCGTGCCCGTGCTCTCGATAGGTGGCGACCACTCGATCCGGTGGCTGCAGGGCCTGCATCACGCCGACCGCCACCGCCTCCTCACCGACGTAGAGATGGAGAAAGCCGCGGATCTTCGCAAGGCTGTACAGCTCCGCGCACTGCTCCTCGAAACGGCGGATGCGCAGCATCTCGCGCAGGAGCAGGCGGTCATCGAGTTCCGCGTGTCGCGACTGAAGCGCCACTGGCCCTTCCGCATCGTGCCCCGGGGTACGCCGATGGTCGACGGGGCGTGGCGACCGTGTACAGGACGTTCGCCCCGCTCAGGAGAGTACCAGCGGGCGAAATCGACGGGTGGCCCTCGGCCACAGCACGACGGCCCATCGACATCCCGGTGAGCCGCTGGCATCCTGCGCTGACGGTCACGCCTCGAGGGCGGACGGTGATGAGGAGGACGGCGATGGAGCTGACGGCAGAGCAGCGCGAGTTCTTCTCGACGCACCACGGGGCGGCGATGACGACGCTCCGTGCGGACGGGACGCCGCACACCGTGCGCGTCGGATGCGTGCTCATCGGCGATGTGCTCTGGAGCAGCGGCACCCGCGAGCGGTTGCGCACTCGACACGTGCGCCGGGATCCTCGTGCGACGCTGATGGTGTTCGACTCGCGCGGGAACTTCCTGACGGCGGAGTCTCGGGTGCGGCTCCTCGAGGGGGATGACGTTCCGGATCTGAGTCTGCGCCTGTTCCGCGCGATGCAGCACCTCGAGGGTGAGCCCGCAGACACGCCCGTCGACTTCGGCGGCAAGAAGATGGCCCCCGAGGAGTTCCGCCGGTTCATCATCGATAACCATCGACTGATCTACGAGTTCGAGCCGGTGCGCGTGTACGGGTCGGTCTAGGTTCGGCCCTCGAACCGTGGGCGCGGCTCGCGCTCTGCCGGGTGACGAGCGGCTGAACGCCCTCCTGCGGGAGTCCGGCACGCCTCAGCGATTGACGGCGCGTTTCGGGGCCGAGGTGCAGCCGTGGCTCGATGCGCTGCCCGCGGTGCTGCGGGCCGCCTTCGGACGGTGGGAACTGGCGTGGGACGCGGTGATCCCGCACGGCACGATGGCGGTCGTGGTCCGCTGCACGCTCGCGGATGGGCGTCCGGCCGTGCTCAAGGCCAGCCCGGATCGCGCGCGCCTGGCGCACGAGGCCGCCGCGCTCAGGAGCTGGCGCACGCCGCATGCCCCCGCGCTCCTGGCTCTCGATGAGGAAGCCGGAGCGATGCTCATCGAGGCGATCGAGCCGGGCATCCAACTCGCGGAGTCGGGCTCGTATCCGCACGCGCGCACCGTCGCGGAGCTTCTCAGCGCCCTGTACGAGACGTCGACCCCGAGTCCGTCGTTTCCGTCGCTGGAGGAACGGGTCGCATACCTCTTCGAGTCGGGCATGATCCCGTACCGGCGGCGCCCCGAACTCGTGGAGGTCGTGCCGCTGGACCTCTACCGGCGCGGGAGGACTCTCGCGACCCGACTCCTCGAGGCGGTGCGTCCCACAGCTGTGCTGCACGGAGACCTGACGCCGCGCAACATCCTCGATGGGGGGCCGGCGCGCGGGCTGGTGGCGATTGACCCGGCGCCGTGCCTCGGCGATGACGTGGCCTTCGATGCCGTCGACCTGCTGCTCTGGCAGGCCGACGACGTCGAGACGATCGAGGCACGCGCGGTGCAGCTTGCCCGCGTGGCAGCGATCGACGCGGAGCGCCTCGTGGGGTGGTGCGTGTCATTCGCGGCGATGACGGCGCTCGAGCACGCCGAGTCCGAGGACGTTCCGCTCGAGCGGCTGGCCACCTACCTGGCGCTCGCGAACCGCGCGTAGGCCTCGGAGTCGGAGCGCCGGCGTGGTGCGTCGAGCTAGCCTCGAGGCAATCCCAGCCCGCGCGTCGCGATGATGTTCCGCTGGATCTCGGAGGTGCCGCCCGCGATGGTCATCGGGACGGACCAGACGTATCCCTGCGTGAACGCGGCGCCCAGCGGCGCGTACTCGCTGTCCGCATCCCAGACGTTGGCGAAGAGGCCGAATGCCTTTGTGCCAAGCCGCTGCAGGCGCTGCAGCGCCTCGGTGCCGAACATCTTCACCATCGAGGACTCGTAGTTCGGGATCTGCCCGGCGTGCTGCATCGAGACGATGCGCAGCGAGAAGTTCTCTTCGACTGTGATCTCGATGTAGCGCTCGGCGACCTCGTGGCGCAGCGTGTCCAGCTCGTGGAATCGCGAGCGGGCGCGTCCTTCCTCGGTCCGTGCGTACTCGACCATGCGGAGCAGCTGCTTGCGCGCCATCACCGAGGTGCTGATGCCGGAGCGCTCGAAGTCGAGCAGCGTCATGCCGACGTACCAGCCCCGATTCTCCTCGCCCACGAGGTTCTTCGCCGGGACGCGCACATCCTCGAAGAAGGTCTCGTTGAAGGGCTGGTTCCAGCCCATGTCGGTGAGCGGCCGGACGGTGAGTCCGGGCGTGGTGCGGTCGAGCAGCAGGAACGAGATGCCTCGGTGCTTGGGCGCGTTCGGGTCGGTGCGCACGAGGGCGAAGAGCCAGTCGGCGTACTGCGCGCCGGAGGTCCAGATCTTCTGGCCGTTGATCACGAAGTCGTCGCCGTCGCGGACGGCGCGTGTCTGGAGCGACGCGAGATCCGAGCCCGAGCCGGGCTCCGAGTAGCCCTCGGCCCATGCGACCTCGCCGGACAGGATCCTGGGGAGGTGCTCCTGCTTCTGTTCGTCGGTGCCGTGGACGATGAGCGTTGGGCCCAGCATCGAGACGCCCATGCCGCCGACGGCGGGCGCGTTCGCCTCGGTCATCTCCTGGTTGAAGATGAACTGCTCCATCACCGTCAGGCCGGCGCCGCCGTACTGCTTCGGCCAGTGGGGGTAATCCAGCCCTGCTCGGCAAGTGCGGCGCTCCACGCTCAAGCGGCGTCGCGAGCGGCGGGTCCGAGGACTTGCGGTCCTGCTGCCAGCCGCCCTCGAAGAGCCTGGCCCGCTCGTGGCGGTAGCGCTCGGGGAGTCGCCGATCGATGACATCGCGAACTCGTTGCCGGAAGGCGGCCTGCTCGGCCGAGTCGTTCCAGTCTGCGCAGTTCCTCTGTAAGGCCGAGATCGATATACCTGACGTCGAGCGTACTCCCACGTCACGTCGCTCCGGCGTCAGTATCAATTTCTTGAGCACGAAGTACGAACCGCGGATGGTCCCCAAGCGGAGCTTCGATCATGCGAACTTGAACCGAGGCGAGTTCCCGGGGACGCCCATCCCGTCGAGCTTGAACTCGACCGCGGCTTCGAGGCGTCGTTCAGCGTGTACATCACGTTGACCGACAGGCTGCTCTCGTAGAAGACGTAGGCCCAGCGGATGTTCCCGACCTCGAAGCGCGTTGCCTCGAGCGGGCGGGAGGCGATCACGATGTCCCGCTCGTTCTTCAGGATCCGGTGTACCCAGTCGATGGTCGCCCTTGCGTCGGCGGCCGGCTCGACCGTAAGCTGGGTGGTCGTACTTGTTCTTGAAGTAGCGTGCCTCGTTCGCGCGCAGGCCCGCGAGCGCGGGCGCGACCGGCGACGATTCGAGGCCGACTTCGTCGAGACCGTCTTGAAGTCAACGGTTGTAGGCCATATCATGACTCCCTGATGGTGTGTGCACGCGGTCGTGGCGTCCATGAGCAACGTTGTGACGTCACACCACCGACGCTACTTCTCGATTCCTGACCGGTGCTGGCGTCGCTTTCCTGCACGGTGATGCCGACCGTGCTCGCCAACTCGATCTAGGGCAGCAGGTTGGATCAGCGGCTGTGAGGCGGCGACCTGCGCGGCGATCCACCTCAGCGCACGCGGAGCGCGTTCTCGATGCGGTCCAGCTGGCCGCCCTCGTGGTACTCGGCGGGCGCAGGATCGCCACCGACGCTCGCGGCCGGGCGGTCTGGCTGCATATCCGGCACCTTCGTGTCGAGGACGGCGTCGGTCATGCCGCGGACGGTCTCCCACGCTACGCGATGGGCCTCCTTCGCCTCGGCGAGCAGGTCCTGCACGGACTTCCCGCGCGCGCTTCCTCGATCCGCTGCTGGTTCCGCTCATCGATGCCGGGCGCACCCGGTACGGGTGCTCGGCGCGCGCCCTCGATAGCGGATCGAGCGCGCTGGTTGCGCCGGCGACATTCGCCGTGGCTGCGACGGTGTAGAGGCAGTCGCGGATGGTCCAGCGTCCGCCATCGTCCAGCAGTCGGTCGTCCTGGAGATGTATACCGGGTGTCCGAGTCGTTCCAGCCGCCGGTCCGCCGCCTGGAACGCCGCTTCGAGTGCCTGTCGGTTCGCCACGTGCCCTCCACACTTCGCGCGCATTCCACGCGCGGCGAAGAGCGGGACTGAACACGATCGTGTCGACGAGCAATCGCTATCGCGCGTAGCGTCGGCGGGCGCGAACATCTTCATGGGTCGTGCCCTGACGCTGAGGGATTGCAACGTGACCGAAGGGAACTACTGGACGCGAGCAGTCAGTCGTCGAAGCCTGGGCCGGTCGGCGGGGCTCGGCATCGTGGGCCTTGCGAGCGCGGCACTGTTCGGATGCGGCACCGCTCCGGCGACGCCCGCAGCGGAGATCACTGCGCGTGCAGGCGGGACGCCCGCCGTCACGAGCAAGGGCAAGGTGAGCGCGGACCAGGTGCGCGTGAAGCCCGGAACCTACGACGGCTCGCCGCCGCCGAGCCCGGCCGAGCAGGATCCGCTGGCGAACGGCCGCTACGGCGGCACGCTGTTGACGCGCTACCTCGACCCGCCGCACATGGACTTCAACCGCACGCTGTCGTGCACCATCAACACGACGATGGACTACACGAACAACAAGCTCACGCGTGCGAAGTTCGGTCCGCTGGCCGACATCACGAAGATCGACATCGAGCCGGATCTCGCGGAGTCGTGGAGGTCAACAGCGACGCGACGCAGTTCACGTTCCACTTGCGGAAGGGTGTGAAGTTCCACAACGTCGCGCCCGCGAACGGACGCGAGTTCGACGTGACCGACGTGCTCGCCCTGTACAACCGCTACAAGGCAGGCGGTTCGCAGGTGGACGTCTTCAAGGAAGTGGCGGCGTTCGAGACGCCCGACAACTACACCCTCGTCGAAGTCACGCAGCCGTTGGTCGACTTCCCGCGGAACCTCGCGGCGTGTCGTTCATCTGCCGAAGGAGTTAGTGGCCGATACGAACTACCTCGGCAGCACGCGGTGGGAACGGGACCGTTCCTGCAGCAGGAGTGACGCCCAAGGAGCGGCCTGTCTTCCAGCGCAACCTGGACTACTACGAGAAGGGGCTGCCGTTCCTCGACCGCGTGGTTGCGACGGTGCAGAACGACAACGCCGTCCTCCGCGCGGGCTACCTCACCAACAACTTCTTCGACTGGGCCGCGCCCGAGGACACCGACGCCAAGGACATGCAGCAGAAGACCACCGACTCGGTGCGCTACATGTATGACGGCGTGCAGGGCTCGAACAGCAACGTGTTCCGGTTCCAGATGAACAACCCGGTGCTGCAGGATCCTCGGATCCGCCGTGCGATCAGCATGAGCATCGACCGGGCCGCCTACAACGAGAGTCGCGCCGAGTTGAACGGCGGGTTCGCGAAGCCCTCGATCTCGTGGCAGGTGCTCTTCGACAAGCAGCCGAAGCTGGCGGACGAGGGGCCGTGGTACCAGTTCAACCCGGCCGAGGCCTCGAAGATGCTCCAGGCGGCGGGCTACACGAAGGAGAAGCCGCTGTCGTTCGAGATGACGGGCTTCTACCTCTCGGGCTTCTACCAGTTCACGCAGAGTGTGCTGCCGACCATCAACAAGACGCCCGAGCTGGCCATCAAGTACCGCGAGGTGGACAACCCGACGGCGGTGGTGCTGCTCAACGACCGCAAGTTCGAGTGGGCGACCGGGATGACCTTCGGGCCGCCGGCGTACTCGGTGGACCAGTCGGTGTACCCGTTCTACCACTCGAAGGGCGGGCTCAACTTCGGCAACCTCAACGACCCCGAGGTGGACAAGCTGGTCGAGGCGCAGCGTCGCGAACTGAAGCTCGACGTGCAAAAGGACATCTGGAAGCAGCTCTGGAACAAGGAGCTGGACATCGTCTACGACGTCTACCTGCCGCTCGGTCCCACCTCGGGCGGGAGCTTCTACCACAACTACGTGGTGAACTGGCGCAACCACGGCATCGGCAGTTCGACCTGCTACGCCAACGGTGGCATCCGCGCGGTGTGGCTCGACCAGGGCGCACCCTCGACGATGTTCATGGACGAGGACGGCCTGCGCCGGGCGGGAATCCTCTAGCGCGACACCGAGGGGGGCGGCGCGACCGCGCGTCCGCCGCCCTCGTGACCTCCTCGGGACCTTGCTCCCGATCCGCGACACAACTCGTCGCGCGATGACCGTCGGGAGCCGCCTTCGGGCTCCCCTTTTCCAGGGCTGCCCAGCTCGCGCGCCGCCCTCGGAGGTGATGGTCTCTGCGCGGCAGCGCGGTTGCCGAGGCCAGATGTGGTACATCCGCCGCGAGGCGGACTTCCGTTCACGATTGCGCCCGGCAAGGTCGTGTGGAAGGTCGTCCGATCCACGACTGCGGAGATGGCGTCGCGCACCTCGAGCCAGAGTTCGCGCATGACGCACGAGTCCTCGTCGGGGCAGCGGTACGAGGGCATGGATCGTGCGCCGTCCTGCCGCGCAGAGCGCCGGCGCGAGGCCCCTCGACGGCGCGAATCACCTCGCCCACGGTGAGCTCGGTGGCGGGTCGCGCGAGCATGTAGCCGCCGCTCGCGCCGCGGCGGGCGTTGAGGATCCTCGAGAGCGCAGCAGCACGATCTGTTCGAGGTACTTCTGGCGGAGATCTGCGTGCGCTCTGAGAGCTCGGTCAGGGGCACCGGCTCGCCGTCCTCGCGGCCTGCGAGTTCGAGCAGGACGCGTATTGCCGTGATCCCCACGAGTCGAGCTTCACCGACTATCTCCTAGTCCGCGCTAGGAGATAGTCGGCCATCGTCGCCCCGCGCGCAACCTCAGCCACTCGCGCATGCCTACTCGGATGGCGGGGCGAAGCGTTCCCAGAGCGTCCGGCCGAAGTCCATGCGCACCTCGATGGCCTGGGCGAGGGCAGGGATCGACTCGTAGTGCATGCGGCGTGCGAGGTACGCGAACGCGCGGCTGTCGACGGGCGGGATAGCGAGGTCTTTCGCGTTGCCTCGGACGACGCGCAGTCCGTCGATGAGGCGGCGCATGAAGCCATACGCGTCCTGGAGCTTGGCGGCGAGGAGCTGCGGCAGCACGCCGGACCTCGAGAGCAGCTCAATACCCTCGAGGGTGCCGGGGACGCGCACCGAGGGGTCCGTCGCGCCCACCTCGATCTGCGAGGCCTGCACGAAGTACTCGAGGTCGACGACGCCGCCGGGCGAGTACTTGGCGTTCGAGGTGCCGCTGCGCACGAGCTCGGTGGCCTGTCGGTGACGGAGGTGAGCGATGTCGGCGTAGTCGAGGGGAGCACCGGAGTACACCCACGCGTCGCGCAGCGCTCGGACGGCGGCGCGCGTCTCGTCGTCTCCGACGACAGGGCGCAGCCGGACCAGCGCGAGCCGCTCGAATTGCTCGGCGGCGCCGCCCGCGGAGTAGTACGCCTCGAAGGCGGCGAGCGAGGTGGCGAGTGCGCCCTGCGTGCCGTACGGACGCAGCCGCAGGTCGAGCTCAAAGATGCCCTCCTGGCGCGCGCTGATCGAATCGCGGACGTGGCGCACGAACGCCTCGAAGTAGTCGTGGTTCGAGATCGGCTCGGCGCCGTCGGTGCGGCCGTCGCCCGCGTAGACGAACAGCAGCTCGATGTCCGAGGCGTAGCCCAGCTCGCGCCCGCCGAACTTGCCGAGGGCGCACACGGTCCAGCCGCACTCGCGCCCGTCGTGCAGCCTGGGCGTGCCGTGCCGGCCTCGGAGGACGGCATGTGCAAGGGTGGCGGCGCCGAGGACAGTCGCCTCGGCGACGTCGGAGAGCTCGCGCGAGAACGCGAGGAAGCCGAGGTGACCGGTGATGTGACGCAGGTCGGCGCGGAACATCTCGCGGTCCTTGAGCTCGTTCAGACGTCGACGCGGCGCCTCGGGCGCGTCGCCCGCCTTCTGCGCGACCGCCTCGATGGCTGCGGCGGCAAGCACGGCGGGCGACAGTCGGGTGGCGAGCGAGTCGGCGCGTGCGAGCAGCGGAAAGAGGTTCTCGTGCTGCATGCGGAGGAAGTCCTCCCACAGGAAGCGCGAGACGCCGAGCACCTCGGCGAGCGTCTGCAGCACCTGCGGTGAGGACAGGTCGCCGAGCGCCTCGGGGCCGGGAGCGCGTGCTGCGACGGTGCGCACGAGGGCGCCGAACTGGCGCAGCGCCTGGGCGGGCTCTGCAGACACCGGGAGCAGGTGCGTGAAGTGCTTGATGAGGGCCGCCGCCACGCGCAACTCCTCGAGGCGACGGGGGTCGGTGATGGGGCCACCGTCCGGCTCGGTCAGGAAGAAGGCGTCGCGGGTCTCGCCGTCGATGGTGCGGACCTCGGCGCCGGCGATGTTCACCCGCAGTGTGCCGAGGGCGGCCGCGAACTCGAAGAGGAATCCGGGCGTATCCACGGCCTGGATGAACAGCGTCGTGATCTCGGGGCCCGGCACCAGCTCGATGGCGAGGGGATAGAGGGGTTCCGTCGAGGTCGAGGTGCGGGCGCGACCCGCCACGCCCTCGATCACGTGCTCCATCGCGGTGTCGAGCTCGCCCGTCCCCACCATGCCCAGCGTGTGCTCGATGTCGCGCTGGAAGTCCGCGCCGGGGTGGACGCCTTCCGGGGTCGCGACCGTGAAGATGTCGAGGAGCAGCCTCGAGGGGGCCGCGTCGAGGGCGGACGTGGGACGGATGCGGCGACCTCGAATGGTGCGTGTCGGGGTCGCGGGCCTCGGGATGGCGACCGTGAACAGCTCGGCGGCGCGAATATCGAGGCCGTGGGCGGCGAACAGCCCCGCAAGGACAGCGAGCGCGCCGAGCTGGTCGGCGGCGGCCACGGTCACCTCGACAGCCGAGTCGCCCTTGCCAGAGCGGATCGCGACACCGATGTCACGCCGGGAGCGAATGCCGGCGAGCAGCGCGAGGTCGCCAGCCCGCGCCTCGAGGCTGCGAGAGGCGTAGCGCTCGCCGAGCTGTCGCACGAGGTCGTCGGTGGTGAGGTCGTCCGGCATTGACGCATCCCTGGCGCGGACGGAGCGTTCCACCGATGTTAGCGCGGAGGAGCGTGCGGCCTCGGAGCCGCCCGACGTCACGCGCGCGGGATCACGGGATGTCCTTGAGCCAGTAGCGGATGCGGTCGTCCCAGACGATGTGGCCGGTGTAGTCGGTCGGCTGCATCGCGATCCAGGTGGCGGCGCGGCCCATCCAATCGGCGTCGTCGAACTCGAGGTTGGGGTGCTCAGGGTCGTTCTGCGCGAAGACATTGCCTGGCGTGTGGATGAGGTAGCCCAACGAGAGCACGTTGGCGCTGATGTGGTCGTCGGCGAGCTGCATCGCGAGGCCCTGCGTGAACCGCTCGAGGCCCGCCTTCACCATCCCATAGAACAGGCCACCGGTGCCGGCATTCTTGTACGGCCCCGGCCCCGGTGAGAGCGCCACACCCGAGGAGATGTTGATGATGTGACCGCCGCCCGCCCGCCTGAGGTGCGGCACCGCGGCCTTGCACATCAGGACCGGGCCGCGGAGGTCGACCTGCCACATGAGATCGATGTGGCGATCCTGCACGGTCTCGATGTCGCCGGGGACGAGGATGGCGGCGTTGTTGACGACGATCTCGAGGCGTCCCAGTTCTGAGACCGTGCGCTCGACGCAGGCGTAGATGCTCTCCGCGTCGCGCATGTTGGTGGGGATGGCGACCGCCCTGCCGCCCTCCGCCTCGATGGCTGCCACCACCGAGTGGATGGTGCCGGGCAGACGGCGGTCGGAGACCTCCTCGGAGCGCGCGGCCACAACGACGGTCGCGCCTGACCGCGCGAGGTGCTTCGCGATGTACTCGCCGATGCCCCTCGAGGCGCCGGTGACGATGGCGACGCGGCCGTCGAGGGGCTTCGTGGTGGTCATGGGCTGGCTCCTCGGAGTGCGCTCTCGACGGGTGCTGGTGGGCGAGATGGTAAACGAGGCGCGGCAGGCGCGGGGGCCACGCGCGCTGATGGAGCTGCTCGTGGGTGCGCTCGCGCCGGCCGCAGACCGGCCTCGCCAGCGTCAGCGCTCGAGGGTTACATGCGGCGGACAGAGGGCCACAGGGCGAGGAACACGAGGAAGGCGAGCGTGGCCGCGATCATGAACGCGCCGATGCCGAGCTGCGGGCCCCAGGCGGCGATCGCGATGCCCATGGGCAGGGCGCCGACGGGCTGCAGGCCGCCGCTCATCTGCCAGACCGCCATGACGCGCCCTCGAACGGCATTCGGCGCGGCTACCTGGATGAGGGTGTTGTTGAGCGCCTGCGCGACCGAGAAGAACAGTCCGGCGATCCCGAGGAGGGACAGCGAGAGGATGAAGTTCGTCGAGAAGGAGAACGCGACGAGGAAGGTCGAGTAGCCGAGGAAGCCCACCATCATCAGGCGGCCCTTGTGCGCGGGGTCGCCGACCAGGGCGAGCGCAAACATGCCGATGATCGAACCCCAGCCGACCATCGAGATCATCAGTCCGTAGCCCGTGGCGCCCTGGTGGAGCACATCGCGGGAGATGATCGCGATGAAGGGGAGGTAGGCGAGGATTAGCAGCGGCGGGATCGAGTGCACGACGATCAGGCCGAGGATGCGGCGGTCCTGCCAGCTGATGCGGAACCCCTCGATGACCTGGCCCGCCGCGCTGCCTCGGACGGGGCGACCCTGCCTCGTCTGCTTGCCGATGAGGAGCGTGAAGAAGGTGGCGACGACCTGCGTCGCGGCCATGATGACGAAGGGGGCGCCGATGCCCCAGACCACGCTGGCGCCGATGAGCGGCGGCCCGGAGATCCTGGCGAGGTTCTGGACGAACGATGACATCACGATGGCGTTCTGCAGGGTGTCGTCGGTCGAGACGTCGTAGACAAACGCCTGCCTCGCAGGCTGGGTGAGCGACTGGATGAGCCCGCCCGAGAAGGCGAACGCGTAGACGTGCCACAGCTCGATGCGGTTCACGAGGATCAGCGCCGCAAGGACGAGCGCCTGCACCATCGAGGCGACGGTGGACGCGAGGATGACGGTGCGGCGCGAGTAGCGGTCGGCGAGCACGCCGCCGATAGGGCCGGTGGCGATGCCGACGAACCCTCGGAAGAACGAGAGGAATCCGAGCTGGGTCGCGGAGCCCGTCAGCTCGAGCGTCAGCAGCGGCAGTCCGAGCTGCTGCGCCCACTGCCCGAAGCCGACGGCCAGCGTCGAGAGGCCCAGGTAGCGGAAGTCGCGCTGCTTGAAGGAGACGAACGCCTGGCGAAAGCCGGGCCGCGCGCTGCGCTGCGGCGCGGGCGCCCTCGCAGGGGCGGGGGCGAGCGCGGCGGCCGGCATCGAGGGTACGAACCCACCGAGGGCGCGCGCGCCGAGGGGTGCGACGGCGACCGCAGCCGCATCGCCGGCGAACGGAGCCAGCCGGCGGGGACGCCTCGGACCACCATTCGGTCCGGATCCGCCTGCCGAGGCGGGGCGCATGTAGTCCGGGGGCGCCGCCTCGACGGGGGGCTGCATGTAATCGCGATAGGGTGCCCGGCGGTTCACCATGGGGTCCCTCGGCGCACACCATACAGCGTACGTAAAGGTTGGGGGACCTCGGAAACCCCTGACTCGGAGCTCGGTGCTTATGTCGACCTAGCGCGCGGCGGCGCCCGTACCCGCGACGTGGCCGCTGGCCCACGCCCACTGGAAGTTGTACCCACCGATGCGCCCGTCGACGTCGAGGAGCTCGCCGCAGGCGAAGAGGCCCGGCACGACGCGTGATTCGAGTGTGTCGAGGTGGAACTCGGAAAGCGGGACGCCGCCCGCGGTTGCCTCGGCATTCGCCCAGCCCCGGGTGCCTGCGACGGGCAGCCGGCACTCGAGCAGCGTGCGGACAAGGGCGCGGCGCGCCTCGCGAGGCAGCTCGTGGCCCGGCGTGCTGCCCTCGATGCCCGCCTCGTCGCAGAGCGCGCGCGCGAGGCGGGCGGGGAGCCGGCCTGCGAGGTAGCGCGCGGGCGACGCGCGGCCAAGGTGCTGCAGGTCGCCATCGAGGGAGTCTCGCGTGGCCTCGGGGAGCCACGAGACGACGAGGGACGCAGCAGGGTCCTCGAGGACGGCGAGCTGCCAGTGGCGACTGATGTCCATGGGCGCCGGACCCGAGATGCCGAAGTGCGTGCAGAGCGCCGGTCCGCTCATCGATATGAGGCGACGGCCGGTCCCGGAGCGCACCTCGAGGCGCACGTCGGTCGCGAGGCCGGCCAGCGTGCGCACGAAGCACCCGTCGGCAAGCGTGAGCCCCACGAGGGCGGGCACGACGTGAGGCGTAATCGAGTGACCGAGTGCGCGGGCCAGCTCGAATCCGGCGCCGTCGCTCCCCGAGCGAGGGAGGGCGCGCCCGCCTGCGGCAAGGATGACCGTGCGGGCAGTGAACCTGTCCTCGCCGGTCTCCACTCGGAAGGCGGTGGGCTCGGCATCGAGGGCGGTGATGCTGAGGACGCGAGCGGGGTGGCGCAGCTCGGCGCCTGAGACCCTCGCCGCCTCGAGGAGAGCGTCGAGGACGGTGTGCGCGCTGTCGGTCGTCGGGAAGAGCTTCCCGGTGTCTTCCCGCTTCAGCTCGACGCCGAGGCCGGCGAAGAACTCGATCGTGCGTGCGACATCGAAGCGGCGGAGCACGCGTCGGATCGCGGCGGGCGACGAGCCCGCGTAGTCGCGCTCGTCGACGCGATCGTGGGTCACGTTGCAGCGTCCGCCGCCCGAGACCAGGATCTTCGCCCCGAGTCGACGTGCGCCATCGAGGACGAGCGCGGGACGGCCGGCGCGGCCCGCCTCGACGGCGGCCATCAGCCCCGCGGCACCGGCGCCGACGACGACGAGATCGACGTCTGGCGCGGTCACGTCCCGGCGTCGGAGTCGAGCAGCGGGTCGAACCGAGCGTCGTCGTCGGGCGCTGGTGCCAGCGCGATATCGATGTCCGGCGGACGACGCCTCGCGGCGCTCCGTCGCTCTCCGGACTCGCGGATCGCCCGGCTCAGGCCCGTGATGCCGACCAACCCGAGGAGCGTGGCGACGGGGATTGCGAGCACGCGCGGAAAGACCAGGCCGAGCAGCGCTGCGGCGAGCGTGCCTGCGCCGACGATCCCGGTCAGGCGCTCCTCGTGGGCGCGAAACACATCGAGTGCCGCACCCTGCACCACCGCACCACCAAGGCTGGCCAGTGAGGCGGTCGCCTCCGAGCCCGAGCCGCGCATGAGCTGCCTCGGCCGCTGGCGTCGAGCGAAGGTGCGCGAGACGCGGCCGCGGTACGGGATCACCTCGCGGGCATCCTCGAGGTCGGCGAGGTAGGTGCGCTCCATGTCGAGGGCAAACTCGCGGTCCTCGATGATGACGTCGATTTCCCAGTTGGTGACGAGGCCGGTGACGGTCAGGTTGGTAGAGCCGATGCGGGAACACCAGCCGTCGGCGACGAAGGTCTTGGCGTGCATCATCGGGCCCTGGTACTCCCAGATCCGCACGCCCTCCTCGATGAGGCGACGGTAGCCGCTGCGCGAGAGCGGTCCCACGAGGTAGAGGTCGGAGGTGGAGGGCAGCAGCAGGCGCACATCAACGCCGTCGCGAGCCGCGGCGATCAGTCCCTCGCGAAGATCCCACGCGGCGAGGAAGTACGCGTCGGCGACCCAGATGCGTTCCTCGGCGCTGGCGGTGAGCGCCTGGAGGACGCGCGACATGCGCATGCGGCCAGGCTCCTGGATGACCACTCGGACGTCGCGGTCTCCGACGAGCGCGATGCTGTCGACGTCGGGGCGTTCGTCCATGGGCAGCGGCGAGCCGTTGCGGTCCCAGACATCGGCAAAGGCGCGCTCGATGTCGGCGACCGCCGGTCCCTCGACGCTCACGCAGGTGTCGCGGTACGGGAGGTTGGTGCCCGGCGCCCGCTGCAGCCACGGATCGGCGACGCCGACGCCGCCAATCGAGGCGTATTCGCCGTCGATGGCGATGAGCTTGCGGTGGTCGCGCTGGATCGCGGCGAGCGGCTCGGCGAGGCGAAGCGGGTTGATCGGGCGCACGTCGATGCCGCGGGCACGCAGCTCGTTCCAGAACGAACGGCGCACGTCGTGCGAGCCGAACCAGTCGTAGAGGACGCGCACGACCACTCCGGCCTGCGCGCGCTCGGCGAGGGCGTCTGCGAAACGCCGACCGATGGTGTCGCCCTTGAAGATGTAGTTCTCGAAATGAATCCACTTGCGGGCGCCGGCAATGGCCGTGAGCCAGTCGTCGTATGTCTGGTTTGCGTTCCGGAGGAGCCCAAGGCGGTTTCCCGAGCGCAGCGGGGCGCCCGATGTTCGCTCGAGGGTGTGCGGGCCCAGCGAGTGCGCGGGATTCACCGGGTGCTCCGTGACGGGAGTCGGAAGCGCGTGGGGCGGGCGTGCAGCGGTACGACTCCTCGGAACCGCGGGTTCAACCGCGGGCGAACCTGCCTCGCATGAGCGTGACGCCAGTGTAGGCGGCGGCGACGACCACGTAAGCGGGAATGACGAGGACAGCGAGCACGAAGAAGACCGGCTCGTCCCAGCCGGGAGCAAAGCGCTCGTATAGCAGCCCGTAGACGACGTTGTGCAGAATCACCGCCAGCACCCACGCGAGTAGCACGAGTCCGACTCGGCGCCAGGTGAGCCGGAGCAGCCGATCGAGCAGCGACCGCGACGAGGTGGCGGTCTGGACCATGGTGGTACCCCTCGACGGCGACGGTCCCGAGGATTCCTCGCTGAGCGTACGCCTCGATCGTCCGCGCGGACTACACCGGCGCGGGCGTCGCCTCCACCTCGAGTTCCCCGGCGTAGCGCTCGAGGAGCCGCTGTGGCGGACGCGCAAACCACGTGAGCGGCACCGCGAGGGCGGTGACCGCGCCGCAGGCGAGCCACCCGAGGGTGTACTCACCGGTGACGTCGACGATGTACCCGACCAGCCACGGCCCGAAGAAGGCACCCGCCGTCTGCACGAGGACCATGCCGCCGTTGATCGCTCCGAAGTACCTGGTGCCGAAGTAGTCGGCGAGGATCGCCGGGCGGATCGGGATCGTGCCGCCGAAGCCGGGGGCGATCAGGACCATCACGGCAAGGGTGGCCCAGTACGAGGTGGTCAGGGCCAGCATCGGCGTCCCGAGCGCGACGAGCGCGCACGCGGCCGTCATCAGGATTCGCTTGTCGTAGCGATCACCGAGGTAACCCAGGCCGAGGCGGCCCACGAGCGAGGTCAGGGTGTAGACGGTCACGATCCAGGAGGCGGCGCCCTTCGACACGCCGTGCAGCTCGAGGAACGGGATCACGTGCACGATCAGCGCGGTGGTGCCGAATCCGACGGCCGCCTGCCCGCCGGCGAGGAGCAGGAACGCGCGGCTGCGCATCACCGCCCGAGCCGGGACGCCCCAGAGCTCGCGTGCCTTCGCCAGTCCACGAGGGCTGTCGGCCGCGTCGCCATCCATGGGCTGGGGGTGGTTGGCGGGACGCCCTCGGACGTTGAGGGTCACGAAGAGGCCCACGAGGAGGATCACGAGCGAGAGCACGCGGAGGCTGGAGCGCCAGCCCAGCGTTTCGACCAGCCACGCGACGATCGGCACCCCGAGCCCGGCGATGCCGCCGCCGACCGTCAGGTAGGAGATGGCCTGGGAGCGCTTGCGGTCGAACCACGTGGCGGCTGCCACCATGCCGACCGGCCCGCCGGACGCGCTGACACCGACGGCGGTGACGACCATCGCGAGGTAGAACTGCCAGAGGTTCTGCATGAAGGAGAGGCCGAACACGCCGCCCGCCGATACCAGCACGCCGGCGAAGAGCGCCCGGCGGGGGCCGAACCTGTCAATGAGGAGGCCAACGAGGGGCGCGGCGATACCGCCCACCTCCGAACGGAGCGAGAACGCCAGGGAGACCTCGGCGTTGGTCCAGCCGAAGTCCTGGATGATCGGCGTGAAGATCGTGCCGAAGCCGAAGAAGAACGTGGTGCCGATGACCACGATCAGCAGGGCGAACGACCAGACGACGATCCAGCCCTCGTAGAGGCGCGGGTAGAGGCGCGCGATCATCACGACACTCTAGAAGCGCGGCGACGCACGAGACAGGCTGCGTTCGTTATCGATGGCGCTCGGGGTGAGGGGCCGGCCGGGGATCAGGCGGCGCGTGCCTCGGGAGGCGCGAGGTGCGAGGGGTCGGCCGGGTGCACCTCGCCGGGCGCGACGGGCTTCGAGTAGAGGTAGCCCTGCACGAGCGTGCACCCCAGCGCCGCGAGTGCGTCGCGCTGATCTGTGGTCTCGACGCCCTCGGCGACGACCGACAGGCCGAGGGACGCCGCGAGCGAGAGGGTGGCGCGCACGACGGACGCCATGCGCTCCGAGCCGAGCATCCCGATGACGAACGAGCGGTCCACCTTGATCGCGTCCACTGGCATGGTCGCGAGGTAGGCCAGCGACGAGTAGCCGGTGCCGAAGTCGTCGATCGCGAGCCGCACGCCGATCGCCTTTAGATCGGCGAGCAGGCTCACGACGAAGGCGGGGTCTGTCGCGAGGACGCTCTCCGTGATCTCGAGCTGGATGCGGGCGGGATGCACCTCGTAGGTGCGGAGGGCGTCGGCAACGCGCTCGACGTAGCCGGGTTCGCGCAGCTCGACGGTCGAGACGTTGACGCTCAGGTACACGAAGTCGGGGCCGGACGGCGGGGTGGCGCATCCCCAGGCGCGAAGCTGGCGACAGGCGTCTCGCAGCGCCCAGCCACCGACCTCGATGATGGCGCCGGACTGTTCCGCGATCGGGATGAAGCCGCCCGGTCCCAGCAGGCCTCGCGTTGGATGCTGCCAGCGGACGAGCGCCTCGAGGGCACGGAGCGTGTGCCCGGTCACGTCGAAGATGGGCTGGTAGTGGAGCCGGAGCTCCCCGCGGTCGGCCACGCCTCGGAGCTGGGACTGGAGCGCGAAGCGCTCGGCCCAGCCGAGCATGATCTCAGGGCTGAAGGCGGCGACGCTCGCGTTCTTCTCACGCTTGGACTCGTCGAGGGCGAGGTCGGCGGCACGAACGAGGTCGATGCCGGCCTCGGCGGCGGCGCCGTTTGCCGCCCAGCCAGCGCTCAGCGTGACGCTCAGGTGTCGCGCCTGGCCCGGTGGGCTGAAGGTGAGGGCGGTCACCTCGTCAGCCAGCGCGGCAACGCGGCTCGGATCGTCCGACTCGACGAGGATCCCGAATTCGTCCCCGCCGATGCGAGCGACGAAGCCCTGGTAGCGAGCCGCCACCTGCGAGAGCACTTCGCCCACGCGCACGAGAACCTGGTCTCCGACGCCGTGCCCAAAGCCGTCGTTGATGGACTTGAACCGATCGACGTCGGCCATCAGGAGATGGAGGAGCGCCGGGTCGCCCGCTTCGCCGCCGGCCTCGAGCCGCTCGAGGAAGGCGAAGCGGTTCGGCAGCGAGGTGAGCGCGTCGTGGTAGGCCATGATCCGGAGGTTGTCCTCGAGGCGCCGCCGCTCGGTCGTATCGCGCGAGTTGAAGACCACGCCGGCCACGGAGTCGTCGTCGAGCATGTTCGTGACAACGGCCTCGACTGCGCGGTCGGGATCGCCGGCAATGCGGAGTTGACGAGGCCGTGGTCGCCCGGCGTCCGGACGGCACGGGCAATCGTGGCGCGAACGCGGGGCCAGTCCGGGGTCGACGAGCGCCTCGATGCTGGAGCCGACCATCTCGAGTGAGTCGCAGCCCCAGACCTGTCTCGTGGCGCCGCTGGCCCAGATGGCCTCCCTGCCGGTCGACGACCCCAGGACCGCATCGGACGAGTTGGAGACGAGGGTCGGAAGCGTCGCTCGGAGCGCTCGAGGGCGTAATGGCTGTCCTGCAGCTCGAACAGCGTGGAGGCGAGCTCGGAGGCGCGTTCCCGCTCGGCGGCAAACATCGTGTGGAGCTCCGCGGCGAACACGCGGGCCTGCTCGTAGGTGGCGAACACCTCGTGAACGGCCTGGATCGAGTCGTCCTGAACGCCGCCGGCCTCGCGGTAGAGCCGCTCGAACTCGTCTGCGAGCCGGTCACGAGGTGCGGTCATGCGGCCACCGCCTGGGCCACCGTCCTGAAGACCAGGGTGATGGTGGTGCCGACACCGAGGGTGCTGTCGACCTCGATGGTGCCGCCGAAGGCATCCATGTAGCGCTTGACGAGGTAGAGGCCGAGCCCGGTCCCGCGAATCGAAGCGCGGTCGGGTGTATCGATGCGCTTGAAGCGCTCGAACAGCGAACCCATCGCCTCGCGCGGGATCCCGAGGCCGTGATCGCGCACGGAGACGCGGACGGCGTCGCCTCGACTGGTGACTGAGACAGCGATGGGGCCGCCGCCCGGCGAGTACTTGATCGCGTTGCCGACGATGTTCTCGAGGATCTCCACCAGCTGATGCCGCGTGGCGATCACGATGGGCTCTCCCTCGAGGCTGACCTCGATGGGATTCACGCCGAGATCGGTCACCCCGGAGCGGAGCGTCTCCTCGATGGCCTCGCGCAACGGCACGGCGCCGATGTCCCCCGTGAACGAGCCGGACTCGATGCGGGAGATGCTGAGCAGGCCGTCGATGATCTCGCGGAGGCGTGCTGCCTCCTGGTGGATCGTGCTCACCCAGGAGAGTTCCGCCTCGGGAAGACCGGGGCTGGTGAGGAGGAGCTCAGAGAACCCGTAGATACCGGTGAGGGGCGTGCGCAGCTCGTGCGAGGCGAGTCCGACGAACTCGGTCTTGAGCCGATCGAGCTCGAGGGCGCGCTCGACGTCGGCCTCGAGTGTCTTGCGGTACGTGATGTCGCGGGTGTGGATGACCAGCCCGCCCACGGCCGGCACGTGCGTGAGATCGGCGACGCTGGACTCGAGGACCGCATCCGGCGAGATGCCTCGGAGCCCGTGCTCCCAGCTCCAGCGCTCGGGGCCCGCCTCGCGGAAGAGACGCAGGAGCCGTGGGCGATCGGCGGAGGGCAGGAGATCGAGGATGGAGGCGCCGAGGAGTTCGTGCGGCGGCACGCCGAGGACGCGCTCCGCCGCAGGGCTCACGTAGGTCACTCGGTAGGCCGGGTCGAGGACCAGGACCGCGTCGGAGCCGTGCACGACGATGGAGCGGAACCACTCCTCGCTGCGGGCGACTTCGGCGCGGGTCTCCTCCAGGTGCGTCGCCATCCCGTTGAACGCGGCCACCAGCTGATCCACCTCATCGATGTCGAACGCGGGAATGCGATGGTCGAGCCGGCCTTCGCCGATCCGATCGATCACGCGCGAGACTCGATGGACGGCGGCGGAGATGCGGTGCGAGAGCACGAACGCGACCAGCGCAGCGAGCGCGGCCACGAGGGCTGCGCCCACCACCACACGTTCGACGAGACGGGCGGTCTGCGCGGCAACCACCGCCTGTTCCACCTGCGCAGCGACGTGCCACCCGAACTCAGGAAACTCGGCGGTGCGCCAGTACGACCCCATCGCCTCGCTGACGCCGGGGTTCGCGGAGAGTATTCCCGGGGGACCGGGCTGCAGCGGCTCGGCGCCCGGTGGCCCGGCAAGGACGAGTCCACGCGCATCGAGCAGGCACAACGAGCCGTGGTCGCCCTCGTCGGATGCCATCGCGCGGACGGCGCGGAGGGGCTTCGCGAGGCTTTCGACAGCCACCTGGCCCGCCACTACGCCGATGACCGTCCCGCCCTCGGCACTGAGCACCGGCGAGGCGAACACCACGACCAGGTGCAGCGGCTGGCCGCCCATGTGAGCCGCCGACACGCGAGGTGTACCGGCGAGCGCCTCGCGGAACCAGGACTTCGAGGTCCACGAACCGCTGTACGCGAAGTCGGTGGAGGCGGATGTGCGGCCCTCGGGTGTGACGAGAGTGATGTCGTCGAAGGCCGGATAGAGCCGGCGCGCGGTGTCGAGTTGAGCCTGCTGGTCCGCATCACTCGCCGCGCCGCTGCGGAGGACAGGGTTGAGCGCGACCGCCTCGATGGCCGTGCGTGACTCCGTGACGCGCGCCTCGAGCAGCGCGACGCCCTCGCGCGCGTGCATATCGAGCTCGGCGGCGACGTCGTTCAGCGTGCCCTGCCGCTCCGTCAGGACGAGATACGCGCCGGTGGTGAACGTGGGCACCAGCCCAACGGCGAGCAGGAGCAGCAACACGCGCGTCCGGAGCGACCGGCCCAGAAGGTGAGCGGGAAAGCGCCGCGGAACCTGCATCGCGAGCTACCGGGCCGTGAGCGGGTGGGCCTCGGCGCGCGCCCACGCACGATTCCAGCTCGCCTGCCGCGTGGGATCCATCACCTGCCAGGGCTCGAGACGATCGATGGCCGCAGCCGCGATCTCACCGTGGATCAGGTCGTCGGCGTTCAGTCCCAGCCGGGCCGATTCGCGGTTGGGGTTGCCGTAGCCGGTGAAAGCGGTAATCCGTGCCTGGATGTCGGGCCGCATGAAGAAGTTCACAAGCTGGTGCGCCTCGTCACGGTGGGCGGAGGCGGCGACGATCGCGGCGACATCCATGTAGAGGTCGGCGCCCTCGTCGGGGATGACCCAGGCGAGGTCCGGGTTCGCAGCCAGCGCGACGGCCGCATCGCCGCTGTAGGCGACGGCCATGTCGAGGCGCCCGTCGATCATCGCCTGGCGCAGGTCGACGGAGTCCATGAGCGGGGCGCCCGCGGCGCGCAGGCGTGCGATGTCGTCGGCGGCGGCAGCAAGCGGCCCCTCATCGTCGGCGTTGAGCGAAGCGCCGAGGGACTTGAGCGTGAGACCGAGGGTGACCAGCCAGTCGGAATCGAGGCCCACCCGCGATGCGTCGGAATGCTGTGCGAACGCACGCCACGCGGTCGGCCTCGCCGCGGCTCGGGTGTTGTAGAGGATGCCCGTCGTGCCCCAGTCGTAGGGGCGCTGTAGCGGTTGTCCGGGTCCCACGACCAGCCGAGGAAGCGCGCGTCGATGTTCGCGAGGTTGGGGAGGCGGGTGTGGTCGAGGGACGCCACGAGGCGGAGGCCGGCGAGCTGTCCCACGATATCGCCGGTGCCGACAAGCACGTCGAACCGGGCTGGGTTGTCCTCCAGGTTCGAGATCGCCTCGGGCTGCGTGCCGAACGTCTCGACGCGCACGTCAATGCCGGTCTCACCGGCAAAGTCGGTGAGCACGTCGTCCGGGACGTAGTCCTCCCACGTGTAGAGGACCAGCGTGGGGCGAGGTGCGGGGGCGCTCCCGCAGCCCGCGAGGCCCACGAGCGCAGCCATCGCGACGGACAGGCAGAGGCGCGTGTGGCGCATCGATTCCCCCTGGCCGAAGCCGGTTCCTCGGAATCATCGGAAGCCGAGCTTGAACCGGTAGGGCCCGCGAGGGGAGACGCACGCCGTCGCTCGCGGATCACCTTCAGGCGAGACTGCGAGTGCCGACGATGATGGCGAGGGGTCTCGTTATGACGGCTATCGCGATCGCCCTCGGAGCCGCGCTGGCCGTAGTCGCTGTCGCCATCGCGCGACTCCGCGAGCGGCGGCGGCGGCAACAGGACCGCCGCGCCATCCTCGTGACGCGCGAGCGGCTGTACGTGAGCCTCGCGAGCGCGGGCGTCAGCGCGTTTGCCACCGGACGTGACGGCCACATCCGCTGGTTCGAGGGCCCAGCGCTCCCGGGCACAGCGACGGGCAGGTCGGCGCTCCTCGGGCGGTCCGCGTGGGACGCGCTGCGTCGATGGCCGGGCATCACCGCGGCACTGCGCGCAGCGCTGGCCGGCGAGGAGGGCGTGCATCGAATCGACATCGGCGAGAGCGCCGTCCGTGTGAGCTACGCGCCGCGATCCGACGACTGCGGCCGGGTGGTGGAAGCCATCGTCGTGATCCGCGACGTCACCGCCGAACGAGACGAGACGGAGCATCGCGAGCACCTCGACGAGATGCGATCGCGGGTCCTCGACGTGATGCGCTACCGACTCCGCGGCCAGGTCCATGCGGTCGCCGGTGCGACGGGGCTCGCGAGCCGCCTCGATGGCGAGGCGTTCGCGTCCCGACTCGCGACGGCGGACGAAGCGGCTCGGCGCGTGCTCCGTTCCGTGGAGCACCTCGTCGACGTCCTGGAACTCGACGCCGGGCGCCTAGCCCTCGACGTGAGGCCGTTCTTACTGCGGCAGATCGTGGATGACCTTGCCTCGTCCTTCGCTCGTCGTGCGGAGGCCGGTGGCACGCGCCTGCTGGTCCGCTACCCGCCCGGGGTGCCCGACGAGTTCGAGGGCGATCCGGATCGGGTCCGTCAGACGCTGGAGCTGCTCCTCGCGGTCGCGCTGAACGCGAACCAGGGCGGGCAGGTGGGACAGGACGTCGAACTCGGCGTCGAGGCGGGCCGCGAGAGTGCGGGCCGCGAGAGCACCGAGGGCACTCCCGTCCTGCGCGTGGCGATCAGCGTCGAGGACGGCGGTCCGGGGTTGAGCGCCGAGGCGCAGTCTCGTCGCTTCGACGTGTTCGAATCGGCATCCGCGATGTGGGCCACACCACCGGGCGGGAGCGGCCTCGAGCTCCCGCTGGCGCAACGGCTGGCGGAGGCCCTCGGAGGCGACCTGACCACGGACAGCGAGCCCGGCGGCCGAAGCGCGCTGCGACTGGAACTCGAACTGCCGCTCGCGCAGGGTCGGTCGACCGCGCGCGAAGGCGCGGGCGCGCCGGCACTCGAGGTCGGCACGATGCTCCTCGTCGACCACGACGGCCTGCAACGGGCCACGACTCGCGCCCTCGCGGAGCAGCTCGGCTGGAGCGTCATCGAGGCCGGCGATGGCGCCGAGGCGTGGTCGATCCTGGAGGGCGGCCGTGGTGTCGGATGCGTCGTGACCGAGCTCCACATGCCGGCCAGCGACGGGTTCGCCCTGATCTCGCACCTCGCGAGGACCACGCCGGACGGGCACGCGGCAACCTCGGTGCCCGTCATTGTGCTCACCGCAGACACGCGGGCGACCTCGCGAACGCTTGCACTGCGCCGCGGTGCGGCGGCCGTGCTGCTGAAACCCGCGGGCCTCGAGGAGTTGGAGCGCGCCCTCGCGGAGGCCGCGGCAGCCTGGCGATCGCCGGCTCCCGAGGGCGTCGGCGCGGACGGCGAGCGGGCGCGCGCCGCGCTGCTCGCGCTGCTCGAGCGGCTCGAAACCGACGATACCGGCATCGACGAAACGTGGACGCGCGTCGAGGCGGGGGCGGGCCTGTCCTCAGCGGAACTGCGCTTCGTCGGCCGCGACGCGGCGTCCGCGCCGGTGGCGACCACGACCGACGTCGCAACCGACGACACGCGCGAACTCGGTGGCTCCGAGGTCAGTCTTCCCTCGGTGCTGCAGGCAGCGAAGCGCGGAGACGAGGCGGCGTTCAGGCAGCTCCTCGGAGAGCGCGCGCGAGCGGTCCTGGCCTGCGTGCGGCTCGCGGTGCCCGGGGAGCCCTCGGAGACTGCGACGCGCGAGCTGGTGCGTCATGCGTGGCGCGTGCTTCCGCGCTGCGAGGCGACAGATGCCGCCGAGTTCGACGCCTGGCTGCTCGATGAGATCGCTTCGGTTGTCGTGGCGCGGCGACCCGAGACGTGGCCCGCGGCGACGGTCGACGTGTGGACGCTGCCTGCCGCGCTGCGCGAGACCGTGCTCCTGCGCGAGGTGTTCGCGCATCGTCCCGAGGAGATCGCCCGCGTCTTCGAGCAGCCGCTCGAGACCGTGGAGGCCTGGTACCGGCGCGGCCTCGAGAGGCTGGCGGCGTGACCTTGGAGCCACGCCAGATGGTCCTGTCCCCGGAGGTGGCAACGCCGGGAAGTTGAGGGCGGCCCTCCGGCGTTATGCGCCCACCCGCGCGCTTCCTGAGGGAGGGGAGGTGGCTTCCTGAGGGAGGGGAGGTGGCGCGATTCGCTGACCGGGAGCCGCCTCGCACTCGCCAGGGTTGAGCCCAGCCACATCTAGCTGCCGGCGGGCAACCAGACGAGAGCCACCTCCTGCACCGTGACATCGCTCCGCTCGAGGGGGACCTCGAGCGTCTCGATGTTGCGGCCGGTGGCCTCCCACCTGTCGTTGATCTCTTGCAGCTCGGTGGCGAGCTCGTGCTCCAGGTCCTCGAGGTCCTCCTGGTGCTCCCCGATCTCGCCCTTCGCGGTGTCGAGGCGTTCGGCCGTGCGCGCGCTCTCCCCTCGGCGGCTGGATGCGCCCTTCAGGATGCGCCCGGCGCTGGTCGCCATCGAGCGCGTGGTGCGGCGTCCGCCGAGGAACGCGCCGAGGATGTCGCCGGCCATCGAGAGGATCTCGCTGGTGCGCCGCGTCGAGGTGTCGGTCTGGAGGACCTCGACACGGTCCTGCGCCTTATCGATGGCGTCGCGCACGTGCTCGATCTTCGAGTCGTAGCGCGTGCGCAGCTTCGCCGACTCGGCGTCGGCGGCGGCCTGCGCGGCCTCGTCGCAGCGCTTCGCGAAGTCCTCTGGGGATTCTCCCGCCCGAGCGTAGAGCTTGAGCTCGCGGTTCACCTGCACCGAGCGACGCTGCTCGCGCACGAGGTAGTCGCGCAGGTCGCGCTCGATGTCCGAGAAGTACGAGCGCCGGCCGAGGCCCGCCCTCGGGGAGCACGTACGGCGCCCGCGGGCGGATCGGAGCGGGAGGGTCGCGCGTCGTAGTCGATGCGGCGGGCCGCCGCCGGGTCGGGGCTCTGCGTGAGGGGGAGCACGCCTTCCCACTCGACGGTCTCATCGAGGCCCGCCTTCGTGTCGTCGTAGCGGAGGTGGAGTCGCGCCGCGACGCCGCCTCGAAGGGTGCCGTCACGCCCGCCGACCTCGGACAACCATGGCGCAGCAGGGTCGGCGCGTAGAAGACTGGCACGCCCGTCGCGACGGCAGGGGCACCGTGCTCGCGTCGTCGGCCACCGGGTGCAGGCGTCGGAGGCGCAGGCGTCGCTGGCGCCACCACCGACGCCACACCGGCGCCACCGTGCCTTGCGTCGACCTCGCCGGCGTGGTGGCGGCCGGAGCCGCCGGGGACGAAGCAGCCGCGGCGCCGTGGTCGGGGCTCTTCCGGGAGGAGCGCAATCTGGTCGCGAGTCAGGGGCCCCTGAGATGACGAAGACATCGCCCAGCGGGTGGTGAAGAGCGTGGGCCCGCCTTTGTCGTGGTGTTGTGCATCAGGAACTGGCGCGGCCCGAGGTTGCCGATGGCGGCGCTCAGCGCATCGATGTCCGCGTCGCCACCGGCGGAGCGCAGGCCCTCGAGGACGCGGTCCTTGTCGCGCTCGGTCTGGAGGCGGCCGATCATCCAGGTCCCCGCGTTCGACATCGCCTTGTAGTCGAGGTCCACGGGGTTCTGCGTCGAGAGCAACATCCCGACGCCGTACGCGCGCGCCTGTTTGAGCAGCGTGAGCAGCACGCGCTTCGAGGGCGGCTCGGCGGTGGGCGGCGCAAACCCGAACATCTCGTCCATGTAGACGAGCGCGCGCAGGTCGGTGGTGCCGGACTGCGCGCGCATCCACGTCACCAGCTTCGCGAGCACGAGGCCGACGACGAACTGGCGCTCCGTGTCCGAGAGGTGCGCGATGTAGATGATCGAGATGCGAGGCCTGCCCTCGGGAGTGTGGAGTAGCTGGCCCACATCGAGGGCTGACCGCGCGTCCACGCCTCGAAGCTGGCGGAGGCGACGGTGGCGTTGAGGCGAAGCGCGAGCGCGCGGCGGTCGTCGGGCGGGAAGAAGGTGTCGACGTCGAACACCCCGAGCTTGCGCACCGGCGGCTCGAGGGTCTGCGCGATCAACGTCGCGAGGTCAAACGCCTGCCCGCCGACCCGTGCGCGCTCGACGAGGTTGGACAGCAGGATGTGCTCGCGGCTGGCGAGCGGATCCGCCTCGATATCGATGAGGACTGAGGAGGCCGGAGACCGTGGCTGCGGCTTCCTCGCGGGTGGACTCGGCGCTTGAACCGGCTGGTGGCGGCGCGAGGTTGCCGATGATGTTGAGCGGCACGCCCGCATCGGAGCCCGGGGTGAAGATCGCGACGGGACCCGCGGCGGAACGCCTCGATGTCCGCGCTGCCGAGGCCGGACCGCGCGAGGCCGTCCTTCCACAGCGTCGCCTGACCGGCGGCGAAGTCGTCGGGCGACTGGCCGGCGCGGGCCGGGTCGCCCTCGTTGATCCACGGTCGGAAGTCGGTGGGTGCGAGGCTGGGGAACGTGAGCTTGAGGTTGGTCATGTCGCCCTTGGGGTCGATGACCAGCACGGGGATGTTCGCCAGCAGCGCTTCCTCGATGGTGGTGATGCCGAGTCCGGTCTTGCTGCTTCATCGGCGCCGACGATGACGCCATGCGTGGTGAGGTCGGTGGCGTCGTACATCACGTTGGCGTCGGTGCGCTTGCCGTCGGGGCCCAGCACGTGCCCGAGGAAGAACTCGCCCGGCTTGCGATCCACGGTGCCTCCTCGAGCAGCGCCACCACGGGCATCGTAGTGCGGGTCGCGCAGACCCGACTTCGGTGGCAGTTTCGCACGAGGATGACCGGGCTGCCCATCGGCATTGAGTCCCGCACGGCGTGCACGGGCCTTCGCGCCGTGCCGCCATCCCTTGTCCGATTCAGTTTTCGCCGCCTAGAGCTGTTGCGAATCACGGTGAGGAGAGGTGACACGACGGACATCGCGGATATCGAGGGGATCGGTCCGGCCTTCGCGGGCAAGCTCAAGGAGGCGGCATCGCGACCGTCGAGGAAGCTCCGAAGGGGCTGGAAGTCGCAGGGCACGCGCAAGGGCCGCGACGAGCTGGCCGAAAAGACGGCCATCACCGGCACGCTCATCCTCGCGGGCGAACCACGCCGACCTCTTCCGTCTCAAGGGCGTCGTGAGGCAGTTCGCCGAACTCCTCGAGGCGGCCGGCGCGGACAGCGTTCCGAGCTGGCGCAGCGCAACGCCGCGAACCTGGCGACGAAGCTTGCCGAGGTGGCGAGAAGAAGCCCGCGGGCGCGCGCCCCGAGGCCGAGGTGACCGACTGGATCGCCGAGGCGAAGAGCCTCCCTCGCGCCGTCGAGCACTAGCGTCCTCGTCGAGCGGGGTCCTCGGCGTTGACCGGCGTCGAGGCGGGCTCGCTCCGGACGGCACGCACGCATCGAGAGCCGGTCGCAGCGGAGGAGCGCATGGTTGCCTGAGCGAGCGCCTCCGAGGCGAACGCGGTGTACGTCGGCTTCAGCGCCGCGGGCTCCGCGTGCGCCCTCGAGCGCCGGCCGTGCTCGCCCGCATGACCCTGCAGGCGACGCGGCGCCTGGAAACCGCCTGGGACGCATGGATCCGGAACGCCGGGTGGTCGCGCCATCGACGACGCGATCGCCTGCTGGTGCTGCCGGCGTATACCGGGACCTGGGCCGCATCGTGATCCACTACACGAACTGAAAAGCCCCTGCGCCGGCGGACAACGAGGGCTTCGACGACATCGTCTCGGCGTCGGCATGGACGACCCGGTGATCGACTTCCCTACCTGCGTGAACTCGAAGAGCGCGCGAGGACGGCATCGTCGCGCCTGCACCCTGCTCTCGCCGGACTACGAGGTGCAGGGCTTCATCGGCAAGACGTCGATACCTGGCGTGCTCACCTGCTGGTGCAGCGTGCGGGTACTACGACGTTGCTGGACGGCCATGAAGATCGTGCAAGCAGTGCTCCTCCAGTTATTGCCATGAGCTGCGAGCCGATCACCGAGGCGCCGAGAGCGCATGCGCCGACGGCAAGAAGCGGCAAGGCGGTCTCGCGACCTGCGCCGCGCCCGCGCGAGCGCGACGGCGCGGCTGGTGCGCCTCCGGCAAGCCGGCCTGGAGCGAGCACGCGGACCGGGACCTCGGAACCGGCGCACCGATCTCGCTGTCCACCGTCTACCGCACCCTCGAGGGCCTGCGCGACGCGGGCCTCGTTGCCGCGCACGAGGCGCAGCCCGGGGCGACCACGTTCGAGTGGGCACACGCGACCACGACGCACCATCACCTCCGCTGCGTGCGCTGCGGGCGCACCCTCGAGGTGGAGCTGCCTCGCCTGACCGCCCTCGAGGCGGAGATCCGCGCGCGCACGGGATTCGAGGCGAGCACGCGCCACCTCGCCATCAGCGGCGTGTGCCGCGACTGCGCGCAGGCGGAGGTCGCGCGATGAGCATCTCGACCGTCGTGGTCGACTCGGCGCTGCCGGCGCTGCACATCCCCGACGGCTTCCTGTCGCCTGCGGTCGCCGCTGGAGGCTGGGTCGTGGCGGCGGCGGCCGTTGCCTACTCGGCGCGACGTGCGAACCGGGACCTCGATGAGCGGGCGGTGCCGCTGATGGGGGTCATGGCTGCGTTCATCTTCGCCGCGCAAATGATCAACTTCCCCGTTGCGGGAGGCACCTCGGGCCACCTCCTCGGGGGAACGCTGGCGGCGCTCCTCCTCGGGGGTCCGTGGCTCGCGATCGTCGTGATGACCTCGGTCGTCGCACTGCAGGCGGTGCTGTTCCAGGACGGCGGGCTGCTCGCGATGGGAGCGAACATCGCGAACATGGGCGTGCTGACCTCGGTGGGCGGGTACGGGATCGTCGCCGTGCTACGGCCGCTGCTGCGAGGGCGCACGGGGATGCTCGTCGCGGCGGGCATCGGCGCGTGGGTCTCCGTCGAGGTATCCGCCGCCGCGGCCGGCCTCGAGCTGGCGTGGTCGGGCACCTCGGCGCTCTCGGTGGTGATGCCGGCGCTGCTCGGTGTGCACGCCCTGATCGGCCTCGGGGAGGCCGCGATCACCGCTGCCGCGCTGGCGTTCGTCGTGTCGACCCGGCCAGACCTCGTCGGGCGCATGCGCGCGGGAAGCGAGGTGGCGTCGTGAAGACCGGACGCGGGCTCCTCGTCGTTGGAGTGTTGACCGCGCTACTGCTGTCGGCGAGCGCCGGGTTCGTCGCCTCGAGCGCGCCCGATGGCCTCTATCGCGTGGCGCAGGACCAGGGATTCGACACGCGCGCGGTTGCGCCCTCGGGCGGACTGCTCTCGGGATACAACGTGCCGGGGATCGGCCACGCCGGACTCTCGAGAGGGATCGCGGGCGTCATCGGCGTGGCGACCGTCATCATGATCAGCGTGGGCGCGGGCCGGCTGCTGCGCGGCTCGAGACGTGGCGACCGACCCTCGGACGACGGCGCGCGTGATCCGGCATCGCGCGCGTAGCGCCGAGGTGACGTCGTGGTGACCGCCGCCTTCCTCGATCGCTATCGCGACGCGGACAGCCCGCTCCACCGAGCGGATGCGCGGGTCAAGCTCGTGACGGCGTTCGGCTACATCCTCGCGATCAGCTTCACGCGCAGCGGCGATTGGGGCGTCCTCGCGATGCTGGCGCTGCCGCTGCTGGGACTCGCGGCCGCCTCCCGGCTCGGCGTGATGTCGCTCGTCCGGCGGACGTTCCTGGCGCTGCCCTTTCTCGCCGCGGCGTTCCCGTTGCTGTTCACCACACCGGGCGCACCGATCCTCGTGGTGCCCGTCCTGGGCTGGGACATCGCGCGCGAGGGCGTCACGCTTCTCGCGACCATCGTCGCGCGGTCGTGGCTGGCGGTGGGCGCCGGGGTGCTGCTCGTGAGCACGACTCCCGTCGCCGAATTGCTGCGCGCCTCGAGGGCGCTCGGCGTGCCCGCGGTGCTCGTCTCGACATTGTTCTTTGCGTACCGCTACGCGTTCGTGATCGGGGACGAGGCGCAGCGGATGCTCCGCGCGCGTACCAGCAGAAGCGCAGCCCTCGACGGCCGGCGCGCGGGTGGGTCGCTGCGCTGGCGGATCGGCGTCGCCGGGTCGATGGTCGGTTCGCTGTTCGCGCGGAGCCTGGAGCGAAGCGACCGCATCTTCGCCGCGATGCAGGCGCGCGGGTACGCAGGCGAGATCCTGCTCCTCGAACCGCCCCGCGAGGGCGCAACCGGAATCCTCGGGGGAGCGACGCTGGTCACCTACGGCGCGCTGGTGCAGTTGCTCGCGAGGCTCGCGTGATCGAGGCGGCAGCGCAGGCGCGCCCCGACCTCGACTCCGCACCGCCGGCAATCGACGTGCGTGATCTCTCGTTCGCGTACCCGGACGGCACGCCCGGCCTGAGAGGCGTCTCCCTCGCGCTGCGCCCCGGTGAGAAGGTCGCCCTCGTGGGGCCCAACGGCGCGGGGAAATCCACGCTGCTGATGCACCTCAATGGCATCCTCCAGCCCTCGAGCGGCGCCGTCCACGTGCGCGGCCGCGAGTTGAATGCCGAGACCGTCCGCGCCATCCGCGCCGACGTCGGCCTGCTCTTCTCTAATCCGGACGACCAGCTGTTCTCCCCGACCGTCCTGGAGGACGTGGCGTTCGGACCGCTGCACATGGGACTCCCTCGCGAGGAGGTGCTGCGCCGGTCGCGCGACGCCCTTGCCGCCGTGGGGATGAGCGAGTTCGAGCAGCGCGTCCCGCACCGCCTGAGCCTGGGCCAGAAGAAGCGCGTCGCCGTGGCGACGGTGCTCTCGATGGGTACGACCGTGCTTGCGCTGGACGAGCCGACGGCGAGTCTCGACCCGCTCTCGCGGCGCGAGCTGATCGAGCTGCTGCGCCGGCTGCCCCAGGCGATGCTCATCGCGACGCACGACCTCGCGATGGTCGCCGATATGCTCCCGCGCTCGATCGTGCTGGATGCGGGCGTGGTGGTTGCCGACCGGGCGACCTCGGACGTGCTCGGCGACGTCGAACTGCTGTACGCGCACGGCCTCGAGCCGTTGTCGGCACACGGTCACCCGCACGGATAGACCTCGATGGCCCGATGGGTACGAGGTGCCGAACGCGAAACGGCCCGCCTGGTGGCGGGCCGTCTCTCATCTCACCGGTGGTGCGACGGGCTAGTTCACCGTGAAGCCGCTGTGCATCCCGAGGTCGTAGTGCCCGGTGACGTTGCAGATCAGGACGTACTTGCCGGCGGTGAGCTCAGCGCTGACTTCCTCGTTCTGCGAGCCGTTGAGCTGCTTGGTCATGGCCAGCGGCTTGTACTTCGTCTCGTCAACGATGCCGTTGGCCTTCTCCAGCTTGTCCTGCGCCGTGTCGGTCTTGACGATCTTGAACTCGTGCGGGGTGGTGCCGCTGTTGGTCACCTTGAAGCTCACCTTGCCGGCCTTCGTCGAGGCCGACGCGGGCTTGACCGCCCACTCGCTCAGCGTGACGCCGACGTCACCACCGGCGCCGGTGGCCGCCTTCGACCCCTCGGTGGACTTGGAGCCCTCGGACTTCTCCGAGGCGCCACCAGCGCAGGCGACGAACAGGGCGCTCCCGAGGATCAGCAGGCCTGCGACGCGGCCAAGAGAACGAAGTTGCATACGACCAGTACTCCTCCCGTACATGTGACGACAGTCACATATCGTAGGAACCCCGCCCTAACGGCCAAGTACCCGAATGACCCCAAAGTACGTCGGCACAACGTCGGTTCCGTGATGGGACCCCGGGTGCTGCTCGGCGGCGGATCTCGTCCGCAACCCGGCGGCACGGCCCTCGCATGGTGCGAATGCACCATGCGGTCGTGCAACCACGCTTCTAGCGTGCCCCGAAGGTCCCGCGCCATCGCGGGTGCTGTGGGACGGGCGCACGCATGCAGAAGAACTACACCACGTTATTCATCGTCTGGGTGATCACGACAGCGATCACCCTGTTTGTGATGTCGCAGTTGCACCCGTTCCCGACACACGGGGCCTCCGAGGCAGACATCGTCGACAACGCCTTCAGCGCACTGCTGTACCTGGGGTCACCGGTCTTCGCGCTGGTGATCGCGGTGATGGCGGTATCACTTGTCAAGTTCCGCGCCTCGGGACCGGATGAGGATGGCGCGTACCTGAGGGGCACCGGCGCGCTCCCGAAGGTCTGGCTCGTCATCACCGCCGCGCTGTGCGGACTGATGATCGTGTGGCCCGGCCTCACGGGCCTCGCGGAGCTCCGAGCGCACGCCGAGAGCCCGACGATGAACGTGAAGGTGACGGGCGCCCGCTGGTCGTGGACCGTCGAGTACCCGGATGCCGGGGTCAAGATCACGGCCAAGGAGCCAATGGTCCTGCCCGAGGGCGAGCGCATCCGCTTCGACGTGACCGCCATCGATGTGCTGCATGCGTTCTGGATCCCCGCGTTCCGACTCAAGGTCGACGCGGTCCCCGGTCAGATTACGACCGTCACGGTCAACCCCGATGCGCTCGGCGAGTTCGACAAGGACGTGGCGTACCGCCTGCAGTGCGCAGAGCTGTGCGGCCTGCAGCACGCCAACATGTCGATGCCGGTGCGCGTCGTCTCGAAGGCCGACTTCGATACCTGGTTGCGTGACAAGAAAGCAAAGCAGTAACCGGGCCGGGTAGGCAGCTCGAAGGGCCGAGGGGTAAGGAAGCGCGTATGCGAGCGGTTGTGAATGGCCTCGTCCTCGCCATCGTGGGGTTCGCGGTGGGCGCCGGCCTGGTGGCAGTCTTCCGGATCTCCGCCGGTCTCGACTGGTGGTGGACCGACCTCAGCTGGAGCGTGGGCTACCCGCTCGCCCTCATCGGCTGGATCGCCGGGGTGGGAGGCTGGAAGTACTGGGCACGCGGCTGGTTCGGTCTCGAGCCCGCGACGCAGCCCGTCGCCGGGTGGACTCGGTATTTCGAGTTCAACGTCGATCACAAGGTGATCGGCATCCAGTACATCTGCACGTTCGTGATCGTGTTCCTGCTCTCTGGCTTCACGGTGATGCTCGTGCGGTACGAGTTGATGCACCCGGGGATGCAACTCTTCAACGAGGACACGTACAACGCTGCGATGTCGTTCCACGGGATCACGATGGTCGCCGTGGCGGTTGCGATTCTCCTCGGCGGATTCGGGAACTACGTCGTGCCGCTGCAGATCGGCGCGCGCGACATGGCCTTCCCCAACCTGAACGCGCTGTCGTACTGGTTGACTCCACCGGTGGCCGTGCTGCTGCTGATCGCCGTCGGGATGGGCGGCTGGGACACCGGCTGGACGGCGTACCCGCCGCTCTCGGTCATGACGAAGTCCGGCCAGGTGCTGTTCAATCTGGGCGTGATCACGTTCGGACTGGTCTCGATCCTCGGTGGAATCAACTTTATCGTCACGATTATGTACGAGCGTGCCGCCGGGATGACCTGGGGCCGACTGCCGATATTCGCATGGGGTGCGTTCACCGCCTCGATGATCTCGTTCTTCTTCACTCAGGCGTTCGCCGCAGCGCTGCTCATGGTGCTGTTTGACCGTGTGATCGGCACGTCGTTCTTCAACTTCAAGAACAGCGGTTCCGCGATCCTGTATGAGCACGTGTTCTGGTTCTACTCGCATCCGGCGGTGTACGTGATGGTGCTGCCGGGCTTCGCGGCCGTGCTCGAGATCATGGCGCACTTCTCGAGGAAGCCGCTGTTCGCCTATCGATGGGCGGTGGGTGCGATGCTCGGCATCGTGGCACTGTCGGGAATCGTGTGGGCACACCACATGTTCACCAGTGGCATGGCCGAGTACCTGAACGCACCCTTCCTGGTGCTGACGGAGACGATCTCGATTCCAACCGGCATCATTTTCCTGTCGATGCTCGGAACGATCTGGGCAGGCAAGCTCTGGCTCCGGACGCCGATGCTGTTCGCGCTCTCGGTGCTCTTCAACTTCACCATCGGCGGCATCACCGGCATCTTCCTCGCCGACGTGCCGACCGACCTGCACTTGCACGACACGTACTTCGTGGTGGCGCACTTCCACTACACGATCATGGGTGGCGAGATCTTCGCCCTCATGGGAGCCGTGTACTTCTGGTACCCGAAGATCTTCGGCAAGATGTACAACGAGGGCCTCGGCAAGATCCATTTCTGGCTGATGTTCATCGGCTTCCAGTTGACGTTCATCCCGATGTTCGAGGTGGGCGTGAAGGGGATGAACCGCCGCATCGCCGACTACCCCTCGGCCTACGAGGGCTACAACACGCTCATCACGCTCTCGGCGTTCCTGCTCGGTTCCAGCTTCATCTTCTTCGCCTACAACTTCTTCTTCTCCCTCGTGCGCGGTCCGGTCGCAGAGGCGAACCCGTGGCGCGCGCGCACGCTGGAGTGGGCCACCTCGTCGCCGCCTCCGGTGCACAACTTCGACGTTGACCCCGTGGTCACGGGCTTCCCGTACGACTACGGCGACTCGCGCGCTGCTCCGCACGTGCGCCTCGGCATGGCGCCGAGCGCGGGCGACGGCGCGTAACCGGGCGAGCTAAGGAGGATCGAGTGGCATCCATGGCGCAGAACGCGGCGGCGGAGGGGAGAGCCCAGGGGCGTGGCATTCGAGTCATCGCCATCCTGGCCGTCCTCACCATCGTCGAGTACCTCATCGCGGTGGGCATGTCCGGCGGCGCAGGCCTCGTGATCATGCTGAGCGTCGCGGCGATCGCGAAGTCGTGGCTGATCATGGTTGAGTTCATGCACCTGCCCAAGCTGTGGCACCCCGACGGAGGACACTAGTGGCAACGGCAACTGCCCCGGCACACGCGGCCGCTCCCGCCCACGGAGGGGCGCACTCGCGGCTGCCGATCAACCGGATGGGCATCTGGCTCTTCTTCTTCTCAGACGGGCTGCTCTTCGCGACGCTCGCGGCCTCGAGGTTCTACCTGCACGGACTCGAGCGCCCGGCGGAGCTGAATCAGCTGCTCGGCCTCGGTATCACCTCGGTGCTGCTTGCGAGCTCACTGACGGCGTTCCGCGCGGAGACGGCGTTCGAGCACGGGAACGTCGGACACGGCCGCGCGATGCTCCTCGCGACCATCATCATGGGCGCCGCGTTCGCGGTCGGCGTGGGCTTCGAGTGGTCCATCGCGGAGTGGGTGCCCTCGGATCCCTTCGGCACGGCGTTCTTCTCGATGACCGGCATGCATGCGGCGCACGTGATCAGTGGTGTGATCTTCCTGCTCGTCATCTACATCCGCGCCGGGAAGGGCCACTTCCCAATCGGAAACACGTGGTCGGTGACCGCGATGGTCATGTACTGGCACTTCGTCGATGTCGTCTGGGTGTTCTTCTACCCGACGCTCTACCTCGTCAAGTAGCTGGAGCAGGCGGACCACATCTCGATGAGCGCGGCGGCGTCCGTCCGGTCGGTTTCCCTCGGGAGGCTGTGGCGGACGCCGGCGCTTCGACGTGAGACCGCGGCCCTCGTCGCGGGTGCGCTGCTGGTGTCGTGGGTCGCGGCCTTTGCGTGGTGGTGGCTGCTCCCCGCCTCGAGGACGATCGACCTCTCGATTCCCCCGGGGACCGCGGAACTGGTGGCCGCCGGCCAGACGACCACCATCTCGAAGAACCTTGGGCTTCGCATCGGTGACACGCTCACCGTGCAGAACCTCGATGGCGTGGTCCACCGCATCGGACCGCTGTTCATCCCGCCGGGAACCCGCGAGAGCGCGCCGGTCACGGCGGCATTCATCGGTGGGGGCCAACTCGTCTGCACGGTGCATCCCGCGGGTGCGCTGTCGGTAACACCTCGGGCGCGGATGGGCATCGCGGTGACGATCCCCGTGGCGCTCCTCGCGGGCCTGCCGATGAGCATTGCTCTCATCGTGGTCGTGAACGTCCTGAGCCGGCTCGACCGGCGTCCCGAGGACGCCATCCTCGAGGACTGACGCTCTCCGCTCACGCCTGCCTCGACCATGAGCCATCGATGTCACAACGGCACGACGCGCGTCGGGCACCGCGCGACCAGGCTCGCGACCCGGAAGACAGTCCCGAGGTTGGAGGCCGGAGCGTCCTTTCTTCGAGATGCAGCCGTTGCCGCCAGTTGAGGACGGCCCTCCGGGCCGGTGGAATGTCCTCCGGACCAGGCGCGACCCGTGGGCCCCGTGAGGGGCGCCCGGTGTGCCGTCGGATGCTAGAGCAGACCGGCGTTCGTCGCGGCCAGCACTGCCTCGAGTCGGCTGTGCGCGCCGAGGCGGTCCATCGCGGCTTGGATGTGGTTGCGCACCGTGACCGCGCTCACGCCGAGCAGCCGCGCGATCTCCCGCGGCGGCTCGCCTGCCGCGAGGCGAGCAAGGATGTCGCGCTGGCGGTCCGTCAGCACGGCGCCGTCTTCGACTGCGACGTGAATCTCGTCGCAGTCCACGCGACTGACGGCCTCGTGGAGCTTGGCCCGCAACTCGCCCGGGCCATCGTGGCACGGTTCGGCCTCGACGGGCTGGACCATGTGCAACACGAGCGGGCTGCGACCGGGCTGCTGAGGCGGGGCGAGCATGACAGAGACCCGACCGCGCTCGACGCCCGCGCACGGCGGCAGATAGACCTCGAAGTCGGGGTGCGCACGTCCGTGCCGAGCCGCGGTGATGACCGCGCAGTTCGGGCGGCAGCGACTCGCGTTCCGCGGATCGAGCGCGGCCGTCATCTCGTAGCAGCGCCGTCCGAGGGCGTCATCGGCGGGGCCCAGGACGTCGCTCGCGCTCTCGGTCCAGCGCACGACGCGCTGATCGAGGTCGACCGCGTACAGGCCGCCGCTCGTGACCAGCGATTCGAGCCAGTCGGGCGTGGCGTCTTCGGAATGCGGATGGGCGTTGAGCACGAGGCGCCCCTTTCATCCGCATCGTGGAGCATGTCCGTGCTGCGCGCCGTGTTCGGGAGTCCCGACCCCATGTGACGTTCGTCACAAGACCTGATCGCCGACTGTAATCGCAGGTCGGTCGCTCCTCGGGCACTTCGGGCCGTCGGGAGGGGGAGGGGCGGCGCGGGTGGTTCGGATCAGCGCGCCTCCCCATCGAGGCGCTCAAGCAGCTGCATGGGCTCCCTCGATGGCTAGGAAGTCATCGATGTGACGGCGACGGTGCTCCGCCGAGGCGAATCGTGCCGTCAGCGCGACGCGCGTCCGACTTCCTCGAGGTCGACCAACCGACTGGAACGGCTCGACGGGCGAACTCGCCGGAGCCGGTGTTCGTGTACGTCAGCTGGCGGCGCGGTTCGACGTGGTCGAAGACGTGGACGGGCAGTCGGTGCTGGCGGGTCCGTGCATGACCACCTCCAGGGCGGCCGCCCGCGCGGACGTCGAGTTCGCCGACGGTGCTGGTGAATCCCGTCGGGCACCACCATCTCGCGATCCGTGCGGGGTCGGTCCAGGCGTCCCACGCCCGGTCGACCGTCACACCCATGTCCCTGCTCGTGACCAGCGTACGCGCGTCGTCCACGGCATGCTCCTCGAGAGACCCAACCCAGGTTGTGCCGACACTGCCGATCACCGCTCGCGTCCGCCGCTCGCGACGCGCGTGATGAGGTAGAGTCGGCGCGCCGCGAGCTCATCGAGGAGGCGCCGAGTGGATTTCGAGCCGGCCTATACCGCAGAGCAAGAAGCGTTCCGCACCGAGGTGAAGTCGTGGCTCTCGGAGCACGTGCCGAGGGTGCGCGGCGACCGCGACTCCGACGAGAACTACGCGCAGTTCCGCCAGCTCGGACGAGAGCTCGGAGCGCGCGGCTGGCTGCGTCCGACCGCACCCATCGAGTACGGCGGTGGCGGGCTCTCCGTCGACCAGGCGAGCGTGATCGCCGAGGAGATCGACCTCTATGACCTCAGCCTGCCGCCCTACTACGACAGCGGCGGGTCGCTCGGCGGCGCGTCCATCCTCGTGTGGGGAACCGAGGAGCAGAAGCAGCGCATGCTGCCGCCGATCTTCCGCGGCGAAGTCGTGACGTGGCAGCTCCTCACGGGGCCGGAGGCGGGATCCGACCTCGCCGGGACAACCACCGACGCTCGACGCGATGGCGATGAGTACGTCCTCAACGGCGAGAAGATTTATGTCGGAGGCTCGCACGGCGCGGACTTCCTGTGGACGATCGCGCGCACGGACGCCGAGGGCGAGCGGCACAAGAACCTCTCGTGGTTCCTCGTGCCGGCGAACCTGCCGGGCATCACCATCCGCGCAATGGACCTCCTCGGCGACGGTCGCGAGGGGATCGGCAGCGGCTACAAGAACACCGTCTACTTCGAGGACGTGCGCGTGCCGGCCTCGCAGCTGGTGGGCGGTCACAACAACGGCTGGCAGGTGGCCGGGACGCACCTCGAGCTCGAGCACGGCTCGGGAGGGCGGATCGGACGCAATCGCTGGTTCGAGCGCGTGCGCGAGTTCGCGACGCAGTTGCAGCGTGATGGCCGTCCGCTCATCGAGCAGCCCGATGTGCGCGAGCGCCTCGCGGACCTGTTCGTGCGCACCGAAGTGTCGCGCCTCTTCGAGCTGCGCAACTTCTGGATGAACCGCTCGCACGCCTCGATGTCCTACGAGGGACCGCAGTCTTCGTACTACCGCAAGCTCGGGGGCCTCGAGGTGACGCAGGCCATCCTTGACATGCTGGGGCCCTACGCGCTGACCGACGACGCGGCGTGGGACCCCTCGGATGGCCAACTCGAGTCGTACGTGCGGCTCGCGATCCAGGCGCTGCACCCCGGCGCGACGGCCGACATCCAGAAGGTGATCATGGCGCGCCGGATCGGCATCGGCCGCGACGTGCGCGAGCGCGCGGGCACGACCCTCGAGTAGCAGTTCGAGGATCTCCTCGGCGGGCACGAACGAAGGCGGGCGGCGATGGACCTGTCACTGAGCGAGACGCAACAGCTGCTGAAGCGCGGCGTCGAGGACTTCCTCGCGCGGGAGGCGACGCGCGACGCCATCCTCGAGGTGGAGCGCACCGACGCGGGCTACTCGAGCGACATGTGGCGCACGGCCGCCGAGATCGGCTGGCTGGGCATGGTCACGCCCGAGGTCTATGGCGGCTCGGGCGCCCTGCTGACCGACGTCGCCGTGGTCTTCGAGGGGCTGGGACGCGGGCCGGTACCGGGACCCTTCTTCTCCTCGGGGGTGCTGGCGCCGCTGATCACCGCCGAGGCGGGGACCGAGGAGCAGCGCGCGCACGCTGGCTGCCCGCGCTCGCCTCGGGGGACGCGATCGCGACGCTGGCGATGACGAACCCGAGTGGGCGTGGGGCCCGATGCGGTGCGCCTCGTGGCCGTGCCGGAGCCCGACGGCTCGATCCGCCTCGACCGGGACGAAGCTCTTCGTCTACGACGCGCACGTGGCCGATCACCTGATCGTCGTGGCGCGCAGCGGCGAGGGCGTCACGCTCCTGGTGGTCGACGCGCACGCGCCGGGCGTCACGATCCGACGTCTGAGCGGCTTCAATACCTCGAAGTGCGAGGTGCGACTCGAGAACGTGCGCGTGCCGGCCGACGCCGTCCTCGGCGGCTCCGACGGCATCGGACGCGCGGGGAACGCCCTCGAACGTGCGCTCGTCCGCGCGACGCCGGTGCTGTGCGCGTACATGGTCGGCGGCGCGCAGAACGTCTACGAGCGTTCTGTCGAGTACAGCCGCGAGCGACGGCAGTTCGGACAGCCGGTGGGCCGCTTCCAGCACGTGCAGAACCACATCGTCCAGCTCGTGAACTTCCTCGACGCCGCGCGCTGGACGACCTACGAGGCGCTGTGGAAGCTTGACTCCGGGCGCGAGCGACCGGACATCGGGATGCACCTCGCGAAGGTCTGCGCAAGCGAGGGTACGTGCAAGGCGACGACTACGCGCACGAGGTGCACGCCGGCATCGGCGTGATGCGCGAGTACGGGCTCACGCTGCATACGCGGACATCCGAGGTCGCTGTACCACGCCCTCGGCGACCCGCGCTGGCATCGACGGCGGCTCGGGGACCTGTTGCCCGGGTACGAACTCGCGGAGGCGACGGCCTAGCGCGCGACCCACGCGGCGGGGACAGGCACTCGAGACGCTGCGCGGCTACTTCGCCCGGGGCGTCGTCGCGGGCTTTGCCCGGGCGGCGAGCTTCGTCGCCTTCTGGGTCGCCTTCTGCTTGTTCACCTTGGCACGGCGCTCTTCGGGCTCTTGTCACCCATCGCAGTGGCTCCTCCGGTGCGGCGCCCACGGAGGGCCCCACGATCCGAGCCTATCACGCTCGTCGAGACGCACCCGCACGGTCATGCATCGAGGCGCGGATCGCCGTCACGCACGACCGTCATCCCGTGCCACGTGCATCGAGGGAAGGCGCCGACACTGAGCTGTGCCTCGCCGGTCTCCGCCGGGTCCACCTCGATGGACGCCACGCCGACCGGAAAGTCGGCGCACTTCGGCGGTCGCCATTCCCCGTGACGGCCGCAGAGTCCGCGCCCATCGGCCTGAGGCAGGAACGCAGCGCATCGGAAGCGGGTGCCTGCGAAGCCGTGCTCGTCCTCGGGGCGGTGGGCACGATCGCGCCAGCCATCGTCGGTCAGCTCGAGCGGGATGATGAGCGGCTCGCCACCGGCTTGCGAGGCGTACTGGTCGGCCGGCAGTGCACGTCCAGTAGCCGTCCGTGCGGCGCGGTCGCAGCAGTCGCCACAACCGTTGCCTCGAGGGCGCGCGCGTACTCGAGGGTGACGTATCGCACGTCCGGCATCGAGGCTCCCGCTCGTAGCGCGGCCCTCAGCCGGCCGCGCTGGGATCATCCCACGTCGACGGCGGCCGTTGCCGGTGGGACCGGCTGGGCGGCACGGGCTGCGTCGAGGGCCGCGAGCGCCGTCGTGATCCGGGACTGCGGCGACGATCGCGGTGCCGGCCAGCGGCGCACCAGCTCGGTGGCCAGCGAGTCGAACGAGATGGGCGTACCCGCGGGCAGTCCCTGCGCGGCGAGGATGACGAGCAGCGGCAGGCCGGACCCGGCGTACGCGAGCAGGAGGGTGTTTGTCACCGCGGCGATGTGCTCGCGACCGACGTTCATGCCGCGCGCGAGAAGAGTTCGACCGCGCTCAGTCCCGGGTTCGCGTCCTGCAGCTCGAAGACCGTTGCAGTCTGGGTGGTCGTAGACGTCGTCAAGAACGCCCACCGCGCCGAGGATGATGCCACCGAGGGCAACCCCGCGAACATCGAGGGTGCCCGCGGCTGCTGGAGGGTGGCGCTGTCCTCGGTGAGGCCGGTCAGCCTCGCGAAGTCCACCGCGAACGCGGAGAACAGGCCACCGAACACGAGGGCAACCGCCGTGGAGCCGAGGGCGATCCTGGTGCCGTCGATTCGGCCCATGCCCCAGGACCAGCGTGGTGGCCATGATCACGAGGGCGCCGACCGTGCAGAACAGGAGCGGATCCTGTCCCGCAAGGATGGCGGGAACGGTGATGGTCGACCGACGACCAGCACGGTGGCGCCAAGGCCGACGATCGAAAGCGCGCCCTGCCATCCTCCGACGATCACCACGAGCAGGCCAAAGACGAACGCGAGCTGGAGCACGGGCATCCGGCGGACGCGGTCGCGGATCTCGTAGCGGACGCCCTGCGGACCATCCGAGGCGAGCACGAGCACTTCGTCGCCGGGTGCCGGAGCACTCCCGGCGCACCGGCGAGGAAGTCGAGCGGGTCACCTCGGCCAGCGCCGGCCGTCCACCTCGACGGCCAGAACCGGTCGAGCACGACCGTACCACCCGGCGTGTCGCTGGTGGAGTGCTCGAGTACCACGGTCGATCCGTCCCTCCCGCAGCGGTGCCTCGGCAATGGCAAGCGACCTCGGGGCGAGGAACTGCTGAGACGGAAGGACAACGCACGTGACCAGCAGCAGCGCCACAGGCCCCGACGTAGGTGATGGGCGCTGAATTGCAGGGCCGGGTCCTTCCGCAGCGAGCGGCAGTGTACCGGCGGGTCGGCCTCGCGGCGACGGACCTGGGTCAGTGCGCCTCGAGGACCTGCCTCCACGCCCGTCGGGCAGGCCCTCGGACGGCGACATTGCGTCAGCTCGCCTCGGCGCGCTGCGTTCGGCGCGGGGTTCGGAATCCCCTGCGCGAGGGTGGTTGGGGACCGCGTCGTTCAACTCGTCGACGGTCCAGCGTCGCGAGGAGGACAGGCTGCGGATCACCACGGCCCGGATCGAGTAGCGCGACGCCTGCCAGCCGGACGTGCCGATGACCTGGCCGGAGATCATGCCTCCGGCCTCGGAGCAGAGCCACGCGACGGGGGGCGCGTTGTTGAGGGCGTTCATCCGCTCGGTGAGCATGAGGTTCGGAGGCGGCGCCTGTCCGGCCGGCGCGCCGGCGGCGCCTGCCGTACCGATGCCTGAGGCCGCGCGGATCTGGGCGGTGCTCGTCGGGATGGACTGCGTCATCCGAGTGTTGCCACCGGGATAGATGGTATTCACGGCGATGCCGTGCGGCCCGAGCTCGCGCGCGAGTGCCCTCGAGAAGCCGACCATGCCCTCTTTCGCCGAGCTGTAGTTCGCCTGCCCGGAGTTGCCGAGCCCGGCCCCCGACGAGAACAGCAGGATGCGACCGTACCCCTGCCGGAGCATCGGCCTGATCGCGTTGCTGACGGTGTTGAACGCACCCCGGAGGTGCACCGCCAGGACGATGTCCCACTCGTCCTCGGTCATGTTGAACACCATGCGGTCGCGGAGGACACCGGCGACGTGGCACATGATGTCGAGGCGGCCGTAGCTGTCGAGGGCGGTCTGCACCATGTGCGCCGCGCCCTCGTAGCTGGAGACGTCGCTGTAGTCGGCGGTGGCCTGGCCGCCCGCGGCCTGAATCTCGCGCACCACGTCGTCGGCGGGACCGCTCGAGGTTCCCGTGCCGTCCACCTCCCCGCCGAGGTCGGCGACGACGACGCTCGCACCCTCCTCGGCAAGCAATAGCGCAACCCCGCGCCCGATTCCTCGGCCCGAGCCCGTGACGAGGGCCACGCGGCCCTTCAGGCGATCTCCCACGAAACCGCTCCCTTCGTGAGCACGTGCATGATGTCGACGCAGTGGCCGAAGGCCGCGCCTCGCGACAACGCACGGCATGGTAGCGAATGTGGCACCGCTGGTCAGACCGACGCTCGGAACTCGGCGGAACGGATCCGGGAGTCGGGTGGAGTCCAGCACCACATCGAAGCCGGCAATCTTTCACATTTACGCACGCGTAAGTGTGCGATCTCCGAGTCATCCGAGAGGGATGTTATGGATTCGCAATGCCCCGTTCTGCGCGGTCCGTATGCGACGCGTAACCGCGTGTTTCTCCACGCACAGTCAACGAGGTAAACGCCCTGGACGGCTAGTCTCGCACCAGTCAAACACCGGGAGCGTGAGCAGCCACGCAGACCGCATCTTCGCCGACTGGGGGAAGCGATGATTGCGAAGTCCGAGCGGTACGTCCCTGCCCAGGGGGTGGTCGGACGAGCCGTGGGAGACGAGATGGTGCTCCTCGATCTGCGTTCCGGGACCTACTTCACGCTCAGCACCGTCGCGAGCACCGTCTGGAGCAGCCTCGAGGGCGGACACGGCCTCGATGAGGTGGTCGCCGCCGTCGTCGAGGAGTTCGAAATCGACGAGGCCACGGCACGGGCGGATGTCCTCGAGTTTCTCGCCGCTGCTGCGGAGTCTGGCCTGGTCGCGAGTTCCTGAGGTGAAGCACCGCGCCACAGCCGCCCTCGAGACGATGCGTGCCCTCGTGTTCCTGGCGCGCAGCACCTGGCTGTTCCGGGTCGGTGGGAACGCGGCCGTGGCCGCCGCCACCGAGCGGGCCATGGCAGTGCCATCGTCCTCGCCGGACGCGCTGCGCGAGCGTGGCGTCGACCCGTGGCTCCTCGTGCGGGCGATTCAGCGAGCGCGTGCGGTATGGCCCTTTCCCGTGCTCTGTCTCCAGACGGCACTCACCTTCCAGTCGATCCTGCAAGCGCACGGCCTCAATGGCCGGCTCCGCATCGGAGTGCGACGCGCGGACGAGACGGGTGACGTCGAGGGACACGCCTGGATCGAGGTCGGTGGCCTGGTGCTGGACGCCGATCGGTTGAGCTCGGGGTTCTGCCGATCGAGCAGGTTCCGTCCGTGGAGCGTGCCTCGTGAGCGGTGTACTCGCGCTCGTCTCGCTCGATGGGCGGCCCGTGCCGGAGGACCTGGCGCGGCGGCAACTCGCCGCGATCCGCCATCGAGGCGCGGGCGAGCCGGTGCTCTGGCTCGAGCCCGGCGTCGCGCTCGGACAGGCGCATCGCGCGATCACTCCCGAGGCGGAGCGCGAAGTGCTGCCGCTCGTGAGCCCCGACGGCCGGTACCACCTCGTGTGGGACGGGCGCATCGACAACCGCGACGAGCTCGCGCGACTCCTCGGCTGGTCGCCCGAGCGGGCGGGCGAGGCCACCGACGCCGACTTCGTCCTCGAGGCGTACGTGCGCTGGGGCGACGCCTGCGTCACGCGACTCCTCGGCGACTGGGCAATCGTGATCTGGGACTCGGTCGCGCACCGGCTGTTCGCCGCGAAGGACCCGATGGGGTTCCGCTCGCTGTACTACGCGCAGCACGACGGACTGTTCGTGGTCGGCTCGGAGCCGCTGCAGGTGCTGGACGCCTCGTGGCTGCCGCCGCGGCCGAACTTCGACTACGTCCTGCGATTGCTCGGCGACGCCGTCATCGAGCCGGGCACCACGTCGTACGAGGAGCTGACGGAGCTCCTCGGCGGGCAGACCTGCACCGTCGAGGACGGTCTTGTTTCGAAGCGGACCTTCTGGCGGTCGCCGCGCGTGACCGATGTCGGCGCGCGCACCGCCGAGGACTACATCGAGGGGTTCATCGAGCGCTTCGATGATGCAGTGCGCGTCCGCGTGCGATCCGCCGGGCCCGTCGGCGTGTTCCTCAGCGGTGGGCTCGACTCCTCGTACGTGGCGGCGATCGCCTCGAAGTACACGAACGTGACGGCGGTCAGCACGTACGCCGGTGGCACCGACTGGGACGAGCGCGAGTATCAGCGCCTCGTCGTGGACCACCTCGGCATCCCGTACGAATCGGTCGACGTGGAGGACTGCTGGGCACTCAGCAGCCGCTACCTCAGCGACCAGCACTTCGATGTCACGCAGATTCCGCCCCAGGCGCCGATGCAGGTCGCGCAGGCCCGGTTCGCCGGATCGCTCGGCATGCGAGTGATGCTCACGGGCGACGGCGGCGACGAGTGGATGGTGGGCGGCCGGCGAGTACATCGCGGACGCCCTCGTCGACCGTCCAGCTCGGCGTCGCATGGCGCGGCGCACGCCTCCAGGCCGGCGGCGGGACGCCGCTCGAGCGCTGGCGCGCGCTGCGTACCGGGGGCTGCTCGGGGACGGCGCGAAGGCGCCACTTCGTCACCTCGCCGGGAAGCGGGATCCCAGACGTCAATTTGCCGTCGGTGCTCGCCCGCGAGCCGAATGGCCTCCATGTACGAGGGACCCACAGTCTGGTCCCGACGGCCGTACGCGAGCACGACTGGGCGTTCGTACAACGGTTCTACGGGTTGCTGGCCTGGCGCGATCGCTGGTGTGCCCAGCCAAACGGCTACGACGTGGCGATCCCCTTCTACGACCTCGGAGTGGTGGAGTACCAGGCAAGCACGCCCGACTGGGTGAAGCGCTCAGGTGGCCACACGAAGCACCAGTTGCGCGAGGCGATCCGGCGCGTCCTGCCCTCGGCGATCGCCAATCGCGTGAACAAGGCCCATTACGACGAGGTGTTCCATCGAGGGCTCGAGATGGGTAGCGCGCCGCGCGCGCACGCGATGATCCGTACGTTGCCGGGACTCGACAATTCCGCAGCCATGGATGAGATCGACCGCCGTGAGTCGGTCTCATTTCTACGCCTGGCAGCCGTGGCGCTTCATCAGCGCCGAGGCGAAGCTCGAATCATCGCGGGTTCTGCAGCACGCGTCGCATGGCGCAGTTGCAGCTGTTTGAAATTCTCGAGGAAAGGAGGGTGCATGCGCAAGCCGTACACGAAGCCCACATTGAAGACTGCCGGTGACCTGGCCGACGTCACGCGTGGTTCCGGCGCTGGCTGGTTCGACTCGATCACAGCCTGGATCCGGCACGGCCGGGCGGCGGTGGCGGCTCTAGCCGACCCATCTAGCTCGGAGACCGCCCCCGGGCAGATAGCCCGCACTCATGCAGAAGAGCGCGGAGACCAGCGCAGAACCCGTACAGGGGCCGCCCGGCTCACGCCGGGGCGGCTCTCCCCCACCGAGGGCACGCCATGACCGCTGCGACGGAAACCGGGGAAGCAACCACCGCTCCGGCGTGGCGGTGCTTCACGTTCGGAGGTTCGGTTGTCCGGACCGACCGCGCGTTCGCGGACCTGCAGCCGGCCCCGTCCTCGGCGTGCGCGGCGATGACGCTGCGACGCATCGAGGGTGAGTTTCCACCGTTCGGAGAGCTCGTGCGGGAGTTCGACGATCCCGCCGACGGCGCCTCGGTGCTGCGTGCCTGTGAGGACGAGAACGGCGTCCAGTGGGTGATTCGCCACGTCGGGCGGGTGTGGCTGCACCCGGGCGGCGACCTGGTGGAGTACGAGCTGGCGTCCGACGCCCAGGACGAGGACATCGAGACCTACCTCGGTGGCCCCGTCCTGGGCGTGGCGGCGCAACAGCGCGGCGAGACGCTGCTCCACGCGGCCTCCGTGCCCTGTCGTGGAGGCGCGGCGGCGTTCTCGGCGCCCTCGGGGTTCGGGAAGTCGACACTGGCCGCGTCGTTCACGCTCGCCGGCGTACCGCTGCTGTCGGACGACATCCTGCCCGTGCGCGAGGCCGGCGAACGCTGGCTGGCAACACCGTTCCTGCCGAAGCTCAAGCTCTGGGACGAGAGCCTGGAGGGGCTGGGGATGCGCGACGCCCACGACTACGCGCGCGCGTTCTCCTGGCTCGACAAGAAGCGCGTCGACATCGGCCGCCAGTGGGGCTCGATGGCGACCGGCGAGCTGCCGCTGCGCGTGCTCTACCTGCTGCGCCCCCATCTCAACGAGGCACGGCGCGACCTGATCGAGTTCCGCGAGCTGTCCACCATCGAGGCCGCGCTGGCAGTGCAGGGGGCGATGTACATGCCCGAGTTGCTGCGCGGCGCCCGCGCCCGCCACGCACTCGAGGCAGGCGCTCGACTCGCCTCGACGGTGCCGGTGCGCCTTGTCTCGTACTACCGCTCATTCGATGGCCTCGAGGCGCTGCGGACGCGCCTGCTCGCAGACGCGGATTCGATCGCCTGATGTCGCTGCTGGAGCTGACCGCCATAGAGCGCGACTTCCCCGCTGGCCGCCCGGGGTTGGGCGCACTGCTGCGCCCGACCTCGATTCCGCGTGTGGCGGTGCTGCGAGGCGTGACGCTCAGCGTCGACGCGGGCGAGTGGTACTGCCTCATCGGCCAGAACGGCACGGGCAAGACCACGCTCCTGCGCATCGCCGCGGGGCTGACGCGACCGACGGCCGGCTCGGTGCGCATCGATGGGCGCGACGTGACGAAGGGCGACGCGCGTGACCTCGTGGGCTACGCCCTCGCCGATGAGCGCTCGTTCCACTGGCGGCTGAGCTCCTTCCACAACCTGCTCTTCTTCGCGCGGCTGGAGGGGATGCGTACTCCCGAGGCACGCCGCCGCGTCGACCAGCTGCTCGAGCGCTTCGACCTCGGGGCCGCACGCGAGCGTCCCTTCGGCGAGCTCTCGACGGGGATGCGGCAGCGCCTCGCGATCGCGCGGGGCCTGCTCGTGGTGCCCCGGGTGCTGCTCATGGACGAGCCGACGCGCAGCCTTGATCCCGGCCACGCGACGGACGCGATGCGTGTCGTCCGCGACGAGCTGCGCGCGAACAACGGATGCGTGCTGATGGTGACGCACCAGCTGGAGCAGGCGCTCTCGGACGCGAACCGCATCGGGGTGCTGCACGACGGCGTGATTCGAGAGGAGCTGACGCCCGACTCGCTGGCGCGAACCGCGCGAGGCAGCGAGGGCGTGACGGTCTCGGTGCGCGGCATGCCCGCGGCGACGATCGGCGTCCTGCGCCTCGTCCGCGGCGTGCGCGACATCCACGTCGCATCCAGCGCTGCCGGCGAGCAGGTCCTCGAGGTCTGGGCGCAGCCGGGGGAGCTCGCGCTCGACGTCCTGATCCGCGAGCTCACCCAGAGCGGCGCGCAGATCACCGGCCTGCAGAGGGGCACTCCGATGCAGGCGCTCCTCGACCGGCTGTCGCAGATCCGAGAGCCGGTGTCCGCGTGAGCACCGTCGTCGCCTACCTGGAGCGCGATCTCCGCGTCGCCTGGTCCTACCGCTCGAGCTTCTTCCTGCAGTACCTCGGGATGCCGTTTGCCCTCGTGGGTACGCGCTTCGTCGCCGACCTCGTGGGGCCTCGTGAAGCACTGGCGCAGTACGGTGGTGACTATTTCGCGTTCGCCCTCATCGGCGCGGCGCTGCAGACCGTGCTCTACCCTGCGCTGACGGTCTTCCGAGGCGCCGTCCGCGAGGCACAGACGCTCGGCACGTTCGAAGCGATCCTCATGACGCGCGCACGCGCGGAGGTGACCGTGCTTGCCTCCGGGCTGTACGCGCTGCTGCAGGTGGCGGTGCAGCCGCTGGTCGTCATCCCCCTCATTGGGTTCGCCCTCGGCGCCCGCTTCCAGTGGTCGCACGCGCTCCCCGCGGTCGGCGTGCTCGCCCTGACGGTGATGGCGTTCGCGGGGCTGGGGTTGTGCTCGGCGGCGTTCACGATTGCGTTCAAGCAGACTGAGCCATTCACGATGGCGGTGATCTCGTCGACGACGCTGCTCAGCGGCGTGGTGTTCCCCATCGATCTGCTGCCGGCGCCGCTGCGGGCGGCCTCGCAGCTACTGCCGCTCACCCACGCCGCCGAGGCGCTGCGTGGGACGTTCATCGAGGGTGCGCACGTGACGGGCTTCGGCTGGCACCTCGGCGCGCTCGGGGTGTTCGCGCTGGTGCTCCCGGTGGGGCTCTTCGCGGTCTCACGAGCGCTTGAATGGACGCGCCGCAATGGCACGCTGGCACAGTACTGATGAGTGACGCCAGGGCTCGCGCCCGCGCCGCCGGGTGGCTCCGCGCCGCCTGCAGCGGTCCCGAACCCGCGTTGAGCGGACCGCTGTCGGCCGCGCTCGATCGCCTCGACGCGGGAGCGATGGGCGAGCTCGCGAGCGTGCAGCGGATGGCGCCGTGGGTGGTCGCGGCCCTCGACGGGGCGGGGCGCTCCGAGGCGGCTACTTCCACGGGGCTGCGTGCAACGGCCACCTGGCAGGCGATCCGAGGCCTGCAGCTGGAGCACGAGCTGAGGGCCGTCCTCGCGGAGTTCGGAGCGGCCGGTGTGCCCTCGATCGTGCTCAAAGGGCCGGTGATCGCGTCGCGGTACTACCCTCGCGCGGACCTTCGGCCGTACGGCGACCTCGATCTGCTGATCCGCGAGGACGGCGAGCAACGCGCGCACGACATCCTGATTGCGCGCGGCTACGTGCTCGCGGGCGGCGGTGAGGCCGATCCGCTGCACCACGACCATGCCAAGTTCCAGACCATCTACAAACGAACCGATGGCCTGATCGTCGAGATACATCACGATCATCTCCAGATCGGCCTGCGCCCGCTGTCGCTTGACGAGGTGTGGGACCGCGCTGTGCCGACTGCATGGGGCGCCGATGCGCGCATGCTCGAGGACAACGATCAGTTCGTGCTGCTCGCCGTGCACCTGCAACGCCACAACTTCGACCGTCTGCTCTGGTTCAAGGACCTCGACCTGATGGTGCGCGGCGGTGTGCTCGACTGGCAGCGGATCGCGGCGATCGCCGATCTCGAGGGATGCTCGGCTGCCGTCGGCTACGCGCTCTCGCTCCTCGTGGACATGCTGGGAACGCCGCTCCCGGCGGACGCGCAGGCCCTGATCGCGCGCCGCGGCTGGTTCGCGCGGATCGTCCAGTCGCGGCTGTGGCCGCGTTCGCACGTGCTCGCGTTCGAGCATCAGCGGCGCTGGCGCTGGCGTCGTGCCACGCAGTTCGCGCCGGAGACGGGCCTGATCAGGGGCAGCCTGCCCTCACTGCTCACGTGGGGACGGCGAGGCTCGAAGGCGCGCGTCTTCCTCGCTGCTGCCATGCATCGCGATCGCGAGGCGTCGTAGGTCGAGATCGGGACCGCCGTCATTTGACCACCGAGTGACAGGTGCGAGACGGTCGGGCAGGCCGCCCGCCTCGATGCGCTCTACAGGCACTCAACCCCTCGCCGCTACGGTTTTGCGATGCAGGAGGGGGCATCAATGGCGCGTTCGCGAGTTCCGGTGGCGATTGTCGGAGCAGGCCCCTACGGGCTCTCCATCGCCACGCATCTTCGCTCGAGGGGAATCGAGTTTCGCATCTTCGGTTCGACGATGCGCACGTGGCTCGACATGCCCCCCGGTGTCGCGCTCAAGTCGTTCGATTTCGCGACCAACATCTACACGCCATGGCCCGGCCACACGTTCAAGGAATGGGCGGCTGCACGAGGGCAGGCCCTTGAAGAGCCCATCCCGATGTCGGTGTTCGCCGAGTACGGCGTGGAGATCCAGACGCAGCTCGTCCCGGAAGTCGAGGACGTCGAGGTCCGCTCGGTCGTCCCGGCCGCCGGCGGGGGCTTCGGCGTCACACTGTCGACGGGCGAGTCCTTCGACGCGGACAGCGTGGTGGTCGCGGTGGGGCTGAAGTCGTATGCGCGGATGCCCGCGACCTTCGCGAATCACCCCGGCCGTGTCTTCCACACCTCCGATATTCCCGACTACGCGCGCTTCCGAGGGCAGGATGTGACCGTCATCGGCGGCGGACAATCGGCCCTCGAGGCGGG
>JAXLWY010000008.1:0-68565 GCA_046328255.1 Dehalococcoidia bacterium | reverse complement strand
CTCTCGCGTGCCCCGGTCCGGATCAGGTGGCGGATCACCTCGCGCCAGGTGCCGGCGGGGCCGGTGGGGAGGGCCGGATGGAGGTTGAGGATGACGTGCCTCGAGACGAACTCGCGCTCGAAGATGAGCATGTAGCCCGCCATGACGCCGACGTCGAACGGGTGCGCCGCGAGGGCGGCCTCGACCTCGGCGTCGTAGCGCGTGCGCCACTCCGGCAGCGGCCGGCCCGGCCTCGAGACACGGCCGCCGACGGCCTTGCGATAGCCGACCGACGACTTCGTGACGAGCGGGTGCGCGTTCGCCTCGACCAGCCTCAGGAACGAGTCGGTGATCGGGTCCTCGCCGGGGTCGCGATTGCAGAAGACAAAGGCGAACGTGGCGTCGAGGTCACCCGTGGCGACGGCGCGCGTGACCGCCTCGTACATCGCGCGCGAGCCGGGTCCGCGAGCGGTCGTGAACCAGCCGATGCGCAACGTCATCGAGGCGGCTCGCTAGCGGCCGGCGGCGTTGAAGCCGCTGTCGAACGCCTGGCGCAGCACCTCGATCTGCTGCTCGGCCTCGCCGAGGAGCTGCTGGCAACGCACGGCGAGGCGCATGCCCTCGTCGTAGAGGGCGAGCGACTCATCGAGGCTGAGCTCGCCGCTCTCGAGGCGCGCGGTGACGGCCTGCAGGCGCTCGTACAGCTCCTCAAAGCGCGCGCCGTTCTCGGACTCTCCCGGGTTCGAGGTGTCGGGCGCGTTGTCGGATGGCAGGAGCGGCATCGTCACTGCGCATCGGCCTCAGGGAGTGGCGGGCCCGCGATGACTGCGCTGCGACGTCCGTCGCGGAAGCGCAGCCGCACGCGCTCGCCCTCGGCGAGGAGCGCGCCGTCCGAGGCGAGCCCGCCTGCCTCGCGTTCCACGACCGCGTAGCCGCGCTCCAGAGTGGCGAGCGGCGACAGCGCGCGCAACCGCTCGATGTGCGATTCGACGCGCTCGGCGCGCTGCTGGTGCGCGCGCGTGACGCCTCGCAGGGCGCGCTCACCGAGGCGTCCGATGCGCTCGCGCATGCGATCGAGGTCGGGGAGCCCTCGCGCGAGGCGCACGCGGGCGAGGTCCACACCCTCGCGCGCGCGTCCGAGGCGGCGCGTGAGCACGAGGCCGGCGGTGGCCACGCGCGCATCGACGTCGCGCTCGATCTCGACGCGGTCGGGACTGACGAGCTCGGCGGCGGCGGAGGGTGTCGGCGCGCGCACGTCCGCCGCGAGGTCCGCCAGTGTCGTGTCGGTCTCGTGGCCCACGGCGGAGACGACGGGCGCGCGCGCGCCGTGGATGGCGCGGACCACCGGCTCCTCGTTGAAGGGCCACAGCTCCTCCCACGAGCCGCCGCCCCTCGCGACGATGATCACGTCGGGCGACTGCTCGCGGTCGAGGATGCGAATCGAGTCGGCGATCATCGGGGCGGCCTCGGGACCCTGGACGGCGGTGGGCTGCAGCAGGATCGAGGCGAGCGGCCAGCGCCGGGCGAGCACTGTCTGGATGTCGTGGAAGACCGCGCCCGTTGGCGAAGTGACGACACCGACTCGATGGGGAAAGCGAGGGAGGGCGCGCTTGCGCTCGAGGGCGAACAACCCCTCCTCCTCGAAGCGCGCGCGACGCCGCTCGAACTCCGCCTGCAGTGCGCCCACGCCCTCGGGCTGGACGAACTCGACGACGAAGGACAGCTCTCCGCGCACCTCGTACAGGGAGAGCGAGCCGTAGACGAGGTAGGACGCGCCGTTTGCCAGGCGGTCGCGCTGTCCGGCGTTGCGATTGCGGAAGAAGGCGCAGCGTACGCCGCCGCGTTCGTCCTTCAGCGTGAAGTACGCGTGGCCCGAGGACGCCAGGTTGAGGTTCGAGATCTCGCCGGACACCCAGATGTTCGAGAGGTGACGGTCGTGCTCGAGCAGCTCGCGGAGGTAGCGCGTGACCTCGGAGACCGGGTACACGGGCCCCACGCTCGGGGTTGCGCTGGCGGCAACCGCGCCCGTTCGCCCAACGCGCGTTGGATCCTCGGCGGTCACGCGCGGACTCCTCGAGGGGCTGGACGCGCGCCCCGGCCAGGCCGTCGGACTACCGATTTGTAACGACCATCACTCAGAGCTGTGGACGGCCCTCCGGGCTGGCGACCCGCCCGCCCGCCCCTTCTCAGCGAGGGGTGGCTCCGCGATGCGGCGCGGGACGCCCCCTCGCACATCTCGGAGGGGGCCCAGGTGAACCGGCCCCACGCCAGCGCAGCGATGATTGCGGTACGGCGACCGGTGTTGGCCGCGCCCGCTCGCTCCAGGCAGCAGTCCTCGCTCATCGAGCGTCGCCAGATCTCGGAGGACTTCCCGGCTAGGCCGTGGCCACCCGCTCGATGTAGGACCCGCTCGCGGTGTTGACCTTGATCGTGTCGCCCTCGTTGATGAAGAGCGGGACGTTGACGACGAGCCCCGTCTCGAGGGTGGCGGGCTTGGTGGCGCCGCTCTGGGTGTCGCCTCGAATGCCCGGGTCGGAGCGGACGATCTTCATCTCGACGGCGGCCGGCAGCTCGACGCCGAGCGCCTCGTCGCCGTGGGTGATGACCTGGATCTGCATGCCCTCCTTGATGTAGGGGACGGCGTCCTTGATCAGGTCCTCGTTGATCGTGATCTGGTCGTACGTCTCGCTGTTCATGAAGGTGTGCATGCCGTCCTGGCCGTACAGGTACTGCATCGCGCGGCGCTCGACTCGGGCGGCCGTGACCTTGTCTCCGGCGTTGAAGGTGCGCTCGATGATGTGCCCGGCGCGGAGGTCGCGCAGCTTGACGCGGTAGACCGCGCTCTTCTTGGTCTTGACGTGCTGCACTTCTTCGATGCGGTACAGCTGTCCGTCGAGTTCCATCGATGCGCCGCGCTTCATCTCGCTGGTGCTGATCGTCATGCTCGTGCTCCCGCCTTCAGTTCAAGATCGAGCTTCCGCGCCGTCGAGATGACGCGCAGGCGCCCGTGTTCCATCACGCACTGGTCCTCGATGCGCACGCCGCCCCAGCCGGGGATGTAGATCCCGGGCTCCACCGTGACCACGTGGCCTTCCTCGATGGGTCCATCGTAGAGGGGGGACAGCCGAGGGTCTTCGTGGATATCGAGACCGACGCCGTGTCCCAGGCCGTGCCCGAACGCGTCGCCGTAGCCGGCTTTCCGAATCACCTCGTGGGCGATCTCGTGGCCGAGCTTTCCCGGCATCCCCGCCTCGACGCGCTCCTCGGCCATCGTCTGCGCGGTGAGGACGACGTCGTAGACCTCGCGGAACTTCGCGTCGGGCTCACCGAGGAAGACCGTGCGCGTGAGGTCCGAGCAGTAGCCGTCCACTCGCACACCGAGGTCGAGCACCACGCCCTGCCCTGCCGCCAGCGGCACGTCGCGAGGGCGCGCGTGCGGCAGCGCTCCCCACGGTCCACCGGCGATGATCGTGTCGAACGAGAGCGCCTCGGCGCCGTGCTCCATCGCGTAGCGCTGGATCTCCCATGCGAGCGCGAGCTCCGTCATGCCGGGCTCGATCACCTCGAGGGCGTGCTCGCAGGCGGCGTCGCCCAGCAGCACCGCGCGTTCGAGGGCGGCGAGCTCGTCCGGCTCCTTGACCATGCGCAGCGCCTCGATTGCCTTCGGGGCGGGCACCAGCGTCGGGCGGTCGCCGGGCGGCAGGTCCGCGATCGCGCGCGTCCACTCCTCGTATTCGCCGTAGGTGAGCGACGCGGGCTCGAAGCCGACGCGCCGTCCGCCGAGCCCGGCGAGAAACGGCTGTGCCCACGTCGGCAGCGCGCCGGTGGTGCGGATCAGTTCGAAGCCGGGCGACTGGAGCGCGAGCTGCTCCCAGTAGCGGGAATCCGAGGCCACGCGCGCCACCGCGAGGCCCGCGAGCACGACGCCCGCCGAGCCGGTGAAGCCTGACACCCAGCGCCGGTTGGAGGGCGCGGTCACGAGCAGCGCGTCGAGGCCCAGCTCCTCGAGTCGCGCACGTACGCGGTCGAGGCGCGCGGCGTTCGAACTTGCCGGGGCGGGGGCTGAGGTCATTCCGCCGCTGCCTCGGACAGCCGCTGGTGGAGCATGGTCAGCGCCGCGAGGTAGCCGCGATAGCCGAAGCCGGTGATCATCCCCCAGGCCACGGGCGAGACGAACGAGTGGTGGCGAAACTCCTCGCGGGCGAACACGTTCGAGAGGTGCACCTCGACCGTGAGGAGGCCGACGGCGCTGATCGCGTCGGGAATCGCCACCGAGGTGTGCGTCAGGCCGGCTGCGTTCAGGATCAGCGCGTCCCAGCCTCGATGCGCCTGGATCGCGTCGACGAGCGCGCCCTCGTGGTTGGACTGCGCGAACTCGAGCTCGACGCCGCCCAGGCGGTCCGCCTCGGCACGCATGAGCACCTCGATGTCGGCCAGCGTCTCGCGGCCGTAGATCTCGGGCTCGCGGCTGCCGAGGAGGTTCAGGTTCGGGCCGTTGAGGACCAGGATGCGCACGCACGTTCTCCATTGCCGGCACGCCCTCGCGCGCGCCGTCGAGTGTACACGGTGACGCCGTCGGTTCTCGTCGGGATTGGCGCTACGCCGAGCGGGTGGCCCGCGGCGTGCTCAGGCCCGTTCGTCATCGGACGGCGGACCGCCACCGAGGGTGCGGCGACGCCGCGCCTCGATCGCGCGCGCTTCGCCGAGGGCGGTCGCGACGATCGACTCGCGGCGCGCGGGCGTGACCGCCGTGTAGATCTGCGTCGTGTCGATGGAGGCGTGGCCGAGCAGGTGCTGGACGACGCGAAGGTCCGCTCCCTGTTCGACCATGTGGGTGGCGAAGCTGTGGCGGAGGAGGTGGGGGTGGACCCCCTGGCGCAGGCCCCTCGCGACGCCCGTGCGCCGCACGATCCCTGGATCGAGCGCGCGGTGGAGGCGGCCACCGGAGCGATTGAGGAACAGGGCCGCCTCGGCGCCGGGCGAGGCGAGGTCGGCCCGACTTGATGTACGTGTCGAGCGCGTCCCGAGCGAGGTACACCGAAGAGCGCCACCCGCGACTTGTCGCCCTTGCCGGTCACCACCACCTGCTGGTTCACGAGATCGAGGTCGCGGGTGTCGATGCCGGCGGCCTCGCTCACGCGCAGGCCCGCGGCATACAGCAGCTCGAGGATGGCGTGGTCACGCAGGTCCGAGGGCGATCGCTCCTCGATGGAGGCCGTCGTGGGGCTCGGCGAGGCCCCGGAAGGTCGTTTCGATTCGGGGGTCGCGAGGAGCTGCGTGGCGTCCTCGGTGCTGAGGTAGTGCGGCAGGAGCTGGGGCGCCTTCGGATAGCGCAGGCGCAGGATCGAGTCGCCGGGTCGAGCCGGCGGCAGCAGGCCCTCGCGATCCATCCATTTGTAGAAGCCGTGAATCACCGTTGCGTGGCGCTTGATCGAGGCGTCGGCGGTGCCGCCGTCGCGCAGACCGGCGAGGAAGGCGCGGCCGTCGAGACGTCCGGCGCGGTCGAACTCGCGGCCGGCGGCGGCGAGGAACCGGAAGAACGCGGTCAGGTCATGCTCGTAGTTGCGGATCGTGTGGACGGAGCGCGAGTGGACGCCCGCCAGCTGCTCGACGTAGCGCGCGAGCATGCCAAGCGCGCTCGCGGACGGCTCAGGCGGCGTCGGCTTTGCCGGTCGTTTGCGAGCGCGAGCAAGCGAGGGAGTCACGTGCGTTCCCCATCCCGCCATTGACAGGCTACCACCGGAAGCGGTGGGCCTCGATCAGGCGGAGCGGCGTCGAGGCGCGCCCCTTGACGGAGAGCTGGTGCGGCGTCGAGGCGCCTTCGCGCCGGGCTCGATGCCCTGCTCGCGCAGCTTCGCCGCACGCGCGGCCAGCAGCTCCAGGGCATCGTCCACCTCGAGGGTGGCGGGGTCGCGGCCCGAGGGCACGCTCGCGTTCACGGTTCCGTCGGTCACGTATGGCCCGAACCGGCCCTTGAGGATGCGCAACGGGGCCTTCGAGGTGGGGTGCTCGCCGAGGTCGCGAATGACGGACGCCGAGAACGAGCGCCCGCGCTTCGGCTCTGCGAACACGCGGACCGCGTCCTCGAGATCGACGGCGCGCAGGTGCTCGTGATCGCGCAGGGAGCGGCTGTCCTTGCCCATCCGCAGGTAGGGGCCGTTCGGGCCGTCCTGGGCTGTGATCTCCTCGCCGGTGACCGGGTGCGTACCGAGCACCTTGGGGAACGCCAGGATCTCGAGGGCGTCCTCGAGGGTGACGCTCTCGACGGTCATGCCGGGCATCAGGCTGCCGCGCTTCGGCTTGCCGCCGTTGGCATCGTCCTCGCCCACCTGCACGTAGGGGCCGTAGCGCCCCGTTTTGACGTAAATCGGCTCGCCGGTCGGGGGGTAGGCGCCGAGCGGGCGATCGCCGAGCGCGGCCTCCTCGATGAGCGCGATCGCGCGATCGAGGGTGATCTCGTCGGGGACGCTGTCGTCGGGGATCGAGGCCTTCTCGTCGCTGTTGTCCACCTGCACGTACGGGCCGTATCGACCGACGCGCACGGCGACGGCGCTTCCCTCCTCGGTGGTGCCGAGGGGGATCGAGGAGACCTCGCGGGCGTCGATGTCGCCCAGTCCCTCGGCGATTCGCGCGCGCAGGCCGATCGCGTTCGCATCCTCGTCGGGCGCGCCGCCGCTGCCACCGAAGTAGAACTCGCGCAGCCACGGCCGCGCGTCGAGGTCGCCGGCGGCGACCGCGTCGAGGCGGCCCTCCATGCGCGCGGTGAAGTCGAGGTCGACCAGCTCGGGGAAGTGCTCCTCGAGGAGGCGCGTCACCGCGAAGGCGACGAAGTTCGGCACGAGCGCCGAGCCGCGCTTGTGGACGTAGCCGCGGTCCTGGATCGTCTGGATGATCGTCGCGTAGGTGGAGGGCCGGCCGATGCCGCGCTCCTCCAGCTCGCGAACGAGGCTCGCCTCGGTGAAGCGCGCAGGGGGCTGCGTCTCGTGGCCGCGCGCCGACGCCTCGAGGGTGGTGAGTACCTGGCCCTCGCGCAGCGGTGGCAGCACGCGCTCCTGGTCCTCGAGCTCCGCGTCCGGGTCGTCGGAGCCCTCGACATACGCGCGGAGGAAGCCGGGGACGGTGATCACCTTGCCCGAGGTGGTCAGCACCGCGGCGCCGTGGGCCCCCGCGTCCGCCTCGCAGCGCACGTTGGTGCGGAGCCCGGTCGCGTCGCGCATCTGGCCGGCGACGGTGCGCTTCCAGATCAGGTCGTAGAGGCGGAACGCGTCGTCATCGAGGGCGGCGCGCAGCTGCTCGGGCGTCTGGAACTCGTCGCCTGCGGGGCGGATCGCCTCGTGGGCCTCCTGCGCGCCCTTCGAGGTGCTGCGGTACACGCGAGGCGCCTCGGGAAGGTACTCGGCGCCGTAGAGGCTCCGCACCTGGCTGCGCGCGGCATCGACGGCCTGCGTCGAGAGGTTGGTGGAGTCGGTGCGCATGTAGGTGATGTGGCCGTTCTCGTAGAGGCCCTGCGCGACCCGCATCGTGCGCTGCGCGGTGAAGCGGAGCTTGCGGCCCGCTTCCTGCTGGAGCGTCGAGGTGATGAAGGGCGCGGGAGGCCGCTGAGTGAACGGACGTTCGACGACCTCGCGGACCGTCGACGGATGACCGATCAGCGCGCTCGCGACAGCCTCGGCGGTGGGCTGATCGAGGAGGACGGCGTCCGAGGCCAGTTCGCCGGTCGAGGCGTCGAAGTCGCGTCCGCTGGCGACGCGCTTCCCGCCCAGCTCGACGAGCCGCGCGGGCACTCGGTCCGTGTTGTCCGCGACGGTGTTCGCCCCGAGGACCGTGTCAACATCCCAGAACGAGGCGCGCACGAAGCGCATCCGCGCGCGTTCGCGCTCCACGACGAGGCGGACCGCGGCCGACTGCACGCGCCCGGCGGAGAGCCGAGGGCGCACCTTCTTCCAGAGGACGGGTGACACCTCGTAGCCGTAGAGGCGATCGAGGATGCGGCGCGCCTCCTGTGCCTCCACGAGCTCCTCATCGATGTCGCGGGGCGCGGAGAGCGCCTCGTCGATGGCCTTGCGGGTGATCTCGTGGAAGACCATGCGGCGGACGGGGACGCGCGGCTTCAGCACCTCGCGGAGGTGCCACGCGATCGCCTCGCCCTCGCGGTCCTCGTCGGTGGCGAGGTAGAGCTCGCGCGCGTCCTTGAGCAGCGCCTTGAGCTTCGTCACCTGCGCCTTCTTCTGGGCGGGCACGATGTACAGCGGCTCGAAGTCGTCATCGACGTTCACGCCGAGGCGCGCCCACTTCTCCTTCTTGAGGTCGTCCGGGATCTCGGCCGCCGTCGAGGGGAGGTCACGGATGTGGCCGATCGACGACTCGACGACGTACTCGGGACCGAGGAACTGCGCGATCGTGCGTGCCTTCGCGGGCGACTCCACGATCACGAGCGCGGCGCCGTCCTTCGGTGCTCGGCTACGCGTCGCGCGAGTGGTCGCACCTGCGCTCGCACCGCTCGAGGCGGCGTTCGCCGCGGCACGCGTTCGAGTGCCCTTCGCTCGACTCTGGGTAGTCAACGGTCACCTCAACCCTGTGTGGCCCATCCCGATCCCATCACCTGGTCGGGGTGACGGTCCCGGGCGAGCCTGCGTGCGCGAAGCGGGACGAACCCGGGTCATTCAGCGTAGGCCGCCGACTCTTCGCGAACACGCGCGTACTGCATACCTCCGACGTTTCGAACGAGGCCCTTCAACTCGAGCAGGGCGAGCGTACCGGAGACGGTGGCGGCCGCCAAACCGGTGGTCCGCACCACGTCGTCGATGTGGCGCGGTTCGCGAGAGAGCGCTCCGAGGAGTGCCTGCTCGTCGTCGCTGGCGGGAGGCGCCGCACGACCGAAGTCGAGCTGTGCGCCGAGCCTCGTCAGGTTCAGAGCCTCGAGGATTTCCTCCGCCGTGCAAATCGGGGTTGCCCCGTCCTTGATCAGCGCAAGCGGCCCTCGGGACTGCGGCGAGAAGATCGAGCCCGGGACGGCGAAGACCTCCCGGTTCTGGTCGCCCGCGGTGCGCGCCGTGATCATCGAGCCGCTCTTGAGGTCACCCTCGATGATCAGCGTGCCGAGTGCAAGTCCCGACATAATACGGTTCCGCCTCGGGAAGAACTCGGCGCGCGGCTTGGTCCCGAGCGGATAGTCGGTCACGAGGGCGCCCGATTCGACGATCTCGCGCGCGAGCCCGGCGTTCTCCGGCGGATAGATCGTATCGAGCCCAGACGCCAGCACGGCGACCGTGCGCCCGCCGGTATCGAGCGCGGTGCGGTGCGCGATCGTGTCGATGCCCCGCGCGAGCCCCGACACGAGCGTAATGCCGTGGGCAGCGAGCCCCCTCGAGAGTTCGCCGGCCGCCTGCCGGCCGTATGCCGTCGCGCGGCGGGTGCCGACCACCGCGATGCCCCACTCGTCCTCGGGAGTGAGCGCTCCGCGCACGTAGATGACCGGCGGGGCGTCGTCGATCTCGCGCAGGAGCGAGGGGTACGCGGCCTGGGGGCGCGCGATGGCCTGCACACCAGCCCGGGCCAGGCGCTCCAGCTCGGCCTCGGGAGAGGTGCGTCCGCGCTCGAGGACCACCGCGCCGGCGGTGCGCTCGTCGAGGCCGGCGGCCTGGAGGTCGCCACGTGACGCCTCCCAGGCGTGGCGCATGGAGGGGAACGCGGCCTCGAGGAGCGCGAACCGCATGCTCCCCAGTCGGTGCACTCGGTGGAGCGCCACCCAGTAGCCGAGGTCGGCGTCCGCGCGGCGCGCCTCGTCCGTCGCGCCGGTTGTCCCGAGGGAATCGCGATCTGCGTCCTGCATCACATGTGTCAGCGTACGCACGTCGGACGGCGCGGAGCAAACGAGGCCGGCTCGGGCGCGGCCGGCGTATCTCCCGTTCGTGGTGAGGCCCGTTGTCGTCTGCCCCGTAGCAGCCCGCCGCCGTCCGTTCGTGGTGAGCGCAGCGCAGCGGAGGCGAACCACACCCGCCGACCTCGACAGGCCGGGCTCGGGCCCCTTCCGAGGCGAGACGTTGGACACGCAGGCGCTGCGCCCGGAGGGCAGACCGCAGCGGGGGGTGACCCCTCCGAACGGTCGCCTCGGGGGCCGCCGCCGCGAATGGGATCTTCATTCGTGAGTCCCGACTACGGCGCGTGTGGTTCGCCAGGCTCACCACGAAGGGATGAAAGCGGTCACCACCGGCGGATGAAAGCGGGACTCACCGCAACCGTGTGCGCGTGGCGCGACTACTGCTCGGCGGCGACCATCGACGTGGCGCCCGCGTCCTCGGCATCCTCGGTCACCCTCGTGATCCGGACGCGCTTGACGCGTCGCCCGACGACGGACAGCACGTGGAGACGGAGCCCGTGCTCGGCGTCCGTCACCTCGTCTCCCGGCACGGCCAGCCGTCCGAGGAGTGAGACGACGAGGCCGCCCACCGTATCGACATCCTCGAGGTCCACGGGCACGCCGAAGAGCTCTTCCAGCTCCGACAGCGCGAGCGCAGCATCGACCACACACTCGTCCTCGGAGACACGCTCCACCTCGATCTCCGAAGTGTCGTACTCGTCGCTGATCTCGCCCACGATCTCCTCGAGGAGGTCCTCGACGGTCACGACGCCCGCGGTACCGCCGTACTCGTCGACCGCTATTGCGAGGTGGACCTTGTTGCGCTTCATGTCGGCGAGCAGCTCATCAGCGTGCTTGGTCTCGGGGACGAAGTACGCGGGCCTCGAGATGTCCTGCAGGCGCGGGCGGATCCCGCCGGAGATGAAGTAGGCGAGCAGGTCCTTGGCGTAGACGACGCCGACGATGTGATCGATATCCTCGTCGAAGAGTGGGATGCGGCTGAAGCCGGACTCCGTGACGACTCGCAGGACGTCACCAATCGAGGCGTCCGTGGAGACCGCAGTGATGTCGGTCCGAGGCGACATCAACTCGCGCACCGTCTGCTCGGACAGGTCGAGCACGCCGCGCATCATGCGCCGCTCCTCGATGAGCGAGTGGTCCTCGATATCGGGCGCCTCGAGGATCGCGAGCAGCTCATCGGCGGGGTCGGGCGCGCGCGGGCCGGTCTGCTGACCCAGCGCGCGGAGGATGAGCGAGGCGGGCAGGCTCGCAACGAACGAGACGGGTGAGAACACGAACTGGATCCAGCGCGTGGGAGCGGCGAGGGCGATCCCGACGGCCTCGGGGTACTGCGTCGCGAGGGCGCGCGCCGTCTGCCGGATCAGCGACACCGCGACGACCGCGATCGCGGTCACGAGGGCGAGCGCCGACAGCGAGGCGCGGGCGGGCCCCAGGATGACGTGCGTCAGGAGGGCGGTCCCGCCGATCGTCGTGACCGTGGCAGCCGTCGAGAGGGCCGCGATGATCGCCTGGCGATGGCGGATGTAGTTGAGGAGCAGCGTCCCCGAGCCGTTGCCGCCCACGCTGTGCGTGCCGTGCACCCGGCTACGGCTGATCGCGATGATCCCCGCCTCGGCGGCGGTGGTCAGTCCGAGGAGGAGCGCGGCTGCCCCCAGGAGCACGATCCCGATGAGACGAGTGTCTTCCACAATCAGGCCCCGGTCGGGCCAGCGGCCTCCTCTGTGGCTCCTCGGGCTCCATTGGTGGAGGGGCGGGGGCGGGCGGGCATGCCGAGCACCTGCGTGTCGGCAGGCACGTCACGCGTGACGACGGACCCCGCAGCCGTGCTCGAGCGCGGTCCCACCTCGATGGGCGCGATCAGGAGTGAGTCGCTGCCGATGAACGCGTCGTCACCCACCACGGTTCGGTACTTCGCCTTGCCGTCATAGTTCACGGTGATGGTTCCGGCGCCGATGTTCACACCGGAGCCGATGTCAGAGTCACCGATGTAAGAGAAGTGGCCGATCGCGGTGCCCGCGCCGATCCGCGACGCCTTCACCTCGGCGAAGTTGCCGAGGTGCACGCCGCTCTCGAGGCGCGAGCCGGGCCGGATGCGGCAGTAGGGCCCGATATCGACGCCGGGCTCGAGCGTGGAGCCCTCGAGGGTGGACGGGCCGATCGTGCAGCCGTCACCCACGAGCATGTCACGCAGCATCGTGTCGGGGCCGATGCGGCAGCCGCTGCCGACGCGCGTTCCGCCGACGAGGTGCACGCCCGGCAGGAGCACCGTGTCCTCACCGACCTCGACGCCGGCGTCGATGTAGGTGTGATCGGGGTCGATCATCGTGACGCCGCCGAGCATCACGCGCTCGAGGATGCGGCGGCGCGCCACCGCCTCGGCGCGGGCGAGGTCGACGCGGGTGTTCACCTGCTGCGCCTCAGCGGCGTCCTCGCATGTGTGGGTGGCGACGCGCTGACCCTGCTCGAGGGCGGTCGCGACGATATCGGTGAGGTAGCGCTCGCCGCCCTCGCGCAAGGGGAGGCCTTCGATGGCGGTCCACAGCCAGGCGCTCTCGACGGCGTAGAGGCCGACGTTCACCTCGTCGATGTGGGCGGTCGCGTCGCTCACCTCGCTCTGCTCGATGACCGCGCGCACGCGGCCGGGCCCCGGCATGTCGCGGACGACACGCCCGTAGCCCGCGGGCTCGGACACGACCGCGGTGAGCAGTGAGAGCGTCGCACTCGAGGCGACGTGGTACGCCGCCAGCTCGGCGATCGTGGCCCCCTCGAGGAGGGGGAGGTCGCCGTTCACGATCAGGAGCCGTGCAGCCTCGGTGGTCGCGCTCTTCGATGCGAGGACCGCCTCGGCGGTCCCTCGCGCGCCGGACTGCACCGCGATGCGCGCGCGACCATCGACGGCGCGAGCGACCTCGCCGCTGGCGGCGTCGGCGACCACCACGATGTCGGCAAACCCCGCCTCGGCCAGCGCATCGAGAACGCACGTGACCATGGGGCGCCCCGCCACCGGGTGGAGCACCTTCGGGGTACGGGAGCGCATGCGCGTGCCATGCCCCGCCGCCAGGACCACCGCGACCCAGCCGCCGAAGCCCTCGGAGCGGGCGGGTGCGGCTGGTTGCGGAGGTTCAGCGGGTTCGGTCGCCTGTCGGTCGTCCGGGATGACGGGACTCCCTGCATTCAGAGGCGCCGCGAAGCCAGCGTCTCGGCAGTGTAGAATTCGGTCGCCGCGCGCCAGTTCATCACGGTCGTGGCGCTGACCAATTGTACACAGCCGCCAATATCCCACCCAGTCAGGGACGCCCCTGATCGCTTCAGGGCACACCCTCAGGCCTGGGGGAACCCTCACGCTTGAGGGAAACCCTCACGAGGGCACCCGAGCCGGTGCTGACGGAGTCGAGTCCATGCCGCCGACGGTCGATGAGCTTCGCGAGACGTTCCTCAGCTACTTCGAGGGGCGTGGGCACCTGCGCATCCCCTCGTCGTCACTGGTGCCGCACGGTGACCCCACGCTGCTGTTCACCACGGCGGGCATGGTGCAGTTCAAGCCGTACTTCATGGGCCTCGAGGAGCCGCCGGCGCGGCGGATGACGTCGGTGCAGAAGTGCTTCCGCACCACGGACATCGAGGAGGTGGGAGACGCCTCGCACCTCACCTTCTTCGAGATGCTGGGCAACTTCTCGGTCGGCGACTACTTCAAGGCGCAGGCAATCGAGTGGGCCTGGGACTTCCTCACGAACGTGCTCGCGATCGACGGCACGCGCCTCCTCGCCACGGTGTACGAGGACGACGACGAAGCCCTCGAGCTGTGGGCCGCCCGCGGGATCCCGCGCGATCGCATCCATCGCTACACGGCCGCGCAGGGCAACTTCTGGGGCCCGCCCGGCGACAGCGGCCCCTGCGGTCCCTGCTCGGAGCTGCACTACGACTTCGGTACGGTGCCCGGGTGCCCCGCTTGCGCCGCCGGCAACTGTCACCCGGATGTCGGCTGCGGGCGCTTCCTCGAGATCTGGAACCTGGTCTTCATGGCCTATTTCCAGGACGAGGAAGGAACGCGCACGCCGTTGCCCGCGCAGAACATCGACACCGGCGCCGGCCTCGAGCGACTCTCGTGGGTGCTGCAGCACGGCGCCTCGGTGTACGACACCGATGAGCTGAAGACGCTCGTCGACGCCGTGGCGGCGATCGCGAACCGCCCCTACGACCCCGCCGAGCTGCCCGAGGTGGCGCGCGCGCTGCGCTCGATGTCGGAGCACGCGCGGGCGATCGCATTCCTCGTGAACGACGGCGTGCTGCCCGCGAACGAGGGCCGCGGGTACGTCCTGCGTCGGGAGCTGCGGCGCGCGCTGTACTTCGCGCACACGATCGGGCTCCGCGAGCCCTTCCTCGAGCGCGCCGTCAATGTCGCCATCGACGTGTCAAGCGCGCACTATCCCGATCTCGCGCAGCAGCGCGACTTCATTCGACGGATCGCGGGCACCGAGGAGGCGCGCTTCCAGGCGACGCTCGCGCGCGGACTCGAGCTGCTCGATGACGTTGTCGCGCGCGAACAGGCCTCGAAACGCATCCCCGGCCGCGACATGTTCACGCTCTACGACACCCACGGCCTCCCGCCCGAGCTGACGCGGGAGGTGGCCGCCGGCCTCGGCTACACGGTGGACGAGGAGGGGTTCGAGGCGGAGATGGCGGCCCAGCGCGAGCGCTCGCGCGGGGAGCAGTTCAGCGGGGACACCGAGGCGGATCACGCTCAGCGGTACGCGGCCCTTGCGGCGTCGCTCGGCATCGAGTCCCGGTTCGAGGGGTACGAGACGATGGCGCTCGACTCCACCATCGCCGCCGTGCTCGTCGATGGCGTGCCCGCGGACCACCTCGAGACGGGCCAGCGCGGCGAGGTGATCCTCGCGGCGACCGCGCTGTATCCCGAGGGCGGTGGTCAGGTGGGCGACCGGGGCGACATCGTGACGCCCACGGGCCACTTCAGCGTTGAGGACACGCAGCGCTATGGCGACGTGATCGTGCACGCCGGCGCCGTCATCGAGGGTGCGATCGGCGTCGGCGAGCCCGCACGCGCGAGCGCGGATCGCGAGTGGCGCCTCGGATCGATGCGCAATCACACCGCGACGCACCTGCTACACGCTGCGCTGCGTTCGATCCTCGGCACGCACGTGCGGCAGGCGGGGTCGTACGTCGGACCGGACCGCCTGAGGTTCGACTACACGCATCCCGAGGCGCCCGCGGCGGAGACGCTGCGCGCCGTCCAGCGGCTGGTGAACGCGAAGGTGCGCGACGACATCCGCCGCGAGACCCTCGAACTCCCGTTCAACGACGCGATCGAGCGCGGCGCGATCGCGTTCTTCGAGGACCGCTACACCGCCAACGTGCGCATGGTCGAGTACTGCGAGCTGCCGCACGAGGACCACTCGCACGGTCCGGAAGGCGAACATTCACACGACGAGCATGGCCTCGAGCACCACGAAGCCGCGTGCTTCAGCCGCGAGCTCTGCGGCGGAACTCACCTGCACTCAACCGGACAGGTAGGGGTGTTTCAGATAGTGAGCGACAGCAGCATCGGCGCTGGACTGCGCCGTCTCGAGGCGGTGACAGGCACCGAGGCCGAGCGCCTGCTCGAGGAGCGTGCGGACGTGGTGGGGGCCCTCGCACAGCGCTTCCGTGTGCCCTCGTCGGAGATCTGGGGCCGCATCGACGCGCTCGAAGCGCAGCTCGCAGAGGCGAACCGCCGCATCGAGGAGCAGCGCCGCGCCGCATCCTCGGGAGCTGCCGACGAGCTGGTGGCGCGCGCGGAGGCAATCGGCGACGTGCGCCTCCTCGGGGCCACGGTGGAGGCCGAGTCCGGGGACCAGCTGCGCGAGATGGCCGACCGGCTGCGCCGCCAGCTCGGCAGCGCTGTGGTGATCCTCGGCGCGAACGCGGGCGGACGACCCTCGCTGCTGGTCGCTGCGACCGACGACGTGGTAGATCGGAGGCGTGCGCGCGGACGAGCTGGTCCGCGAGGGTGCGAACGTGATCGGTGGTCGGGGCGGCGGCCGCCCCGGCCTGGCGCAGGCTGGAGGCCGTGACGCGTCCAAGCTGGCGGAGGCAGTGGAAGTCGCGACGCGCCGCGCTCGCGAGCTGCTGAGGGCGTAACGAAGGCAGCCCCCACATGACCACCCCTCCGGCCGGCGGATGGCGTAGCCGCGTGCACGACGTGCAAATCGAGGCGGCTCGCCTCGCCGGCGTCGCCACCGACGCTGCGCGCGATCTCGCGAGCGCGACCTGGGCGTGGCTGGCCGAGCACATCCCGCCGCTCCTCGATCGCCGCGCGCGAACGCCCTGACCCTCGGACGGTCGGCGCGCACGAGCGCGATCGCGCTCGAGACCGCGGCGCGACCCCGGATCAGCGCGCTGGCGACCACCGGCGTCGCCCGCGCGCGTCATGCCCTCGAGCGCGTGCCGGGCGCCGCCGAGGTCGCCGCTGCGCGCGTCGAGGCGCAGCCGGGCGATGACCTCGCCACGATCCTGGGTCGCCTCGATGCAGCCCGGCCGCCGACATCGTGCTGGTCGCCCCTCGCGGGGTGGCCGCGCTCCGGACGGCGGCGGCCTGGGTGCGCATCGCGGGCCACGCACGCCGCCAGGGACTCGCGATCGGCGTGGTCAGCACCCGCAGCGAGGTACGTCGGTACGCGCGACAGTCGGGCATCCGTGCCGCACGCACCACGCGAGGGCTCCTCGGCGGTGGCGCAACGATCCGTTCGTCGGGCTGACGGTGGTCTGGCCGTGGGTGGCGATGCTGGCGGGCGGCGTGTTCGCGCTTGCCGCAGGCATCGTCTACACCGTGCCGACCGCCCGCATCGAGGTGGCGCCACCCGCGGAGCCGATCGAGGCCGACCTCCTCGTGCGCGTGAATCCGCTCGCATCCACGTTCGACGTGGCGGGGCGGACGCTGCCCGCGCTCGCCCAGCAACGCACCGTGCGCGCGGTCGTCAGCGCGCCCACGACCGGCAGCGTCCGCGTGGGTGACCGCCCGGCGCTCGTGCGCCTGGATTTCCGGAACGCGGGACCGGGCGTGATCGAGCTGCCTCGAGGCGCGGTCGTGCGCGACGACAGCCTGCGTGGCTTCGCCACCGTCGACCCGATTCGCATCGAGCCCGGCGAGGCGGCGAGCGTGGACGCGATCGCGATGCGGCCCGGCACCGCGGGCAACATCCCGCCCGACACCATCAAGCGCATCGATGACGCACCGAGCGGCCTCACGGTGAGCAACCCCACGCCGGGACACGGCGGCTCCGATCGCGTCGCCGCGGGCGTCGCGCAGGCGGATGTCGACCGCGTGCACCGGCTGGCCGAGGACGTGCTGACGCGCGTGGCGCTGCGCCAACTCCAGGAGGAGTACGACGGCGGGCTCGTGATTGCCGAGGGCGCGTCGGTGGCGATGCTCGCCCAGCAGCCGTTCCAGCAACTCGATGAGGCGTCGGAGGTGTTCTCGGCGGAGTACGTCGGGCGGGCCTCGGTGCCCGTGGTGCTGCCCGACGTCGCGGCCGCGTTCGCCGAGCGATACCTCGCGCCACAGGTCCCCTCGGGGCGCACGATTGTCCCCGGCGCCGCCCGACTCGCGTTCGCGGCGGGCGCGTCCGGCGATGCGATCCGGCAGGCGATCCCCGTGCGCCTCTCGAGTGCGACCGTGCCCAGGATCGACGGCGCGGCGCTCGCCGGGGAGGTCACGGGGGCCAATCCCGCCGAGGCCCGAACGCTCTTGCGCCAGCGCTTGCACCTCGCCTCGGACCCCGAGGTGACGCTCGGGCCGGTCTGGCTGCCGTGGCCGTGGCTGCCGCGGCGAGCCTCACAGATCGAGTTCGTGATTGTCCCGGCGCATTCCCCGAAGACGGCCGGCGCCGCACCCTGAGGCGACCTCGTACCCCTCCGGAGCGGCGATCCGGCTACCGTGCCTGCATGAGCACGTCGAGGCGCGCGTGAGGTGGCTCGGGATCGATCCGGGCGGTGTCCGCGTCGGGATTGCGGCCTGCGACGAGGACGAGCGAGTCGCCGTACCCCTCGAAGTGGTGCCCGCCTCGGCCGCGTTCCCCGCGATCCGCGCGATCGCCGCGCGCGAGGGAGTCGGTGGGATCGTGCTCGGGCTCGCGGTCTCGCTCGATGGGACCGAGGGGCCGCAGGCGGAGTTGGCGAGGAAGCTCGGCACCCGACTCGAGCGCGAGCTGGGGCTGCCGGTCGAGTACGAGGACGAGCGCCTGACCTCGACGGCGGCCGAGCGCGATCCGCTCGGCGGCCGCGCGCGCGGTCCGCGCGACCACGTGGCAGCGGCGCTGATCCTGCAGCAGGTCCTCGACCGGCGACGGCGACCCTGACGCCGTGCGGTGAGACCATGGGAAACCGACGCGACATGCGGGATCCGGAGGGCGCGTGGCACGACTCGATGTCTCGAGGACGGGCCTGCTCATCGCGCTGCTTGCGACCGTCGCGTTCCTCGTGGCTGGCGCGCTGATCCTCGAGACGGCGTCGCAGGCGGCCGCACGGCTGGGTGAGGAGCCGCCCGTCGTCGTCGAGGCGGTCGACACCAGCGCGTTCGTGCGCGTCACGGTGCGACAGGGGATGGGCGGCGCCGCGATCGGACAACTCCTCGAGGAATCGGGCGTGGTCACCGATCGGCGTCGATTCAGCGTGCTCCTCGAGGCCAGCGGTGCGTCCTCGGAGCTGCAGGCGGGCTGTTACGAACTGCCTCGACGGGTGCCGGCCGGTGAGGTGATCCGCCGGATGCGCGCGGGTATCACGACCGGGCGTTCGCTCACCATCCCCGAGGGGCTGCGCCCCGAGGAGGTGGCCGAGCGCGGCGTGCAGGGCGGCATCGGGACACTGGCCGAGTGGGAGCGTGCCTTCGACGCACGCGAGGCGCGTCCGGGACCGGGCGGACGGCACGCGGGCGCCTCACTGGTCGGCTACCTCTTCCCGGCCGTGTACCCCCTCGAGTGCGACTCCACGCCGGAGGCGCTCGTTGCGCGCATGCTCGCCACCTTCGACGAGCGCGTTCCGCCCTCGGTCTTTGACGAGGGGCGACGCATCGGCCTGGCGCCGGACGAGGTGATCACGCTCGCCTCGATCGTGGAGCGCGAGGCGGTGCGCAAGGACGAGCGCGCGACCATCGCGTCCGTCTACCTCAACCGCCTCGATGACGAGACGGGCCTCGATGCCGACCCGACGGTGCAGTTCGCGATCGCCACACCCGAGTCGGTGGCGCGCTTCGGATGGTGGAAGCGCGACCTCACGCTCACCGACCTCCGCACGAAGTCGCCCTACAACACATACGTCAACGAAGGACTCCCGCCGGGCCCTATCGCCTCACCGGGCCTCGATTCCATCCTCGCCGCGGTGCGGCCGGATCGGACGGACTTCCTCTACTTTGTGGCGAAGGGTGACGGCAGCCATGTCTTCGCCACCACGCTCGCAGAGCACAATCGCAACGTTGCGGCGTACCAGCAGGGACCCTGAGGCGTGACGCAGACCATCGCGCTCATCGGACACCCCGTCGCGCACTCGATCTCACCCGCCTTCCAGCAGGCCGCGCTCGACGCGCTGGGAGTGGACGCGCGCTACGAGGCGTGGGACCTCCTCGAGGCCGACCTGCCTGTGGCGGCGGAGCGGCTGCGCTCGGCGCAACTCCTCGGCGCCAACGTCACGGTGCCGCACAAGCAGGCGATGCTGCGCTTCGTCGATCGGCCAGATGCCCTCGTCGAGCGGGTCGGCGCCCTCAACACGATCGTGCGCCGCGATTCGCTGCTGCACGCGACGAACACCGATGTCTCGGGACTGCTCGCGGCGCTGCGGGCCGCCGACGCCGACCCTCGAGGGCTGCGCGTGCTGGTGGTCGGCGCGGGGGGCGCCGCCCGCGCGGCGGTGGTCGCGATGCGGAGCGCGCGCGCGGCCTCGGTGGTGGTGGCGAACCGGACGCTAGCCCGCGCCGAGGCGCTCACGAACCTGGGTGGGACCGAACTGACGGTGACCGCGGTACCCCTCGACGTGGGCGCGCCGGCCTTCGTCGCGGCGATGGCCGCGGCCGACCTCGTGCTCCAGTCCACCACGATCGGAATGCGCCACGGCCCGGATGAGGGCGGCACGCCTGTTCCCGCCTCGCTGTTTCATCGCGGCCAGGTGGCGTTCGACCTCGTCTACGTGCCCGAGCGGACGCCGTTTCTTGCGGCTGCCGAGGCGGGAGGCGCACGCCCCATCGGCGGGCTCGGTATGCTCGTGCACCAGGGCGCGGAGGCGTTCCGCCTCTGGACCGGCTTCGACCCGCCCATCGAGGTGATGTCGCAGGCCGCACGCGCCGCCCTCGCCGCCCGCGAGGCGTAGCCGGGGGCGCACGCTCGAGGAGGGAGGCGCACCGATGGGGTGGGGACTGCTCTTCTTCGTCCTGCTCGGAGTGGCCCTCGGAGCGTTCGTGCTGCAGGCGACGTATGCAGCGCAGGCGTGGCGCACCGCCATCGCGGCGGGCGACCTCGACGTGCTCCGGCAGGCGGTTGGCAACGCGATGGAGGCGTGGCGGCGCCAGAAACCGCCGCGGACGATGGCCCCCGCCGACTGGCAGGCGCTGTCCTCGGCGGCCACGATCGCGATGGATCAGCAGCGCTGCCGCGTCTCGATGGTGGCCACCTCGGATATCCGCGTGATCAATAACGAACGCCGCGAGATGGGGCGTCCCATCGACGTGGCGCGCCGGGTGGCGGTGAAGATGGTGGAGCGCGCGCTCTACGAGATCCCCCATGTGCGCTTCGACGAGGTACAGGTGGACGTGTACGCTGCCCACCTCATGCCGGACGGCAGCACCGCAACCGAATGCATCCTGGTGGTGCGCGCCAACCGCGAGGACGCCGCCAACGCACCCTGGGACACCGCCGAGGACCCCGAGATCCTCGAGGGATGGCGTACGCGAGAGGCGGCTCCCGGCGAGCCGCTCGATCCGGAGTTCGACGCGCTGATCGCGCCGGACGCACAGGCGGCGGTCGCCGCCGCCGAGGAGACACTGCGGAGGGCCTCGCGATGACGCAACTGCGCTGGTTCACGGCGGGCGAGTCTCACGGGCGCGCCCTTACCGCCATCGTCGAGGGCGTCCCCGCCGGCCTCGAGATCACCGAGGAGCGCATCCGCGCCGACCTCGCGCGCCGCCAGAAGGGCTACGGCCGCGGCAAGCGCCAGGAGATCGAGGTCGACTGGGCCAACATCACGGCCGGCGTGCGCCACGGCAAGACCATGGGCGACCCGATCGCGATGTGGATCGACAACGCCGACTGGGAGAACGCCAACTGGCAGGTCCGTATGGCAGTAGGTCCCGTCGACCAGGTGGTGGAACCGGTGACGTTGCTCCGGCCGGGCCACGCCGACCTCGCGGGGACGCAGAAGTACGGCCTCGACGACGTGCGGCCGATCCTCGAGCGGTCGAGCGCGCGCGAGACGGCGGCACGCGTGGCCGTCGGTGCGGTCGCGCGCGCGCTCCTCGCGGAGCTGGGTGTCACGATCCACTCGCACGTCCTGAGGGTGGGCTCGGTAGTGGCGTCCCCGCCTGAGCAGGTCGACTGGGCAGCCGTCGAGGCGTCGCCGGTGCGCGTCGGCGACCCGTCCGTCGAGCAGCGCATGATCGAGGAGATCGACGCGGCGAAGGACGCGCGCGACACCATCGGCGGCGTGTTCGAGGTGCGCGCCTCGGGACTGCCGTTCGGCCTCGGGAGTCACGTGCACTGGGATCGCAAGCTCGACGGGCTGATCGCGCAGGCGTTCCTCGCGATCCACGCTGTCAAGGGCGTCGAGGTGGGCGATGCCTGGGAAAACGCCACGAAGCGCGGGTCGCAGGTGCAGGACATCATCCTGCCGCGGCAGCAGTGGTCCGAGCGGCCCTGGCAGCGCGCGACCAATCGCGCCGGCGGCCTCGAGGGCGGCATGACCAACGGCGAGGACATCGTGGTCCGCGCGGCGATCAAGCCGATCTCGACGGTGCCGCAGCGGATGCCGACCGCCGACCTGCTCACCGGCGAGGAGACGACCTCGTTCTATGAGCGCTCCGACGCGTGCGTGGTCCCGGCTGCGGGCGTCATCGGCGAGGCGATGCTCGCGATCGTGCTCGCGACGGCCGCGCTCGAGAAGTTCGGTGGCGATCACGTCGATGAGTTCCGGCGCAACTTCCTCGCGTTCCAGGCCACAGTCGGCCCGCGCAACGTGCGCGACTGACCTCGTGATCCCGCTCCCATCTCCGACTCCCACCAGAGCAGCGGGCCTGTCGAGGACGGCACGCTCGTGAGCGAGGCCGCGAACGACGCGCCTGATGTCGCGCCCGTGCGCCAGCTCGTCCTGGTGGGGCTGAGCGGAGTCGGCAAGTCCTCCGTGGGCGCGGAGCTCGCGAGGCAGCTCGGCTGGCCGCTCCTCGATACCGACGACCTCGTCCGCGAGCGCACGGGCGAAACTCCCGCGCAGCTCATCGTCGGACGGGGCGAGCCGGCGTTCCGGCAGATCGAGGCGGGCGTCGTCGCCGAGGCTGCCACGCGGGAGCCCGCAGTCATCGCGACCGGCGGCGGCGCGTTCCAGTCGGCGGCGAACCGTGCCGTCCTCGGCGAGCGCGGGCTCATCTGCTACCTCGACGCACCACCTGCCGAGATCGCGCGCCGCCTGCGGGCCAACCCGCAGGGCAGCGACCGGCCACTGCTCGAGGGCGACCTCGAGATGCGGCTGCGGGAACTCGAGGCGGAGCGCCGTCCGTTCTACGCGCTCGCGGACCTCTGGGTCCCCTGCCTCGGACTGACGCCGGCGGCCATCACCGGCCGCATCCTCCAGCGCTGGGCCGCCGAGGGCGCGTCGCTCCTCGCGCGACCGGGACGTTCGGCGCGCCTCGGCGAGACTCGCCCGGAATCCTCGATGGCGGCGATGGTCGACACCGGCAGCGAGCGCTACCCGATCTGGGTGGGCGCCGGTGAGCGACTCCGCATCCCCGAGCGCCTGCGCGAGCTCGGACTCACCGGGCGCGTCTTCCTGATCTCGGACGCCACGGTGATCGAGCACCACGGCACCGCGATCGCGCGCAGCCTCGAGACGGCGGGCGTGGCGGGCGCCTCGTACGTGGTTCCCGCGGGCGAGCGCTCAAAGGCGCTGCAGGTCGCGCAGGAGCTGTACGGCTGGCTCGCCTCGCAGCGCGCTGAGCGTCGCGATGTGATCGTCGCCCTCGGTGGCGGCGTCGTCGGCGACCTCGCCGGATACGTTGCAGCCACCTACCTCCGCGGGATGCCGGTGCTGCAGGTGCCCACCTCGGTGCTCGCGATGAACGACGCCGCGATCGGCGGCAAGGTCGCCGTCGATCTGCCCGCGGGCAAGAACCTCGTGGGGGCGTTCCATCAGCCGGTCGCGGTGATCTCGGACATCGAGGTGCTGGCGACGCTGCCGAAGCGCCCCTACATCGAGGGGTGGGCCGAGGTGATCAAGCACGCGCTCATCCTCGACGGCGACCTGCTCGACCTCCTCGAGCGGAACGCGCACGCGCTCGCGGCCGGTACCGCCCGCCCCGAGCTGCTGTCGAGCATCATCGCGCGCTCGTCGAGGCTGAAGGCGCTCGTGGTCTCGGCGGATCCCGAGGAGCGCGGGCTGCGCGCAATCCTCAACTACGGCCACACGATCGGACACGGCGTCGAGACAGCGGCGGGCCTCGGCGAGTACCTGCACGGCGAGGCGGTGAGCGTCGGCATGGTCGGCGCGGCGCGCATCGGCACGCGCATGGGCGTGACCCCCGAGGACGTGTCGGGACGGATGACCGCGCTGCTGCACGCGTTCGGACTGCCGCTGAACGCGCCCGGCGTCGATCACCGCGCCGTGCTCGCGGCGATGCGGCTTGACAAGAAGGTCAGCGGCGGACGGATGCGCTTCATCCTCCTCGACGAGGTGGGGGCGCCGAGGCTGCACGATGACGTCGAGCCCGCGCTGGTCGAGGACGTCGTGCGCGGCCTGGTGGGGGCGTAGCCCTCGATGCCCGGGCGCGTTCGCCGGATCGTCGCGCGCGCCACGGGGCGCGTGCAGGGCGTCGGATACCGCGCGTTCGCGGCTGACGAGGCCGTGCGCCTGCTCGTCACCGGCACGCGCGCAACCTCGATGACGGCGCCACCGTCGAGGTGGTGGCCGAGGGCGATGAGCCGACACTGCGCACGTTCGTCGAGCGGCTGCGGGAGGGCCCTGCGCTCGCCCGCGTCGATGGCGTGCGCTTCCGCTGGGAGGATGCCACCGGCGAGTTCGCCGGCTTCGAGGCGGTCATCTAGCCCTCGGGAGGCAGGTCCTAGCGCTCCGTCGCCACCTCGAGAGTTCCGGCATGCGCGGTCAGCGTGATCGAGCCGTGGTCGGCGGTGTTGAGGATGCTCACGCCGGCTGCTTCGTAGCGGCTCACGACGTCGGGGTGGGGGTGGCCAAAGCGGTTGTCGCGTCCGGCCGAGATCACCGCCACCGAGGGCGCCACGGCCTCGATGAACGCGGGCGTCGAGGACGTGCGCGAACCGTGGTGCGGCACCACGAGGGCGGCGGCGTGCAGGTCGCGGCCGGTGTTGACCAGCCAGCGCTCTGCGGCGGCCTCGATGTCCGCGGCGACGAGGATACGCTGGCTGCCCACCGTCAGTAGCAGGACCAGGGAACGATCGTTCTCGCTCTCACGCATGCGGAGGGGGCCGGGGGGCGGCGAGAGCACCTCGATGCTGCTGCTCGCGCCGGTATTGACGCGCTGACCGAGGTCGAACGTCTCGGCCTCGAAGGGTGCGGGCGCGGCGCCGAGCACGCGCGCCACGCGCATCCGCCGCGCCACCTCCTCGACGCCGCCGGCGTGATCGAGGTCGGTGTGCGTGACCACCAGCGCCCCGAGGTCGCGCGAGACGCCTCGAGGGAGCGCGCGCAGGGCCGAGCCGTCGGGTGGTCCGGCGTCGATGAGGACGGCGTCGGCGCCGTCGCGCACCAGCACCGCGAGCCCCTGCCCCACATCGAGGACCGTCACGCGTGGCTCGGCCCTCGTGCCCGTCATGCTCGACGCGGAGAGCACCGCCGCTGCCAGCACGGCGGCCGCGAGCAACGCAGGCGGGACGTGCCGTCCGGCGCCCCCCGCGAGGCGGCGTGGCTCGCCATCCTCGATGGGCGCCCGTCCTTGTCGCTGCGCGAGCCAGGTGGCGAGGAGGAGCGCGGCGTAGCTGGCGATGGCGAGGAGCACGGGCTCGCTCGCTGGGAACCCGATCGTGCCCCAGCCGCCGAGGTGCGACACGAGGTCCACGAACGGGCGCGGCGCAAGCACACCCACGCTCCAGATCGCGTCGGCGACCGCATCGATCCCGCCGAAGAGTGCCGCGATGCCCGCCACGAGCAACGTCGCGCCGTACAACGGCGTGGCGAGGATGTTCGTGGGGATGGCTGCCAGCGGCAGGTTGCCGAACACCCGCGCCTGCACCGGCAGCACCGAGGCGAACGCCGCGGTCGCCGTCGCGCCCACCTCGATGAGGGGGACCAGCGCGTGACCCTCGGCGAGGCGGAGCGCCCTCGAGATTCCCGCGGTCAGCGCGGGCGCGAGAACGATCACGCCCCACGTCGCGGTTGCCGACAGCTGGAAGGACACGCTCGACACCAGGCGCGGGTCGATCGCGAGCATGATCGCGAGGGCATATGCGAGGTAGACGAACCCGGCGTCCGCCGCCCGCTCGCGGTGCCGAGGGTCATGCCGACCGCCATGATCGCCGGCGCGGACCACGGGCGGCTCGGGCCGATGAGGAGCACATACCCCGGCAGCACGCCGAGGGCGATCAGCGCCGCGGTGCGCCTCGACAGGAGGGTGCCCAGCAGCGCGGTCATGCCGAGGACGAGCGCCACGTTCTGTCCGACACCACCACGAGGTGCGTCGTGCCGGTGGCGCGCAGATCGGCGGCGAGTTGCGGCGGCAGTGTCCCCTGCCGCCCGATCAGCATCCCCACGGCGAGTTCTCGACTCGGGCTCCGGGAGCGACCGCTCGATGTGGTCGACGAGGGTGAGGCGCAGCGCGCGGAGCCACCTCGTGGGAGCGCTGCCGGTGTCGCGTAAGCTGGCGGACCTCCAGCCGCGTCAGCGCGGATCAGTTGCATCGATGCCCTGGCCGCGCAGGTACTCGCCGGGGCGCCGTCATCGAGGGCCTGATCGCCTCGACGCGGCCGGTCAGCGCGACGCGGTCGCCCCCGCGCGGACGGCTGCTCGAGAACGGCGCGGTCACCCGCGCGACGCCGACGATGGCGCTCCCGTCGAGTCGGTCCACGTCGACATCGAAGCGCACGAACGTGCCTCGGACGGAAGGGTCGGCGCGGACGGCGCCCTCGAGGGCGTGCACGCCGGACATCGAGGCGAGCGCGCTCGGCGGGGCATCGAGGGCGACCGCGTAGCGCGCGAACGCTCCCCCGCCCAGCGCCAGCGCGCCGGGCGGCGACGGCAACCGAGGTCACGCCTCGGCGACCGCGGCGAGCACGGCGATCACCGCGACGAGGAGCAGCAGCGCCCAGCGCTCGGCGCCTCCAGTGCGGCAGCTCCCGTCCCGGCGACGTAGCAAGCGGCGAGCAGCGCAGCACTCGGCCACGCGCGTCGAATCGCACGTTGTGTCGAGGGCGCGCGCGGCAGCTTGGCCTCCTTGCCGCCGTCGCTCTATCGAGGGCGCATCTTCCAGCGCACACCCCGGGACATGCAGGAACGTCCTCGGGCTACGGCGCGGCTGCTGGGTGGAGAACGTGCCGCAGGCGGCCATGCCCCGCTCGTAGCCCGCGAGGTCCAGCGCTGGCGCTGCTCCGAGGACCCGTGCGTCCACGACTCGGGGTTCACGCGCCCGCTGGTCGACTTCTGGATGCGGTCGTCCTCGACCGCGGCGGCGGCATCGAGCGCCTGGTTGATGTCGTCGCGCGTCACCCGCCCGAGCAGCTTCGTGCTCTGGGCGTGCGCCGCCCACAGCCCGGCGAGGCAGTCGGCCATCAACTCGATGCGGACCGAGCCGCCGGTAGCACCGCCGCCGTTACCCGCGCGGTCGAGCACGCCCGTGAGATTCTCGATGTGGTGGCCGTACCGTGGGCGACGACGCTTCGGCGAAGCTGCTGCCGCGCGCGCCGAACCTCGTGTGCAGCTCACGAAGAACTCCAGGTCGAGGTAGACCGATGTGTCGGGCGGGCAGTAGAACGGTCCGGTCGCCGCGCTCGCCGTGCCGCATCCGCTCTGCTCTGCTCCCGCTGAAGAGCACGTCTTCGCGAGCGGTAGCGCTGCCCGGACTGAGCGAACGATTGCTGCCAGTACTGCTGACGCTGTTGACGTACCCCACGATGCGGCAGTCGGCGCGGGCGTTGGCATCGGCGCCGGTGCGGCAGGTCTCGGTGGCCGCGGTCCCTCGATGGGTGCCGGTTGCTGCTGGCCCGTGATCGGGCCGCCCGCTCCGTTGAGCAGCGCCTGGGTCGCCGCCCAGCAGCAGGACGACGGATGGGCGACAATCACGATTCCAATACCGCCCTCGCCGACGGCGATCGCCCCGCCTCGGCGGCCGCGGACATCACGTACCTGCTCGGGATCGAGTTCCGCGTCCGGGCGAAACGTCATGCTCACGACTCCCTGTCAGGCGAGGCACGTCCGAAGTCCACGTCGATGGATCATAGGAGGCGGCCGGTGACAGCCGCGACGAGGTGCCTCGAGGGCGAGGGCTGCGGAGGCCCGGCTATACTTTCGTTACATGCCAATCCACCGCCTGATGGAGTCCCGGTGCAAGCGCGCGACCTGACCTCGATCCTGGACCTGACGCCCGCGGAGCTCGAGCTCATCCTCGATACCGCGCCTGCGATGAAGCACGACGGCGCGCCGCCCGTGCTCAGGGGCCGCATCGCTCGCGCTGCTCTTCGAGAAGGTCGCTGCGCACGCGCGTCTCGTTCGAGGTGGCGATGGCGAACCTCGGTGGGCGCGCGACATATCTCGAGGCGCACCAGGTGCGGATGGGCGATCGCGAGCCGATCTCAGACGTCGCGCGCGTGCTCCTCGAGGATGGTCCACGGCATCGGCACCTGTACGTTCGCGCACGACACCGTCACCGAGCTCGCCCGCTGGGCCACCATTCCCGTCATCAACGCGCTCTCCGACGGGAGCACCCGTGCCAGGCGCTCGCGGACCTGCTGACCCTGGTGAGCACCTCGGCGGGCTGCGGGGTGAAGCTCGCCTACGTCGGCGACGGCAACAACGTCGCGAGGGCGCTCGCCTACGCCTCGGTGCTGGCGGGCATCGAGTTCCGCAGCGGGTCGCCCGCGGGATTCGAGCTCGGCGCCGACGACCTCGAGCGTGCGCGCTGCCCGGCGGCGGACGACCTTACCCGCGACCCTGCCGAGGCCGTCCACGGCGCGCAGGCGGTGTACACGGACGTGTGGACCTCGATGGGGCAGGAGGCCGAGGCGCAGGCGCGACTCGAGCACTTCGCGGGGTTCCAGGTAAACGCGGAACTCCTCGACCACGCGCCCGGCGCGCTCGTGATGCACGACCTCCCCGCGCACCGCGGCGAGGAGATCACCGACGACGCCATCGAGTCCGAGCGCTCCGTCGTGTTCGACCAGGCGGAGAACCGCGTCTTCGCGCAGCAGGCGGTACTGATTCTGCTGGCCGGTCACGGCGCCCGAGGGGCGGCGGCGGCCGTCGAGGGCGTGCCAGCGCCGGAACGAGGAGCGCCCATGCCTGGCATCCCGCAGGGCGTGCAGGAAGTGTTCGCCCGCCTCGACTGGTCGGCGGTCATCGACATCCTGTTGATCTCGCTGTCCATCTACTGGGTGCTCCTGCTCCTGCGCGGGACCACCGCGATGACCGTGCTGCGCGGCGCGGCGGTCATCTTCGCGGCCGCGTTCGTCCTCAGCCGGATGCTCGACCTCCAGGAAGGAGCTGGGTCCAGCACCCTGGTGGCCGGTATCGTGCTCTCGATGGCGGTCGTGTTCCAGCCTGGAGATCCGGCGCGGCCTCGAGCAACGGCTGCACCGGCCTCCGCTCGTTCCTCCAGCGCCCCGAGCGCCGTCACGCCGTCGACGCCGTTGTGCACGCGGCCGCGAGGTTGAGCGCCAGCGCAGCACGGGGCATCATCGTCCTGGCCGCGAGACGGGAAACGGGTGAGGTCGTCGATACTGGCGTACCGATGCCGAAGGTTCCACGAGCTGCTCGTCAACGTCTTCGTCCTCAACTCACCGCTCCACGACGGCGCGGTGATCCGAGGCGATCGCATCGTGGCGGCGGGGTGCACGCTCCCGTTGTCCGACTCCCCGCTGCCTTCTGAGTACGGGATGCGCCACCGCGCCGCGATCGGCATCACCGAGAGCACCGATGCAGTTGTGGTCGTGGTCTCCGAGGAGCGCGGCGAGGTCTCGGTGTGCGCCAACGGCCGGATGGTGTTCGCGCTCGACGAGGCCCGGCTGACGCGCCAGCTCGAGCGCCTGTTCGACCTCGAGCCGCCCGAGCCGGGCACCGAGCGTGCCACCACCGCCGTCGTCGGTCCCACGGCGCCTCCCGAGCTGACCACGTTCGAGCGCCACGGCTCGTGATGCCGCGTCGCGAACTCCTCGAGGGCTGAGCCGTGTATCGACGTCCCGCCGCCCGCGCCGGAATCTCCGGCACCATCGATGTCGCGCTCGACCTCCAGCGGCGCGCGTGGGGCGCCGCCCGCGCGACGCCCGGCCTCGCGGTGCTGTCGCTCATCCTCGGGTTCGCCTTCTGGGTCGCCGTCACCGACATCGAGAACCCCACCCGCATCGAGGTGTTCCCCGCCGCCGTCCCCGTGGAGGCGGTCAACCTCGATCCTTCGCTCGCGCTGACGAGCACGCTCCAGCGCGTGCAGGTCACGGTGTCCGCGCCGGACAACCGCTGGCAGCGCCTGACCTCGGAGAACCTGCGCGCGTACGTGGACCTCTCCGCCGCGGACCCCCGAGAGCAGCTCGTGCCGGTGCAGGTGGACGTCCGAGGTATCGCGGGCGTGACCGTCACGCGTGTCAGCCCGCCGAGCCTCCTCGTGGCCGTGGAGCCGGTCACGAGCAAGCGCGTGCCGGTCGTGCCCGGCTATCGAGGTTCGCCGCCCCTCGGCTATGAGGTGACGTCGACCACCCCGTCGCAGTCGTCCGTCCTCGTGAGCGGGCCGTCCTCGCTGGTGGCGCGCGTCGAGGAGGCGGCCGCCGAGATCAACGTCGCGGGCCTCACCGTGGAGCTCGTCGATACCGCGACGCTCGTCGCGCACGGCGAGGGCGGCATCGAGGTGAAGAACGTGCGCATGGACCCCGAGTCGGTCCGCGTGCAGGTCAAGATCGTGCAGAGCACGCTGCGCCGACAGGTTCCCCTGCAGCCAACCTACGCCGGCGAACCCGCGAACGGCTACCGCGTGGCGAGCGTCGTCTCTGTGCCCTCCGCCGCCACCCTCGAGGGGTCGATCGAGGCGCTGCAGGGGCTCGACTCGTGGGTGCTCCCGGCCGTCGATGTTGCGGGCGCGAATCAGCCGATCCAGAAGACGATTCGCGTCACGCCACCGAAGGGGGTCGCGACGCCGGCCGCACTCGATGTGAGCGTGACCATCGACATCCAGCCGATCGTGGGCACGGCCCGATTCGCGGTCCCGATCACGCTCTCTGGCGGACCGCCCTCGGCACGGTTGAGCACGGCGGCGACCTTTGTGACGCTCGCGGGCAGCCTCCCGGCGCTCAACGACCTCGCTCCCGCCGATGTGAAGGCGCGCGTCGAGATGACGGCGGTCACGCCCGGGACCTACCAGCTGACGGTACGGGTGGACGCGCCGCCGAACACGCGCGTGGTGCTCGTGCAGCCGGACACCGTGTCCGTTACGATCCCTGGACCATAGCGGCCGCGCCCGCCCCCTCCGAACCGCCCTCGAAAGCACTCGATGCCCGACGAACCGCCCCTGGTCGCCATTGTTGGCCGTCCCAACGTGGGCAAATCCGCGCTCTTCAACCGGATGACGCGCAGCCAGCGCGCGCTCGTCGAGGACCTCCCGGGGACGACGCGCGACCGCAACTACGGCGACCTCGAGTGGCGCGGGCGGCACATCCGCGTCGTGGACACCGGCGGGCTCGCCGAGGAGGACGAGGATCCGTTTGCCTCGCTCGTGCGCGAGGGCGTCGAGGTGGCGATCGCCCAGTCGCAGCTCATCCTCTTCGTAGTGGACGCCTCGGAGGGGCTGACCGCCGCCGACGAGGAGATCGCCGCGCTGCTGCGCCGTGCCTCCCAGCCCGTGTTGCTCGTCGCCAACAAGTGCGACGTCGGACGGGCACGCGACCGCATCCTCGAGTTCTACGCGCTCGGCCTCGGAGAGCCGCTCGAGGTGTCCGGTTACCACGGCCAGGGTGTCGGGGACCTCCTGGACGAGATCGTGGATCGCGTCGACGCGAGCCGCCGCCCGCCGCCGATCGAGCGGGTGCGGATCGCGGTCGTCGGCCGGCCCAACGTCGGCAAGTCGTCGCTCGTCAACGCGATGCTCGGTGAGCAGCGCTCGGTGGTCTCGGACGTGGCCGGGACGACGCGCGACCCCATCGACACGCCGTTCGAGTTCGAGGGCCACCAGCTGATGCTCGTCGACACCGCGGGCATCCGCCGTCGAGGGCGGATCGAGCGTGGCGTCGAGCGCCACTCCGTCCAGCGTGCGGAGCGCGCGATCGACCGGTCCGACATCGTGGTGGTGGTGATCGACCGGTCCGAGGTCAACGCGGCGCAGGACGCACACATCGCCGGGTACGCGAACGAGCGGCACAAGGGCATCATCTTCGTGGTGAACAAGTGGGACCTCGCGACGCCCGAGGAGGACCGCGCCTACGTCGCGCGCCTCCTCGACAGGCACTACGCGTTCGCGCCATGGGCGCCCGTACTGTTCACCTCGGCGCTGACGTCCGAGGGCGTGCGTGACGTCCTGGAGATGGCGGTCCACATCGCCGAGGTGCGCACGCGCCGCGTGCAGACCTCGGAGCTCAATCGCGTGCTCCAGCGCTCGATGCAGGAGCACGGTCCGCCGACCATCGGCAACAAGCGCCTGAAGCTCATGTACGCGACGCAGGCGAGCGTGTCGCCTCCTACGTTCATCTTGTTCGTGAACGATCCCGCGCTCGTACACTTCAGCTACAGGCGCTACCTCGAGAACCGCCTCAGGGAAGCATTCGATTTCGGTGGGACCGGGATCGAGGTAGTATTCCGGCGGCGCTCCGAGGACCGTCACGAGGCCTCGGCGTGACCGATAGCCGAAGGGGCTCCCGGTGACGCGGGTCGAGCGATGAACGCGCTGCTGGTCGCGACGTGCGTGCTGGTCGGGTACGTGGTCGGCTCGGTGCAGACCGGGCTGATCGTCGGGCGCCTCGCGCGCGGTATCGATGTGCGGGAGTACGGGTCCGGCAAGACCGGGTTCACCAATACCCTGCGCTCGGTCGGCCTCGCGGCGGCGCTCGTCGTGCTGGTGTTCGACGTGCTCAAGGGGGCGCTGCCGGTGCTCCTTGGCGAGTTCGTGTTCCACGATTCCTGGGCGGGCGCCCTCGGCGGCGCGGCGGCAATCGCGGGTCACACCTGGCCGCTGTTCGCCGGCTTCCGAGGCGGACGCGGTGTGGCGACGGCGTTCGGTGCGTTCCTCGCGGTCACCCCGGTCGCGGCGCTGGTAGTGGTAGCCGTGGCGGCGCTCATCCTCGCGGTCACGCGCTACGTGTCGCTGATGTCGGTCCTCGGGGTGGCGGCCGGGTTCGCCGCCCTCGTGGGGCTGGTGCTGATGGAGCGCGTGAACGCCGCGTACCTGCTGTTCGGCGTGCTCGCGTTCGCGGCCGTCGAGTTGAACCACCTCGGGAACATCCGGCGGCTGCTCGCGGGTACCGAGCCGAAGCTCGGGCAGGGGGGCGGGCGGCGCATCCCGGCCCGCTCGTGACGGAGCGCCCTCGGCGCGCGGCGGTCATCGGCACCACGGCCTGGGGCACCACGCTCGCGGTGCTGCTCGCGCGTAACGATGTGCCGACCACCCTGCTTGCGCGCGACTCCTCCGAGGCCGCACGCCTCGCCGCTGCCCGCGAGCACCGCACGCGACTCCCGGCACGCCGTTCCCCCGGTCCCTCGAGGTGAGCGCGGACCCCTCGACGCTCGCGGGCGCAGACCTGGTGTGCCTGGCCGTGCCCTCGGCGAGCGTCTCCGCCAACCTCGAGCGCTACGCCTCCGCGATGCCGCCCGACGCGATCGTCCTCAGCGCGACCAAGGGCATCGAGGTGCAGACCGGACTGCGCATGACCGAAGTCATCGCGCGCGCACTTCCCGGCTGCGCGCTCGCGGTCCTATCGGGTCCCAACCTCTCGCAGGAGGTGGCGGCGGGACTGCCGAGCACGACCGTGATCGCCTCGATGGATGCGCGCGCCGAGTCGGTGCGTGCCGCGTTCCACAGCGCGAGCTTCCGCGTGTACGCCAGCCGCGACGTGGTGGGCGTGGAGCTGGGGGGAGCGCTCAAGAACATCGTCGCGGTGGCGGCCGGCGTGGCCGATGCGCTCGCCTATGGCGACAACGCGAAGGCGGCCATCGTCACCAGGGGCCTCGCCGAGATCACTCGCCTCGGCGTGGCGTGCGGTGCGGATCCGCTGACGTTCCAGGGCCTCGCCGGGGTGGGCGACGCGATCGCCACGTCGTACAGCCGACTCTCGCGCAACCGCCGACTCGGCGAGCTGGTCGGTGGCGGCGCGGGCCTCGAGGATGCGCTCGCCTCGATTGGCGAGACCGCCGAGGGCGCGCGCACGATCCCGGCCGCGCTCCTCCTCGCGAAGCGGCACGGCGTCGAGCTGCCGATCGCGGGCGTGCTCCACTCGATCCTCTACGAGCGCATGAGCGCACGCGAGGCCGTCGGCCTCCTCCTCGAACGCGAGCCGACGACGGAGCTGCGCCGATAGTGAGCGAGCCGTGTGCCGACTCGGTGCGCTCGCACTGACCGTGGCCGTCATCCTCGGGTGCACCGGGGAGGAGCGCGTCGCCTCGACGACAGTTCCGACGGCGATTACGCGGATCCAGCTCTCGCCCCGCGCGAGGCAGCAAGGGGCACAACCGATCTTCTACCGCTATGAAGTGAAGGACGGCGACACCGTCGACGTGCTTGCCGCACGCTTCGACGTGCGGCCCGAGTACATTCGCTGGAACAACCCCGGCCTCGAGACCGGCGAACCGAGCCGGGGCACGCTTCTCGTGATCCCTTCGAGGAACGGCCTCGTCCACGAGCTGCGGCTCGGCGAGACGCTTTCGGAGATCGCCGATCGCTACGGGGTGTCGCTCGACGTCATCCTCGCGGAGCCCTCGAGCGGCCTCGTTGCCGGCGCTCCGGCGCCCACGGGCGGCACACTGCTCATTCCCGGAGGACGGCCCCCGGCGCCCTGACCTCGAGGGTGTCGCTCTCGGTCCGCGCACGGGCCGCGGCGGGCGGCTGCTACACTCAGTGACTCGAGGAGGGCGTGTGCCTGACGACGACCAGCCGCAGGACGACCTCGACGACGACACGGCGCGCCCCGCGGTCGACCCGCTCGATGTGATCCGCTCGATTGCCGCGGGCGAGACGCTCGAGCACGAGCGGCTACGGGCCCTCTCGACGCCCTCGGACGAGGTGGTCGGGCGCATGCTTGGCCTCTGGCCCTCGCTCGAGCCGCACCGGCGGCGCGAACTGCTCGCGACGCTGCAGCACCTCGCGACCGAGGACGTGACGCTCGACTTCCACAGGCTGCACCTGAGCGCGCTCCGCGACCAGGATCCCGCCACGCGCATCCTCGCCGTACGCGGGCTCTGGGAGCAGGAGCGCGAGGATTACATGCGCCTGCTCATCGAGCAACTGCGCAACGACACCGAGGCCTCTGTGCGGGAGGCCGCCGCCGACGTCCTCGGCAACTACGTGCTGAACATGGAGTTCGGGCTGCTGGGCGAAGAAGCCACCGACGACCTCACCTCGGCGCTGCGCGAGACCGTCGAGGACGTGAACGAGGCCGAGGAGGTCCGCGCAGCAGCGCTCTCCGCCCTCGGGCCCAGCTCCGAGGACTGGGTCGCGGAGCTGATCGGCGCGCAATACGAGAGCGGTGAGCCTCGAATGCGGGTGGCGTCGCTGCTCGCGATGGGACGCAACGCCGACGAGCAGTGGCTGCCGATCCTCCTGTACAACTTCGACGACGAGGAGCCGCAGGTCCGGGCGGCCGCTGCCACCGCCACCGGCCAGCTCCTGATGGAGGAGGGCATCGACCCCCTCCTCGAGCTGGTAGACGACAGCGACGAGGAAGTGGGCGTCGCGGCGGTCATGGCCATCGGCGAGATCGCGGGCGAGGGCGCCGAGCGCATCCTCGCAGACCTCATGGGACGCCAGGAGTCGCACATCCGCGACGCCGCACGCGAGGCGCTCATCGCCGCGCAGCTCATCGGCGTGGACTACGTCGACAACGAGGACGATACCTGATGCCAAGGTCGCCCCATGTTCGCGAGGCAGTGTCCGCGGGCGGCGTGGTCTACCGGATTCGCGATGGGCGAGGCGAGATCGTGCTCGTGGCACGGCCGGGCACGAACCTGTTCGCACTGCCCAAGGGCACGCCCGAGGGCGGCGAGAGCCTCGAGGAGACTGCTGTCCGCGAAGTGTGCGAGGAGACGGGCCTCGAGGTCGAGATCGTCGAACCCCTCGTCCAGATCGCCTACATTTCATCTTGGCGAAGGCCGCGTGCAGATCGATAAGGTCGTGCACCACTACCTGCTGCGCGCGACCGGCGGCGACGTGGCGCTCCACGATCACGAGTACGATCTCGTAGGCTGGTACGGCGTGAACGAGGCGCTGCGACTGATGACCTACGACAACGAGGCGCACCGTGGTGGAACGAGCGGCACCTGCATCGAGGAGCTGCTCGCGGGCTCCTCGCATGGTGCGACACAGGGCTCGAGCCTGTGACGCGCACGCGACCGCAGGTCGTGCGCGCGGGCGACTCGTGGTGCTCCGCGAGAAGCACCTGGACGACGCGGAGCGCGACTACAGCTGGCGCCGCGACGAGGAGCTGGCGGAGTACGACGCGGCGCGCCCGATCTCGATGTCGCTGCGCTGTACGTGCTCACCGTCACCGACGAGCTCGAGCACCCCAGCCCCTATCGCCGCACCTACGCTGTCGAGGACGCCGAGACCGGCAAGCACATCGGCAACGTCATGTACTACGGTTACGAGCGCGAGCGGCAGCAGACCGAGCTCGGCATCACGATCGGCGATCGCGAGTACTGGTCGCGCGGCTTCGGCACGGACACGGTGCGCACGATGCTCGGCCATCTCTTCGACTCGATGCGGCTGCGCAAGGTCTATCTCCACACGCTGACCTGGAACGACCGGGCGCAGGTGGCGTTCCATCGCGCGGGGTTCAAGGACGTCGCGCAGGTCCATCGCGCCGGGTACGACTTCATTCGCATGGAGATCACGCGCGAGGAGTTCGACGCGATGCGCGACTCGGACGGCGGTTCCTGAGTCCACTGTCGAGCCTCAACCTGACACTTCTTCGTATCGCGTTCTTTACGTAACTGGAGCCCGCTTCGAGGAGAGTCCGCTACCCTCGTTCGGCAGCGCGTCATAAGGACGACGCAAGGAAGGCGGGGGTTGCATTGCAGATCACGAGGGAAGTGTCACTCAAGGACGCCGTCGACATCATCCAGGGGTTCCTCGACCACCTGTCCGATGGCACCGTTGCGGTCGGCGACAACGAGGTCAAACTCGAGCACCAGGTCACGATCGAATTCGAGATCGAGTCGACGACGAACGAGCTCGAGCTCGAGTTCGAGATCAAGTGGAAGGTGCCGAACCGTGCGCCGGCCACGCCCGCGCGCGGTGCTGCCGCGACAGCCACGCCCGCAAGCACGACGCCGGTGGGCGCCGGCTCCTAGCCCGGTCACACCTCGAGGGCCGACACGCGACGGCCGCCGGACCACCGGCGGCCGTGTGCTTCATCTCGGCGACGGGCGGGCCCCTCGATTCGCGGCGTGCGGGCTCGGAGGGGCGGCTAGCCCTCGGCTCCGGCGGGCATCAGGTACGAGGTCAGTTGGCAGATGCGTCCGTCGCGCATGAGGAACACGTCGCAGAAGACGAGACTGAGCACGCCACCATTCTCAAGGGCGTTGCGCACGCTTCCCTCAGCAACGACGACGCCGTCCTCCTCGATGAGTCGCCCGACGCGAATCTGAGGCGGTCCGGCCGCGCCCTGTCCCTCGATCTCCTGGTCGAACGCCGCGCGCCCGCGCAGGTGGAACGCGCCGGGTACCACCCACTCCACGTCCTCGGTGAGGGAGGCAAGGACCGCGGCATGGTCCCAGCGTCCGTAGGCCTCCATGTAGCGGATGACGGTGTCCTTGTTCACGCTCATCGAGTCTCCTGCGCAAGCTGACTGCTCGCCGACAAAGAAAGAGGCCGCCGGATTGCTCCGACGGCCCCCGTCTGCTCGAGCTAATCGAAGGGTCGTTGGTTAGCGGGCGACGACTCCGCGGCCGGGGACATCGATGTCCGGGGCCGGGGGGGCCGGGTTGGCCAGGCCGGCCATGAGGGTCGGCACCTTCTCGCGAAGCTGGTCGATGGTCCACATGCCGACGCTGGTGATCGTCCGCAGCGGCGCCTCCTCGTGACCGATGGCAACGTTGCCGCCGGAGACGTGGAAGATCTTGCCGTTGATGTTCCAGGCCTGGTCCGTGCACAGGTAGGTGATGACCGGTGCCACCACGTCCGGGCCGCGCAGGTCCGTCACGGCGCGGGCCTGGACGGCGATGCCGGCGCGAGCGCGGAGCTGCGTCGCCGACTCCGGGATCGACTGCGTCATGCGCGTGTTGGCGCCGGGCGCGATCGTGTTCGCAGTGATGCCGTACCGGCCGAGGTCGCGCGCGAGGCACTTACCCATGCCGGCGATGGCGGCCTTCGCGGCGCCGTAGTTCGCCTGGCCGGCGTTCCCGTTGAGGCCGGAGCCCGAGGAGAAGCCGATGATGCGGCCGAACCGCTGCTGTCGCATCAGGATCGACGCTGGCTTCGCGACGTTGAAGTACCCGTCGAGGTGGACCGCGATGACCGCGTCCCACTCCTCCTTGGTCATGTTGAAGACCATGCGGTCGCGGAGGATGCCCGCGACGTGGACGACGCCGTCAATGCGGCCCCAGGTGTCCACGCACTGCTTGATCAGGTTCTCGCCACCCTCGACGGTGGCGATGCTGTCGTAGTTCGCGACCGCGGTGCCGCCGGCGGCGGTGATCGCGGCTACGGTCTCGCCGGCGGGGCCCTGGTCGGAGCCGCTGCCGTCGACGTTCACACCGGGGTCGTTCACGACGACGTTCGCGCCGTGCGCGGCCAGCGACTTCGCCACGGCCTGGCCGATGCCTCGGCCGGAGCCCGTGACGACGATGTTGCGTCCCGTCAATGCTGCCATTCTTCGAAGGCCTCTCTTAGTCCAGCGCCTGGCCGGCGGTGTTGCGGCCCGGAACCTCGATGTCCTCGGCGGGGGGTGCCGGGTTGTTGGCGCCCACCATCAGGACGTTCTGCATGCCGTCGTTGAGTTCCTTCATGGTCCACACGCCGGGCTTGAAGATCGTCTTGTAGGCGATGGGGTGCGTGCCCACGGACACGTTGTTGCCGTTGACGTGGAAGATCTGCCCGTTGATGTTCCAGGCGTCGTCCGTGCAGAGGTACGCCACCATGGGGGCGATCAGCTCGGGGCCACGGAGGCCGGCGAACAGGCTCTGCTCCACCGGGGCGGCCGAGGCGGCGCCGGAGATGCCGGCGCGCGCTCGCAGCTGGCGGGCGCTGTCCGGGACGGACTGCGTCATGCGGGTGGCGGCACCCGGGGAGATCGAGTTCACGGTCACGCCGTAGCGGCCGAGATCCTTCGCAACCACTCGAGTCAGGCCCGCGACACCAGCCTTCGCGGCGCCGTAGTTGGCCTGGCCGGTGTTGCCGATGAGGCCCGAGGTGGACGTCCAGTTCAGGATGCGGCCGTAGCGCTGCTGGCGCATGAGGACGGACGCAGGCTTGATGGTGTTGAACTGGCCGGTGAGGTGCACGTCGATGACGTCACGCCACTCCTCGGGGGCCATGTTGAAGATCATGCGGTCGCGGAGGATGCCCGCGACGTTGCAGAGGATGTCGATGCGGCCCCAGGTGTCGACTGCCTGCTTGACCATGCCCTCGCCACCTTCGGAGGTGGAGACGGTGTCGTGGTTGGCGACGGCCTCGCCACCCGCGGCCTTGATCGCCGCGACCACCTCGTCGGCCGGGCCGGCGTCGTGGCCGGATCCGTCGACGTTCACGCCCGGGTCGTTGACGACGACCTTCGCGCCCTCTGCCGCGAGGTACTTCGCGACCTCGGCACCGATGCCACGGCCGGCGCCCGTGACGACGGCAATCTTGCCGTCCAACGCACCCATGAGCCTGTCCTTCCTCTGACCATGATGGTCTGTTGCTACCTGCGATCAGGTTCCGACGGGAACACGCGCCACACCTCGGAACCCGCCGCCGCGGCGAGCGAGACGTGACGAGTTTCGCTATCGGGCGGCCGGTGCTCATGCGGGGCGCGCGAAGGCGCCTGCTGGCGGGCTGGCCAGCCGGGAACGATATCGATGCGAATCTGGCATGTCAACGAAGGCGCGCGGAACGCCCTCGAAAGGCGCATCGAGGAGCTCGGGAGCGGCTACCTGCGCGCGAGGCTGACGACGTGCGGGTGGTCCTCCGGTCGCCCCTGGAACTCCGGCATGCCCTCGGCGTGACGTCGCCGGCGAGTCTCTGCCTGCTGCTTCCAGATGTGATCGATGTCGGACGGCACGTCGTGGTACAGCGGGTCGGCGAGCTTGGTGCCGCCCGTGCGGTCGATCGGCCAGAAGCGACCGCTCTTGATGGCGGCGATGAGATCCTCCTCGGTGCGGATGTCCGCGTCGAAGTAGGTAGCGGTCTTGCCGAGGTCCTTGAGCTCGTGGGCGTCGTCGGCGCCGGTGCCGGGCATGCCCATGTTCTGCATGATCGTGAGTGAGAACGTGTTCTCCTTGAGGACGCCTCGGCCGTTCGCCACCTCGATGCCCGAGGCGAAGCGATAGAGCGCATTGCTCTCCGCCTTCACCAGGGCCGCGAGGTTGTCCTCTTCCTTGTCCCACCGCCACGGCATCTGCCGGCGGTAGGGGTGCGCGGCGATCATCACGCCGCCGCGCTTGAAGACGTGCCCGGCGAGCTCCCACGAGCGGTGCATCCCGAAGATGTACTCGTGGATGCCGAAGCAGACCACGTGGCCGTCCTCGGTGTTCAGCTCCATCGCACGGAGGACCACGATGTCCCGGTGGCGCTTCTGGAGCGCGTGCCAGTCCTCCTCGGTCCAGGCCCAGTCGTGCTCGGTCATCACGATGAGGTCCAGCCCCACCTCCTTCGCGCGATCCACCGCCTCGTCCGGCGTGAGGAACGAGTCCCAGGAGTTGGGATGCGTGTGCGTGTGAAGACCTGCGAGCATGGTGCCTCGACGTGTCGTGCCGCTCGAGATGCCCTCGATACGGCCGCCCCCACGGGCCGAGTGGTTTCGAGCGAACGGGGCGGCCCTGGCCGCCCCGTTCGTGATCATCGCATGTCGGCGCCTGCCGAACAGCAGTGGCGCCGTCGATCCGAGGCTAGGAGTCCGCCTTCAGAACAATCGTTCCGGTGGTGGACAGCGAGCCACCGGTACCGTTGACCACGGCGGTCTTCGCCTTGGTCTGGCGGCCCGGCAGACCGACGCCCGGCTCCTCGGCGGTGCCGGCCAGCTGCCGCTGCGCCTCGACGAGCAGCATCATGCCGTACATGCCCGAGTGGCTGAACGAGAGACCGCCGCCGTTGGTGTTCACCGGGAACTTCCCGCCGGGGCGAGCGTTGTCGCCGGCCCAGAGCGTGGGGCCCTCGCCGCGCTTGGTGAGGCCGAGCATCTCGGCGGTCACGCCCGCGGTGTAGGTGAACGAGTCGTAGATCATCGCCATTTCCATGTCGTTCGGACCCAGGCCTGCCATCTTGTAGGCGCGGGCCGAGGACACGGAAGCGGACGTCCGGGTGAAGTCGTCCATCGCGAGCATGCTCGAGTGGCTCATCGCCTCACCAGCGCCGGCCACCCAGACCGGCTTGCGGCGGAGGCTCTTGGCCGCGGCCGCGGAGGCGACGATGACCGCCCCACCGTGGTCGGTGACGAGGCACACGTCGAGGAGGTTGAGCGGCCACGAGATGACGCGCGAGTTGAGCACGTCCTCGATGGTGATCGGGCCGCCGTTGGGGTTCGTCTCCTTGGAGTGCATGACGGCCTTCGGGTTGAGGCCCGCCCACTCGCGGGTGACGACGGCGATCTGGGCGAACTGCTCCTTGCTCACGCCGAACTGGTGCATGTACCGGTTCATCGCGTGCGAGTAGCTCGACGGTGCGCCCGCGAGGCCGAACGGCCCCTCGAACTGCGACGACGGCGCCCACGGGTCGAGCTGGCCTCGAGTGCCGCCGGTGCCCTTGCCCATGCGTCGCCCACCGGAGTAGCCCGACTCGCCGTGCGAGATGACGGCGATGTCGAAGATGCCGGCGTTGATCGCGGCGAGGGCGTGGTGCACGTACATCACGAAGGCGGAACCGCCGACCGTGGTGCTGTCGAACCACTTCGGCTTGATGCCGAGGTACTCCGCGAGGCCCGGCGACTGCATGCCTGGGACACCGCCGGCCGAGAAGACGGCCTCGATGTCGCGGATCTGGATGCCGGCGTCAGCGGCGGCGTTCTTGATCGCCTCCGCGTGCAGCATCAGGCTGGTCTTCTCGGGTACGTACCCGATCTTGTCCGATTCGCCCGCGCCGACCAGCGCGGCGGCCATCGTTGGGTTGTTTGGCACTGCTACGTCCTTCCTGGCCCGCTGCTACTCGACGACTCGCCAGAAGGGAATCGAGATGTCGTCAGACGCCTTCTCGAACTCCACCTTCACCTTCGCACCGATCTTGATCGAGGCCGGGTTGGTGGAGTCGACGCCGCGAAGGACGGTCAGCATGCGAGCGCCCTCGGCCATGTCGATGAAGGCGGTGGTGAAGGGGGTCTCGTCGGCCCACCCGCCGAAGGCACGCTGCTGCACCGCGAAGGTGTGAATCGTGCCGTTGCCCGAGGCCTCAACCCACTCGATATTGAAGCTCTGGCAGTGGGGACAAATGATGCGGGGGTAGAAGTGGACCTTGCTGCAATCCTGGCAGCGGGGAAGCATGAGCTTCCCCTCTTTGGCACCGTCCCAGAACGGTTGCGTGACGTACGGGTCTGCTTCGGGGATTGGCTTGTTGTAGTCGGCCATGACTGCTCCTCACAGCACGCTGCGCCACCTCGGTATCACGAGGCAGCTCGACCGGGTTTCACTCGGTTCGTAACTGTCGAGGCACAGACCTCAACCTCGGAAAGCGTCCTGTAAGACCCGTCCCCCGAGGGCAACGTGCACCTGCGCGCCGCAGTCGCGACCGTCGGGCACTCTATCCCCCGAGTCTGCGAGGGGTCAACAACGAACGTCCCGCCCGCAGTCTCGTGGTCTCGTCATGCGTCGGACAGACCGCTCTTACGATTCCTGTTCTCTTTCTGCGTTCGCGCAGATACCCTGCGGGGCGCATGAGGGGGGACTGACTCGTGAAGCGAACGATTCGTGACATCGATGTGCGAGGCAAGCGCGTCCTGCTGCGCGTCGACTACAACGTCCAGGTGGACGAGTCCGGGGTTCGCGATGACTATCGCCTCCGCGAGTCGCTGCCCACCCTCGAGTACCTGCGCGAGGCGGGTGCCTGCATCGCGATCATCTCGCACCGCGGCCGCCCGCAGGGCAAGCCGGACCCCGCTTTCAGCAACAAGCTGATCGCGGAGCACCTCGGTGGGCTGCTCGGCATCCACGTTGGATGCGCGCTCGACTGCGTCGGCCCTGAGACCGAGGCGGCGGTCGCGGCGTTGAAGCCGGGCGAGGTGATCCTCCTCGAGAACGTGCGCTTCCACGCCGAGGAGGAGGCGAACGACCCCGATTTCGCCGCGCAGCTCGCGAGGCTGGGCGACATCTACGTGGACGACGCATTCGGTACCGCGCACCGCGCGCACGCCTCGATCGTGGGCGTGGCGAAGCACCTGCCCGCGGTGGCCGGCCTGCTGATGGAGCGCGAGGTGCGCTACCTCGGTGGCGTCGCCGATCACCCGGAGCGTCCGCTCGGGCTCGTGCTCGGCGGCGCGAAGATGAGCGACAAGCTCCTCATCCTCAAGCACCTCATGGACCGCACCGACGTGATCTGTGTCGGTGGCGCGATGGCGAACACGTTCCTCCTCGCGCAGGGCGTGCGTGTCGAGGACTCGCTGGTCGAGAAGGACCGCGTCGACACGGCGCGCGAGATCCTCGCGCGGGTGGCCGAGCGGCCCGACCTCAAGTTCGTATTGCCGACCGACGTCGTCGCCTCGTTCGGCGCGCGCGAGGGCGGCCAGGTGGTGACCGTGCCCGTCGATCGCGTGCCCTCGGGCTGGCGCATCCTCGATATCGGCCCGGCCACGGTGGAGGCGTTCTCCGAGGCGCTGCGCGGCGTGAAGACGGCGGTCTGGAACGGCCCGATGGGCCTCTTCGAGCAGAGCCGGTTCGCCTTCGGTTCGCTGGCGATGGCGCGCGTGTTCGCGCTCCTCGGCGGCACGACCGTCGTCGGCGGCGGCGAGACAGCGGCGGTGATCGCGCAGGCGGGCGTCGGCGCGCACATCACGCACATCTCGACGGGGGGCGGCGCCTCCCTCGAGATGCTGGAGGGGAAGACCCTCCCCGGGGTGGCGGCGCTCCTCGACGCGTAACGGACAGCTTCATCGCGCGCGTGCTAGCGTGCCGCCCTCGGCGGTTGCGGGAGCGCGAAGGAGCGGCGCGATGAAGGCATGGCAGCTCGTCGGACACCGGCGGTTCGAGTTCATCGACACCGAGCCGCCCGCCGTCGAGGACGGCCAGGTGCTGATCAAGGTCGAGTACGCCTCGGTCTGCGGCAGCGACACCCACATCAACTACGAGCCGCTGCTGCCCGAGGAGCGCTACCCGCTGCCGCCGGGCTCCCCCTGCCACGAGGTGGTGGGCACGATCATCGAGAGCCGGAACGCGGCGCACCCGGTCGGCACGCGCGCCATCCTGCTGCCCGAGGCGAGCCCGACGCGCGGCTACACCGCGGGCGGTCTGTCCGAGTACCTGGCGTCCGGGAAGATCATCGGGATCCCGGACACCGGCAGTAGCGCCGACTGGCTGATGTGCCAGCCCGTGGGGACCGTGCTCTACGCCGCCCGGGAGTGGGGCAACGCCTCGGACCACCGCATCGCCGTGCTCGGACAGGGAGCGATCGGCCTCGCGTTCACGATGCTGGCCGCGCGCCAGGGCGCGCTGGACGTGATCGGCATCGACCCGATCGGGTACCGCCTCGACCGCGCGCGCGAGGCGGGCGCGACTGCCACCATCAACCCCGCCTCGACGACCGTCGCGGCGGCGGTCCTCGAGGCCACGGGCGGTGCCGGCGTCGACGTGGTCGTTGACGCGACGGGCGACGTGTCCGGCCTCAACCTCGCGGTCGACACCGTCAACCGGTTCGGGACGATCATCAGCTTCGGTCTGATCGCGGCAAACTCGGTGGTGCCGTTCAACCACGCGACGTGGATGCGCAAGCAGGCACGACTCATCCCCACGGTGTCCGCCTCCGCGCCCGAGCCAACGCGGGACATCGAGGCGATCGTGCGGTTGCGCGAGCGCGGCTGGATTGACCCCGCCACGCTGATCACGCACCGCTGGACGTGGGACCGGGTGCCCGATGCGTACGAGATGTACTCGAACCACACGGACGAGGTGGTGAAGGTCGTGCTCGAAGTCGGGTAGAGGCTGCAGCAGAGTGGCGCGCGGACCCAGCAAACAGGCCCCGTCCCCGGGGCCTGTCTCGCGTTCGTAGCTCTTGAGTAGGAAAGCGCCCCGCCGAGGCGTCTCGTTCGTCCGAGGTGGGTGGGGGAGCTGCCGAGGCCGAGGAGTTCGTCCTCGAGAGCGATGCCGCTCAGATTCCGGGAACCGGGCCGCATCGCGAGAGTGGCAGTGTGCTCAACCCTGGACCCGTGTGCCTCGACTGCTGCAGGCACCTCGAGCGGGGCGCTTGGAATCCGCTCGGTCCAACGGCTGACCCTCGATTCCCTGCAACCTTGCTGCCTCTCGGCGTTGACAACATCAGTATACGCGCCGCCGTCCAGTGGGGCGCGTCCCCGACGGTCCTCTTTTTCGGGGACCGCGGTCACGAGGTTCGCTCTCGACCGGTTCGTCGTCTTCGCCGCCGTCCTCGCCCGCCTCGTCACGACGCCTCGAGCGTCGCGATTCGTCACGGGCCGCCGCCAGGCGCACCATGTCCTCGGCCGCCCGCAGGGCGCGCGCCTCGTCGAGGTAGTCCTCGAACACCGCCGCCCCCTCGCGTCGCCCCGAGTCGCCCGCCTCGACGACGCCGCCGTCCTCGGCTCCGTCGTGGAGCGCGTCATCGTGGAGCACTTCGCGCGAGGAGGTCCCCTCCTGCGCCGGTGCCACCACGCCCCGCTCCTCGAGGGCATCCATGATCCGGGCCGCCCTCGGATAGCCGACCTTCAGCCGCCGCTGCAGCATCGAGATCGACATCGTCTTCGACTCGCGAGCGACGTCGATCGCGTCGTTCAGGAGTGGGTCGGCGTTCTTCGCCTCGGTCTCCTCGGCGATCTCCTCCTCCGCCGCCTCGAGGAGATCGTCGTGCTTCTCGGGTGCGAGGTCGGCGAAGCGGTCCGCCGTCCAGAAGTCGACGACGGCCTCGATCTCCGCGTCCGACAGGTACACGCCCTGGACGCGGCGTGGCTTCTGCGCGTCCGGTGGCACGAAGAGCATGTCGCCTCGCCCGAGCAGCTTCTCGGCGCCGCCCTGGTCGAGGACCGTGCGCGAGTCCACCTGCGAGGACATGGCGAACGCGATCCGCGTCGGGAAGTTGGCCTTGATCAGGCCCGTCACCACGTCGACGGAGGGGCGTTGGGTGGCGATCACGAGGTGGATGCCGGTCGCCCTCGCCAGCTGCGCGAGGCGCACGATCTGCGTCTCCACCTGGTAGGGCGCCGCGAGCATGAGGTCGGCCAGCTCGTCGACGACCACCACCCAGAACGGAAGCTTCATCCCGCCGATCTTGGCCGCCTGCTCGTTGTAGGTCTTGAGGTTCTTCACGCCCGCCTGCGCGAACCGCCGGTAGCGCGATTCCATCTCATTGATCACCGCCTGCAGCGTGCCGACGACCTTGTCCATGTCGACCACGATGTGCGAGAAGGCGAGGTGTGGCACCTCCTGGTACGGGGTCATCTCGACGCGCTTGGGGTCGATCAGGACCATGCGCAGCTCGTTGGGCGAGAAGCGCATCAGCAGGCCGGTGATGATTGCGTTGATACAGACCGACTTGCCTGCTCCGGTCGCGCCCGCGATGAGCAGGTGAGGCATCTTCGCGAGGTCGGCGAGCACGGGCTCGCCGGACACGCCCGCGCCGAGGGCGATCGGGAGGTCTGCCTTCGCCGCGAACTTCTCGTAGGCCGTGCCACCCATGAGCTGCTTCATCGTCACGACCGTGGCCGCCGAGTTCGGCACCTCGATGCCCACGACCGGCTTCCCCGGCACGGGCGCCTCGATGCGGAGCGCGGGCGCCGCGAGCGCGAGCGCGAGGTCGTTCTGCAGCGAGGTGATCCGGTTCACGCGAATGCGGGTGCGCGAGACCTCGATCTCTTTCATCACCGGCTTGCCCTCGTCGTCGAAGATGGGCCCGTCGATGTCGCGCTCCTGCACCGTCCGAGTGCGCACGTCCCAGCCGGGCTCCACGCCGAACTGCGTGACCGTGGGCCCCTCGTTGATCTCGACCACGCGCGAGTCGACGCCGAACGAGGCCAGCGTGTCGACGATCAGCGCCGCGCGGCGCTGCGTGTCGGCGGCCTTCTGCTTGCTGATCGCCTTCGGGTCCTCGAGGAGGGTGATCGGCGGGAGCTGCCACCCGTCGGTGGAGTGAACGATGTCGCGCACCGGCTCCGCCTCGGGGATCGCCATCGCCACCTGTCGAGGCGTGATCGGCTTCGTGTCGGGCCATGGCGCGCGGGTCTTCGGCGCGGGCTTCGCGGGCGCGGGCTCGTCTTCCCAGTCGCCGTCGAGGCCCTCTTCGTCCTCGAAGGGGCCGTCGTCGTCCTCGAGGCCTTCGTAGTGCTCGTCTTCGTCGAAGCCATCGAGGTCCTCGTCGTCCTCCCAGTCCTCCGAGGGCCGGCGGAGGCGCTCGATGCCGTCGCGCACACCCCAGAAGCCCGGCACGAGCACCGAGGCCCACATCCAGCCGATTCCGGCGAGCGTGCCTCGTGCGGCCGCGCCCGGCGCCGTCCTCGCGATCTCCGCGGCGGTGTCGGGCCAGATGAGGGCGAACCCGACGAAGAACGAGGCGAGCCAGGGAACGAGGCCCGGCCACCCGAGGAGCGAGCGCCCGAACGCGCCGCCCGCGCTCACGATGTGGAAATCGACGCCGCCGATGCGCTCGTTGGGGGTCCACAGGCCGAGCAGCCCGGCGGAGAACACCACCATCGCCAGCACTCCGCCGACATAACGAGGGCGGACGACCAGCCACTCGTAGCGCCGCAGCATGCTCAGCGCCACGCTCAGTACCCCGAGGACCACGACGGTCAGCGCGTGCACGCCCAGGAGTCGCAACACCGAGTCGCGGAGGTCGGCGAGGAGGTCGAGCACCGGCAGCAGGAGTGGCATCGCGGCGAGGCCGGCCACCACCAGGGCGGTGCCGATGACCTCGGTGCGGAACATGAAGTCGAAGAGGTTGAAGCCGATCGGCTCGGGCGCGATCCGGTCGCGAGAGCGGGCCACGAACGTGCTCCTTCAGTCGAGGCGCGCCCCGCCCGCGCGCAACCCCGAGAGCCCGAGGGTGGACAGCCCTCGAGCACGCAGTCCTTGCCTTCACTTTATAGCGTGCTCACGCCTCGGGCGCTGCGACCGCTGTCAGAACGACATATGAGGCGGTGGCTCAGACCTCGACGACGAACGGGAGCACGAGGGGATGGCGGTGCGTCTGCGCGCGCAGGTACGCGGCGACGTCGTCCTTGAGCGACTCGTGGATCGCCGTCCAGTCGACGTGATCGCCTTCGCCGCCGAGGGCGTCGGTGATGAGGCTGACCACGCCGTTCACGATCTGCGGTTCCTCATCGGATCCAACGAAGCCGTGGGTCATGACTTCGGGCGTGCGCGCGAGGCGGTGCGAGTGGCGGTCGACGGGGACGACCACGACGACGAAGCCATCGGAGGCGAGGTGGGCGCGGTCGCGGAGGACGTACTCATCGACATCCCCGATGCCGAGGCCATCGACGAAGATGTAGTCGGCCGGGACTTTCTCGACGATCTCGGCGTTGTCGCCGTCCATCTCGAGCACATCGCCGTCGCCGAGGATGATCGCGTTGTCGGGCGGCATCCCGAGCTCGATCGCCAGCTCCCGGTGCAGCACCAGGTGGCGGAACTCGCCGTGAATCGGCACGAAGTACTTCGGCTTGACGATGCGGTGCGTGATCTTGAGCTCCTCGCGAGCGGCATGGCCGCGCACGTGCACATCCGAGACGCGGTTGTAGACCACGTGTGCGCCGAGCTCGAAGAGGTTGTTGATGTTGCGGCTGACCAGCTTCTCATTGCCGGGGACGGGGTTCGAGGAGAGGACGACCGTGTCGCCCCTCCGAATCTGCACCTGCTGATGCGTCCCGTTCGCCATCCTCGTCAGCGCCGAGGTGGGCTCACCCTGCGAGCCGGTACAGATGACCACGAGCTTCGAGTCGGGTGTCTCGGCCATCTCTCGCGGTGAGATGAACGTACCGGAGGGCGCCTTGAGGTAGCCCATGTCGCGGGCCATCTGCGTGTTGTTCATCATCGAGCGGCCGGTGATGAAGACCTTGCGGCCCGACTTCACGGCGGCGTCGAGCACCATCTGCACGCGCGAGATCAACGAGGCGAACGTGGTCACGATCACGCGGCCTTCGGCGGCGCCGATCACGCGATCGAGGGTCTCCGCGACGCGCTGCTCCGAGGCGTGTAGCCCTCGACCTCCGCGTACGTGGAGTCAGCGCAGAGCAGCAGGACCCCCTCGGAACCCAGCTCCGCCAGCCGGTTGAGGTCGGTGTGCTGCTCCATCACGGGCGTGTGGTCGATCTTGAAGTCGCCGGTATGCACCACCGGCCCGAGGGGCGTGTGGATGATCACGCCGGCAGCGTCGGGGATCGAGTGCGAGACGCTGAAGAACTCGACGGAGAGCGGTCCCACCTCAACCGTGTCGCCGTACTCGACGACGTTCACCGTGGACTCATCGAGCAGCCGCTGCTCCTTGAGCTTGACCTGGACCAGTCCTCGCGTGAGCGGCGTGCAGAACACGGGCACGTTCAACTCGCGCAGGAGGAACGGCAGCCCGCCGATGTGGTCCTCGTGGCCGTGGGTGAGGAAGACCGCCTTCAGCAGGCCAGGGCGCTCGGTGAGGTAGCTGATCTCCGGGATCACGATGTCGACGCCGAGCATCTCCTGCTCGGGGAACATCAGCCCGACGTCCACGGCGATCGCCGTGCCGTCGTACTCGTACAGCATCATGTTGCGGCCGATGTCGCCCAGGCCGCCGAGAGGGATCACGCGCAAAGGGGAAGTCACGGCGTCATCGTACCCGCTCACACGGTTGCGCGCCCATCAACCTGATCGGATGGCGGTCCTCCCGAGGCCGTGCCGCTCCCGGCCATCGCGCTCCGCGCCCGCTCGAGGAGGCGCGGAAGCGCCGCAAAGTCGGCGGCGAGCACGGGACGCAGGCCGCCGTTTCGAGACGCGGCGGCCGGGTGGTACATCGGGACCACGATGCGCCCGTCCTCGAGGTCACGCGGCTGCCCATGGATGCGCGAGATCGCGGCGCCGGGGAACCACCGCGCCATCGAGAAGCGGCCGAGGTGACGATCAGGCGCGGATTCACGAGGCGCAGCTGCTCCTCGAGGTAGGGCGCGCAGGCGGCGATCTCCTCGGGCTCCGGGTCGCGGTTCCCCGGCGGGCGGCACTTCACGACATTGGTGACGTACACCTCGTCGCGAGTCCAGCCCGCGGCCGCGAGCATCTCATCGAGGAGCTTGCCCGCAGGCCCGACAAACGGGAGTCCGCGCTCGTCCTCGCGCTGACCGGGGCCCTCGCCCACGAACATCACCTCGGAGGTAACGGGTCCGGATCGGGCACGGTCTGGCTACGTGTGCGGGCGAGGATGCAGTTGGGCGAGTCCGCGATCCGCTCGTAGAAGTCGAGGAGGATCGGGTCGATGGGCGTACCGACGGTGGTCATCGTGGGGCCTCGGGATGCGGGGAGAGGCCGGCGGTGGTGTCGAGGTGCGAACTGCGCGGCATCGTACGGACCGCCTTCGAGAGCGTCCAGCCCTCGAACCTGCGTGGTGCGGAGCTACGAGCGCCGCACCATCCATGCGAGGCCGATGCCGACGAAGTAGAGGATGAGCATCGGCACCGCCACCAGCGTCTGCGTCACGGGGTCCGGCGTCGGAGTCAGCACTGCCGAGATGGCGAAGGCGCCGACGAGCGCCCACGCCTTGAACTGCCACAGCCGGCGAGCCGTCACGAGCCCGAACCTCGCGAGAGCCATGATGATGAGCGGCGTCTCGAACGCGAGCCCCACCACCAAGATCAGGCGCGTCGTGAGGTCGATGTAGCTGCTGATCGTCGGTGTTGGGTCCGCGAACGAGCTCCCGAAGGAGAACAGGAAGCCGTACGCCGCGGGGAGCACCGCAAAGTAGGCAAACACCACGCCGAGCGCGAACGAGAATGTGATTCCGACCACTACCGGGATCAGCCATCGGCGCTCGCTCTTCGTCAGCGCGGGCATCACGAAGGCGAGCACCTGGTACACGAGCATCGGCATCCCGATGGTGAGCCCGCCGAGGAGCGCCACGTGGAAGTAGACAGTGATGTTCTCCATCGGCGAGATCGCCTGCGCCCGGAAGTTCGGGTTCTGGCTCAGCGCCGGTTCCATCAGGGCGTTGATGACGCGCAGACCCACCGACGGCGCGAAGAAGGGCACCATCCCGCCAAGGACCGCGATCGCCGACCACATCACGCGCGAGCGCAGCTCGAGGAGGTGCTCGAGCAGGGTCATCGTTCCGGCGGAGCGGTCCTCACCGAGCTCGACCGGGCCCTCGAGGGGTTCGGCGGTCGCCATCGCTTACCCGCCCGAGCGGTCGGCCGCGGGTGCGGTCGATGTCTTGCCTGGCGCGCGCTTGACCGGCCATGCGGGCGCGCCTTCGCCTCGAGACTCGCTCGCATCGACTTCGGGCGCAGCGTCGGGCGCCTGCGCTTCGGAAGGTGCGCTACTTGTCGAGGCGGCCGGGGTCGCGCTCGGAAACGGGTTCACACCGTTCAGGAGCGCCGAGCTCGCGCCGTTCGAGGGCGTCACGGGCTCGGTCGAAGGAGCGGATTCGGCGGGCGCCGGCGATGACTGGCTCGCGGCGAACGCCTCCACGGCGTGCGCCGCCATGGCGTCGGGATCCACCGGGTCGGGCGGAGGAGCCGCCGGAGCAGGCGTCGAGGGGGCATGGTAGTCGGCGTACGAGCGCCGCACCAGCTCGAAGGTGTCGGTCTTCGGCGGAACGGCGGGCTCGGATTCGGCCGGCGCGGGCGTCGAGTCGGTGGTCGGTGTCACGAGCGCGGCGCCTGCAGCGGCGGCGCCTGCCGCTGCGGCGGGCGCCATCGAGGGCTCCCCGGGCGTTGCCTCGCGGACCGTCGAGCCGACGCCTTCTCCGATCGCGCGCACGTCCGAGGAGGCGTTGCGCAGGCCGGTGCGCAGCTCGCTGCCGAGCTCGCGCACGGACTTGAGTCCGCCGCCGGACTGCTCGTTGACTTCGCTCTCGAGCTCCTGGAGCGCCCCCTGGAGGTCGCCGGTGACCTCGGCGGCGAAGCGGCGCGCGGTGCGATACCAGCGGCCTGCCTCGCGCGCGATCTGCGGAAACCGCTCTGGCCCCAGCACGATCAGTGCGAGAACCAGGACGAGCGCTGCCTCGCCGATGCCGACGCCGAAGAGTTCCATTGCGAAAGATCATACGCCCCGCCGCAGCCTCGGGCGCGTGCGAGCGGGCGGGGCGGTCGCGTATTGGCCCCGCCGGTGCGGGGCCACAGCGCTGTGAGCGGCGCCAGGAGGGCGGTGCTAGTCCTCGATGCCCGCGTCGTGGATGAAGTCGATGGCGTCCTGGACGGTCTGGATCTTTTCGGCGTCCTCGTCGGAGATCTCGACCTGCGAGCCTTCCTTCGAGAACTCCTCCTCGATGGACATGATCAGCTCGACGAGATCGAGGGAGTCGGCGTTGAGGTCGTCGACGAACGAGGCGTTGGGGGTGACCTGCTCCTCCTCCACGCCCAGCTGGTCGACGATCAGGGTGCGTACACGCTCGAATACGGTTGCCACTTCGTGCGGCTCCTCTCTCAGGGCTCTTGCTGACCCGATGCGGCCAGCGCGACCGCCCCGAGCACTCCGTTCACAAACCGGCCAGACGACTCCGAACCGTAGCCCTTGGCCAGGTCCACTGCCTCGTTGATGGCAGCCCGGAGCGGGGCGCCGCGATTATCAAATAGCACCTCGAAGACCGCAAGGCGAAGGACATTACGGTCTACCGGCGCCATGTCGGCGAGGGGGAACGCCTCGGCGTGACGTGCAATGACGGCGTCGATCTCGGCGCGGTGCGCCTCGACGCCGTGCACGAGGTGGTGCACGAACTCGTCGGCGTCCTCATCGAGCTCGGCCTCGCGCACGTGGCGCTCGAGGATGGCGTCGAGTGGCTTCGCTGACACGTCGGCCTCGAAGAGCACCTGGAACGCGACGATCCGGCTGCGTCGCCGGCCACCTCGAGGCACTAGCGTGCTCCCTCGAGGCCGGCGCCGACATCGAGGCCCGGCCGTGGGGCCGGTTGTGACGGTATGTGTGCGTACAACATCCGTCGACGGTAGCGCACCGGGCGTCGCGCGCGTCGAGTCGACAGCGCGCTCATCCCATCACCAGCCCGCCATCGACGTTGAAGGTCTGGCCGGTGATGTATGCCGCGCCGTCCGTCGCCAGGAAGCCAACCAGCGGCGCGATGTCCTCGGGCAGCGCGTAGCGTCCCATCGGTACCTGCGTGAGGATCGTCGTCTTCTGCTCGGGCGTCAGGCCCGAGGTCATGTCGGTCTCGGTGAAGCCGGGTGCGACGGCGTTGACCGTGATCCCTCTCGATGCCACCTCGCGCGCGACCGAGCGCGTGAACCCGAGGACGCCCGCCTTCGAGGCGGCGTAGTTCGCCTGGCCCGCGTTGCCCATCACACCCGCCACCGAGGAGATGTTGATGATCCGGCCCCAGCGCGCGCGGGTCATGTGCCGCAGCACCAGCTTGGTCGCGAGGAAGGTGCTGGTGAGGTTGGTCGCGATGACGTCGTCCCAGGACTCGATGCCCATGCGCATCACCAGACGGTCGTCGTTCATCCCGGCGTTGTTCACGAGGATCTGCACGTCGCCGAAGCGGGCGCGTGCCTCCTCGACCATCCGTTCGAGGTCGGCGGCGTTGCGCACATCCACCGCGGTGGCCTCGGCGGCGACGCCGCGGGCGCGCACCTCGTCGACGACCGCGCTCGCAAGAGCGGCGTTGCTGCGGTACGTCAGCAGCACGTCCGCGCCGAGCCGCCCCAGCTCGAGGGCGATCGCGCGGCCGATGCCGCGCGAGCCGCCCGTGACGATGGCGGCCTTGCCCGCGAGCGGCCCGCTGCCCTCGGTCATCCCGCGGCGTCCTCGGTGGTGGCGACGTTGCGAACGGTGGCGTCCTTCGAGATCCGCTTCACGAGCCCGGTCAGGACCTTGCCCGGGCCGAACTCGATGAAGCTCGTGACGCCGGCATCGACCATCGTCTGCACGGAGTCGACCCAGCGCACGGGACTCGTGATCTGGTCGACCAGCTCGCGGGCGAACGCGCTCGCGTCGGTGAGCGGCTGTGCGGTCACGTTCGAGACGACCGGCATCCGGGGAGCGGTGAAGCGCGCGCTCGCGAGGACGGTGCGCATCCCCTCGGCGGCGCGCTCCATCAGGGGCGTGTGGAACGCGCCCGCGACGCTGAGCGGTACCACTCTTGCGGCGCCCGCCTCGCTGGCCGCCTTCGTCGCCGCCTCGACGGCCGCGAGCGTGCCGCCGATCGTGATGTTGCCCGGGGCGTTGATGTTGCACAGCGCCGCGCCGTGCTCGCGGCAGATCTCGGCGAGGGCTTCGGGTTCGAGGCCGAGCACTGCCGCCATCGTGCCCGGCACCGCGTCGCAGGCCTCCTGCATCAGGCGGCCGCGCTCGCGGACGAGGCGCACGCCGTCCTCGAACGACGTGGCGCCCGAGGCGATCAGTGCGGCGTACTCGCCCAGCGAGTGCCCCGCGACGAGCTGCGGTGCCGACGTGATGCTCCCCGCCTCGATGGCAGCGACCAGCGCCGCGACCGCGTGCGTGACGAGTGCGGGCTGTGTGTTCACGGTGCGCACGAGGTCCGCCTCGGGCCCCTCGAAGCAGAGCGTCGAGAGCGAGAATCCGAGGGCGGCGTCGGCCGCCTCGAAGACCGCCCGCGCTGCGGGAACCCGCTCATAGAGGTCCTTGCCCATGCCGACGTGCTGGGCGCCCTGTCCGGGGAACAGCCACGCAGTGCCGGTCGATGGTGGCAGCTCGGGAATCGCTGGCGCAGACATGGGTGCTCCTGGTTTCGACGGTGTGACCGGGGACAATCCGGAACCGCGGTGCGCTCGACAGTCGGCGCTTCCTCGAGGAAACGCCCTCGAGAGGACATGACGAACGGCGGCCCTGCGGCCGCCGCGAGTCTATGAAAGCGGAACGAGTGCGGCTAGCTGCGGGGCGCCGTCGGGTCGCCGAGCGGACGTCCCTTGCGGTCACGGTCGGACTTCGAGGGTCCGTGGCTCAGCTTCCACTGCCCGGTGCGCGCGTCGCGCACGATCGTGGGGGTGGCCGCGTGGTGGTGACTGCGACGCAGGCCCTGCTTTGCCTGCGAGGTCCTACGCTTCGGAACGCCCATCTCGTACCTCCGGTGCGCGCATTCGCGCGGCCAACTCTGCGAGGGCCGACCACGCAGGCTCTACCGAGTCCGCCGCGCATCCGCACGGCCCCTCGTTCAGGTCACGTCCGCACCGAGGGCAGAGCCCCGCGCAATCTGGCCGGCAGAGGGTCCGAATTGGGCGCGCCGCCTCCTCATATTGCCGTACCGCCTCGCCGGCGTCGAGGTACTGCTCGTCCCGGAGGCGAAATTCGTCCGGATCCAGCTCGACGCGCGCCAGCGTGACCGGGTCACGCTCGAAGGCGAACATCTCGTCGATGTCGAGCGTGACGGGCGCGGTGAACGTGCGGAGGCAGCGGGAGCACTCGTACTCTGGCTCCACGCGCAGCTTCCCGCGAAACAGGATGCCCCGCGAGGTGCGCAACAGACGCACTTCACCGGTGACGGGGCGCCGATAGCCCTCGGAGTCCACCACGGCGAGCTCGCCGTCGACCTCAAGCTTCCGAGTCGCCCCCGGCGCCTCGCGGAGCAGCGTGGCGATGTTGAACAGCACGGAAACCTCCTCGCGAGCGTTCGCATCGAGCACCCGCTTATCCATCCTACATCGAGGAGCGGGCGCCACTCGGACTCCGCGCGGCCGCCTCGAGGGCGCTGCGCCCCGAGGGCATGACAGCCCGAGGACAGGCCGTCGCGTGGGAAATGTCGCGATATACTGAGGGCGCGTCATCCGTCGAAGGGCGCGGCGGGGAGGTCGCATGCCCGCGTTCGGATACCGGCGCGAGCCGCCGGACCTCGACAGTCCCGAGTCGGTCGCGAGGGCGTTCGACGCCCAGGGCATGGCGATCGCGGCCGCGTGCGCGCGCCGCCAGATCGAGCTCAGCGCCATGTATTCCGAGCGCGCGTATTCGCCGCCTCCGGGCGCTCCCCGCGAGTCCGGCCGCAGCCGGTCCCGCCCCCAGTGGCTGGCGCTGATCCATGATGCGGCCGACCTCGTGGCGGGCGGCACACCGACCACGCTCGTGCTGCCGACACTGCGCGTGCTCGGCGACCGGGCGCGTGAGCGCGTGATCGGGGCGCTGCAGGCGGCCGCGACCGGCGCCACGGTGCTCCTCGCGAGTGACGAGCCGCTCGCCGATGCCATGCGCACCACGTGGGAAGAGCGCGACGAGGGCGACCGCCACGCCGAGCGCGTCCGCGAGGGGATGCAGCGACGTGCGCTGCGCGGGTACGCCCTCGGGCGGCCGCCCTACGGCTACCGCGTGATCGAACATCGACTGCAGGTCGAGCCCGATGAGGCGCGCGTGGTGCGCGAGATCGTGCGCCTGTACCTCGGGGAGAACCTCGGCGTGCGGCGCATCGCCGCCACCCTCAACGACCGTGGGCTCACGACGCGACAGGGCCGCCCGTGGAGCGCCACCGCCGTGCGCGACATCCTCCGCAACACGACCTACCTCGGGACCGCGCGCCGCCTCGGTGTCATCGTGAGCGCGGCGCACCCCGCCATCCTCTCGCGCGCCGAGTTCGATGCGATCCAGGGCCGGATGAGCGACCGCCGCACGGCCCCATCCGAGCAGCTGCGCCGGGAATACCTGCTCTCGGGCCTCGCGAGGTGCGGGTACTGCGGGAATCGGCTGATCGGCGTGCGGAGGCCGGGCGCGGAGCGCGAGTTGCTCTACTACCAGTGCGAGTCGGCGACGAACCAGGGACGGTGCGCCTACCACAGCCGCCGCGCGGAGGACCTCGAATCCGAGGTGCGTGCACTCCTCGCCAACATCGTGGGCGAGCTCGAACTGCCGCCGCTCGACCCGGCCGCCGATGTCGAGCGCGTCGAGGTGCGCCGCCGGGGCGTGCAGCGCGAGCTGGATCGAACCATCGCCGCATGGACGGCGGGCGAACTGAGCACCGCACGCCTCATCGCCGAGGCCGGACCGAGCGCCCTCGATGACCTCGAACTGGAGGCCCAGCTGGACGCCCTCGCCGAGGCGGGGCCCGCGCCTCGAGCGGATCCGGATGCCGAGCATCAGCTCCTCGAGGGCTGGGACGCGCTGCCGTTCGAGGAGCGGCGCGACCTCATGCGGCGCATTCTTGGCGAGGTGGTGGTCACCGACACGGATGTGCGCCTCGTCCTCGGCACGAACGTGAGGCGACGCTCCGCGCCACCCGGGGTGGCGCCGCGCGCGAGCTGAGGCGATACTCACGGCACGCGGTGGCGCCGGCTGCGCCGCCCTCGAGGCGAACGCGGCCCTGCTGGCCGGCACGTTCTCCCTCGGCGAGCGCTGTTTTGAGGTTCGGGACAGCCGAGGCCGCGTGCGCGTGCAGTTGAACGTCGGGCTCGTCCCTTCGCCGCGGGCGTCGACGCAGCCCTCGACGTGGCGTGGCGACGCGGCGCGCCCGTGACATCGATGCGCGCCGTGCTCCTTCCGCCCGCCGTGCTTTTCCTCGCGTTCGTGGGGCTGCCGCTCGTGCTGCTGGCGTGGCGCGCTGCCTCCGATGGCACGATCACGACGCAGCTCCAGGCTCCCGAGGTACGGCAGGCACTCGTGCTGTCGCTCGCCACGAGCACGCTTACCCTGGTGCTGGCGCTCGCCCTCGTGACACCGCTCGCCTACCTCCTCGCGAGGGGTGACTTCCCGGACGTCGCCTCCTCGACACGCTGATCGACCTGCCGATGGTGCTCCCGCCGACTGTCGCGGGCGTCGCGCTGCTCGTCGCGTTCGGCCGCCGAGGGCCGATCGGCCAGTTCCTCGATGCCACGGGCGTGCAGCTTGCGTTCACCACCACCGCCGTCGTCCTCGCGCAGCTGTTCGTGGCCGCGCCGTTCCTCGCGCGCTCGCTGAAGGCGGGCTTCGAGTCCGTGGATCCGACGTTCGAGGCGGTCTCGGCCACCCTCGGCGTCTCCCCCTTGCGCGGGTTCTTCAGGATCACGCTGCCCCTCGCGCGCCCGGCGCTGATCAGCGGCTCAGTGCTCTGCTGGGCGCGCGCGCTCTCGGAGCTGGGCGCCACGCTCATCTTCGCGGGCAACTTCCCCGGACGGACGCAGACGATGCCGCTCGCGATCATCACCGCGTTCGAGTCAGCGGCCGGGCTGGGGGCCGCAATCGCGATCTCCGTGGTGCTGCTCGGTGTCTCGTGCGTGCTGCTCGTCGGGCTGCGCCTCGCCGCACCCGGTGCGCGAGTCCACCTCGATGTGTGAGTGTCGAGGTGCGCGCGCTCCCGGGGGCGCGTCGTGCTGACCGCCGACTTCCGTCTGCGCCTCGGCGCGTTCGCCCTCGACGCGCGGTTCGCCGCGGAGGATGAGGCGGTGGTGCTGTTCGGGCACTCGGGCTCGGGCAAGAGCCTGACGCTGGCCACGATCGCCGGACTGCGCCGTCCCGACGAGGGATGCATCGCCATCGACGAGCGCGTGCTGTTCGACTCCGCGCGCGGCGTGGACGTCCCGCCTCAGCATCGCGGGATGGGCTACGTGGTGCAGCACCTCGCGCTGTTCCCGCACCTGAGCGTCGCGGACAACATCGCCTACGGCCTGGGTGCGCTCGACCGCGCCGCGCGCACCGCTCGCGTCCGTACGCTGCTCGATCTCTTCGGCCTCGGGGGGTTCGAGGCGAGGCGGCCGGCTCAGCTATCGGGGGGACAGCAGCAGCGCGTCGCCCTCGCGCGTGCCCTCGCGAGGCCGACCGCGGCGCTGCTCCTCGACGAGCCGTTCTCGGCGCTGGACGAGGCCCTTCGTCGCGATCTCCGCGTCGAGCTGGCGCGGCTGCGTGCCGAGCATGGCATCCCGCTCGTGTTCGTCACGCACGACCTGCGCGAGGCCTATCTGCTCGGCGACCGCATCGCCGTCCTCGACAGCGGCGCGATCCTCCAGTGCGCGCCTCGCGCCGAGGTCTTCGAGCGGCCATCCTCGCGCCGGGTCGCGGAGCTGACCGGCGTCACCAACATCCTGCGAGGGCTGGCCGCCGCCGACGGCACGGTCGCCGTCGACGGGCTGGCGCTCCATCCTCGCGAGGCGGCTCGCGCAGGCCCGGTCGACCTCGCGATCCGCGCCGAGCGCTGCGTGCTGCGCCGGCTCGAGCCCGAGGGTGTGCTCCCCGCCAACTGCTTCGTCGCAACCGTCCGCCAGGACCTCGCGTTCGGCAACACGCACACGCTGCGCCTGTTGCCGGAGACTGTCGGTCCCAGCATCGAGGTGGAAGTTGCCTCGAGGCCGTACGACATCCTCGGCATCGCCACCACGCCTCGATGGGTGGTCGAGCTGCCGGCCTCGGATCTCCATCCGATGCCCGTTCCATAGCGCGCTTCATCGAGGGCCGAACTCGCGTCCCACGCTAGGATGGAGGTGTCAGGGGGCCGGACGGCCGCCGGCGGACGCCCTCGGGCGTGCCGCGGGAGGAAAGTCCGAACTCCACCGGGCAGGGTGCCGGCTAACGGCCGGGCGGCGCGAGCCGACGGAAAGTGCAACAGAAACATACCGCCAACCCCTCGGCACGCCGGGGGCGGCAAGGGTGAAATGGTGCGGTAAGAGCGCACCGGCGTCCTGGCAACAGGGCGGCCGTGAAAACCCCACCCGGAGCAAGGCCAAATAGGGGAGCGCGCAGGGTGCCCGGCCCTGCTCCCGGGTAGGTCGCTGGAGGCGGCGGGTAACCGCCGTCCTAGATGGATGGCCGTCGCCGCACTCCTCCAGGAGCACGGGGGGTGCGGTACAGAATTCGGCTTACAGGCCCCCTGGCGCTCCTCCTCCTCGCTTCCACTCGACGTTCATTGGCGATCGTGATGTACGCGGCGCACAATGGAGCCGCCTCACGTGTGACCGCGGAAGGAATGGGCGTCCAATGACAGAAGCGAACAAGGACATCGTGCGCCGCTTCAACGACGGCATCACCTCGTTCTTCCAGGGCGGCGATCTGGCGTTCGCCGACCTGATCGACCCTGCAGCCACGATCGCCGTCCCCGGGATGCCCACAGACGTCGAGGGCCTCAAGCAGGTGCTACCAGCGTTCCGGGCAGCCCTGAGCGAGTTCCAGATGACGGTCTCGAACATGGTGGCCGACGGAGACCTCGTGGCATACGAGGCGCTCTGGACCGCGAAGCACACCGGCGAGCTGATGGGCATCCCGCCCAGCGGCAACACGATCTCCGTGAGCGAGACGCACGTCGAGCGCGTGCACGACGGGAAGATCGTCGAGCACCGCGGCAACTGGGATCAGATGGGGATGATGCAGCAGATGGGCGCGATCCCGACGCCGTAGACCGGCCCCCGCCCCGGCCTCTCCCACGACGAGAGGGCCGGGAGGAGGAAGTCGGTGGTGCGAGCGCCTTGACCCTCACACCGCGTCACGGTTTACGGTCGATCGCATGCGGCGACTCGATACACCGGGTGGGGCGCGGTGGCGGGTCGGCGCGGTCGCGAGGGCGACCGGGCTGTGCGTGCGCACGCTCCGCCACTACGACGCGCTGGGACTCGTGCGGCCCGCCGAGCGAACGGCGGCGGGCTACCGCGAGTACTCGGCCGACGACGTGCGACGGGTGTACTGCGTGCGCTCGCTACAGGGACTCGGGCTCAGCCTCGGCGAGATCCGAGGGCTGCTCGAGGATTCCGCGCGCGACCTGCCGGCGCTCGTACAGCGTCAGATCGAGCGCGCGGACCTCGAGATCCGCGCGGCGAAGCTGCTGCGCCGCCGACTCCAGACGCTCGCCGAGGCGTTGCGTGAGAGCGCCGCACCCCTGGATGGGATCCGTGCTGTGTTGGAGGTGATTGCGATGACGGGGCAGTACTACACGCCCGAGCAACTCGAGCAGCTGGAGCGCCGCGCCGAGGCGATGGGCCCCGGCGGATTGGAGGCCGCCCAGCGCGCGTGGGCGACACTGATCGAAGAGATGGAGGCGGCGCGCACCTCGAACGCCGACCCTGCCTCCGCCGAGGTGCAGGCGCTTGCCGCACGCTGGCGCGACCTGATCGCGCAGTTCACCGGAGGCGACGCAGGGATCCGGGCGTCTCTCGAGCGGATGTACCAGGACCAGGGCGTCGAGACCGCCTCGCGAGGGACGGTATCGCCGGAGTTGATGGCGTACGTCGGGCGAGCGACGAACGCCGCTGGCGACGCCTCAGCCCGCTGAGGCGGGCTCCGGTTCGATGTGCCTCGCGAGGCCTCGGGCGACCGCGCCTCGCGAGGCAGTTCGCTCCTAGCGCTCCATCACCACCGCGCCGCGCTGGATCACGCGCACCACTTCCACGAGGACGGCCGTGCCCTTGCGGTCGGCGTCGGCGTTGCGCTCCACCTCGGGCGCGGCGTCGTAGATCGCGTTCTTCAGCGCCTCGTCGTCAATCCTCCGCGCCTCGCCGTGCACCTGGAAGGCCATGCGGGTCTCGGGATTCCGGTACTGGAACGCCACTCGAGGGTTGGCCGCGATGCTGGCGAGGAACCCACCGTCCTGGTTCCGCACCCACAGGCCCACCTCGTTGTCGGAGTGCACCTGCGCGCTGCCTCGGAAGGACAGCGCGGGCTGCCCGAGGTCGTCCACGGCAGCGAAGATGAGCGGCGCCTTGTCGGTCAGCGCGTTGTTGATGGCGTTCTTCATGTCATCGGACAGGGCAACTGGCAACGGGACCTCCGGTGTCTTGTTCTCGTGTCGGTCGAGGGCGGAGGTGCGGTGATGGACGGCCGCGCCTCGGATCGCTGGGAGCGGCGTGCTAGCGCTCCATCAGCACCTGTCCGCGCTGGATGATCCGGATGATGTCGATGACCATCGCGGTGCCCTTGCGGTCGGCGTCCATGTTGCGCTCACCCTCGGGGGCGGCGTCGTAGACGGCCTGCTTCACCGCCTCGTTGTCGTCGCGGCGCGCCTCCCCGTGGATGAGGAACGCGACGTTGTTCGAGGTGTTGCGGTACCAGAGTGCGATCTTCGGGTTGGCGGCGACGCTCTTGAGGATGCCGCCGTCCTGGTTCCGGATCCAGATCGCGAGGGCGCTATCCGAGTAGGTCTGCAGGCTGCCGCGGATGGACATGCTCGGCTGTCCCGAGGCGTCCACGCTGGCCACGAGCATCGGGCACCCGTCCGCGCGCGCATTGTTAATCGCGGTCTTGAGGTCGTCGGTGAGTTGAATCGGCATACCAGTCCCTCCGAGGCGAATTGCATCTTTGCGTAGAGCGGGCCGTGGTCCGGCGAGAGGGCACAGTATGAACTACAGCGCCCCCATGTACATCCACCTGACCGTGATAGCGCCGAGCCCGTCGCCGGACGCGCGAGGCGGCGTCCGCGACGCCCCGTGACGCGTGCGGTAGATTCGGGCGCATGACCACCCCCTCGGACCCCGCGGGCGCACGCACCCCTCGAGGCGACTGGCGCGACGGACTCCCAGCGGGCGCCCGCCTGCCCCCGGGATTCGAGCGCGCCGACCTGCCCGCGGTCGACGCGATCCGCTTCGATTCCCGCGCCGTGCGACCCGGCGACGCGTTCGTCTGCGTCGAGGGCGAACGATTCGACGGGCATGCGTTCGCGGCGCGTGCGGCTGAGGCGGGCGCGGCGGTGCTGATCGCGAAGGACGGCCGTGGCGAGGCCCTGCGCGCTGCCCTCGACGTGCCCGTGCTCGAAGTGCCCGACCCCCGGCGGGCGCTCTCGTCGCTGGCCGACGCCAACAAGGGCTATCCCGCGCGACGCCTCACGGTGATTGGCATCACCGGCACCGACGGCAAGTCGACGACGGCATTCCTCGCGCACGCGGCCCTGGAGGCGTGCGGCGTGCGCGCGGGACTCCTCACCACGATCGGCACGCGCGTGACACCCGGCGCCGAGCTGACCTCGAATGCCACGCGCCTGACGACACAAGAAGCACCCGTCGTGCAGGCGCTGCTCGCCGAGATGGTCGATGCGGGCTGCACGCACGCCGTCGTCGAAGCCACCTCGCACGGCCTCGCGCTCGACCGTCTCGCCGACTGCGAGTTCGACATCGCGGTGCTCACGAACCTCACCTCGGATCACCTCGATTTCCACGGGACGTTCGAGGCGTACCGCGCGGCCAAGCTCCGCCTGTTCTCGATGCTGACCGCGCCGACTTCGAAGCGGGTGCGGCGGGTCGCGATCGTGAATCGTGACGACCGCTCCTGGGAGCGGTTCGCGAAGGCGGCGCAGGGCGGGTCGGTGGAGGTGCTGACCTACGGCCTGCGCTCGCGCGGCGTCGACCTGCGCGCGCGCGATGTGCTCGCGTGGCCCGACGGCTCCACGTTCTCCCTCGTGACCGACGAATGGGAGATCGACGCGAGCGTGCCGCTGCCCGGCGCGTTCAACGTCCTCAACGCCACAGCGGCGATCGCCATCGCGGCCGCGCTCGACCTCGATCCGATGGCGGCGGCCTCGGGCGTGGCGCGCGCGACGGGAGTGCCGGGCCGGATGCAGCGCCTCGAGGGCGCGCCCTTCCCCGTCATCGTCGATTACGCCCACACCCCGGAGGCGATGCGCCAGGTCCTCGCGGAGCTCACTCCCCTCGTCGAGGGACGGGTGATCGTGGTGTTCGGCTGCGCTGGTGAGCGCTCCCCGGATCGCCGTACTGGCCTCGGCAAAGCGGTGGCGGGGCTCGGCGCCTACGCCGTGCTCACCGAGGAGGATCCGCGCTCCGAGGACCCCGCTGCCATCCTCGAGGAGATCGCGGGCGCCATGACCGCGGCCGGAGCGGCTGAAGGCGAGCGCTTCGAGCGCGTGCCGGACCGCCGCGATGCGATCGCGCGCGCCCTCGCGATTGCCACTCCGTCCGACCTCGTGCTGCTGGCGGGCAAAGGGCACGAGTCCACCATCGAGCGGGCGAGCGGCGCCATCCCGTGGAACGAGGCGCGGACCGCCGCAGAGCTCATCGAGGCCCGCTTCGGCGCGTCCTCGGGCGACTGAGGCGGCACCGCTCTCGAGGGCGTGACGTACCTCGAGTGCCTCATCCGTGGCGGTGTTTGCGTCGATCATCGTTATAGTCGCCGCGCAACGGACGGCTCAGCGCTGAGAGACATATTCGATGGCAACCCAGCTCGCGGTCGACATCAGCAACTACCAGGGCAACCTCTCGCAGCAGACGTTCGAGCGCTGGCGTGCCGAGGGCGTTCGCACGGTGATCTGCGGCACGGACGGCTCGCAGCAGTTCCCCGTCGCATTCCCCGGGCAGGTGGAGCGAGCGCGCACCGCGGGACTCGCCGTCGAGGCCTACGTGTACCTCTATTTCTCCCAGGGAACCGATGGGGTGGTCCGGCGAACCAACCTCAAGCTGGACATGGTGGACCAGGCGGGTGGCATCCGCCGCGTCTGGCTCGATTGCGAGGACACGACCTCCGGACTGCCGCCCGCGACGCTGGTCGGGATCATTGCCGCCGCGCGCGACGCCGTTCTCGCGAGGGGCTACGAGTGCGGGATCTACACCGGCCGCTGGTGGTGGGAGCCGTATACGGCGAACGACCGCGGGTTCTGGGACCGCCCGCTGTGGCTGGCCCAGTACAACGGCGTCCAGACGCTGGACATGGAGCCGCTGGGCGGTTGGACCGAGCTGCATCGCAAGCAGTACACGGACAAGGGTGCGCTCGGTGGCGTCAGTCCCCTCGATCTCAACATAGAACGCGTGCCCGAGGTCGTGCCCGCGTCGTCGACCGGCGGTACGACGACCGGAGCGCCGGCCTCCGCCGCCACAGCACCATCGAGGCCGATCGATATCGCGGGGGCGCTCGCCGACCTCCGCTCTGCGCTCGCGAAGCTCGGTGGGGACGCGACGTAACTTCGGACTTGCTCACGCTTGAGGGGCGCGACCGCATCGACACCCCGTTTACTGCGAACCGGGTCCTGAGCTAGCGTCCTCGCCGGACTCCCACAGGCGGCACACGTTTCGCCTGGCCTCGACTGAGGCACGGACCACGTACCCGGCGAGGAACACGAGGAGAGGCCCACGCAGATGCCGATGGCGGTTGGCGCCGGACTGACAAGCAAGCTCGAGGACGTGCCCGCCCGAGCGCAACGACTCGAGAGCCTGGGCTATGACGTCGGCAGCGTGGGCGAGATCGGCAACGACCCGTTCCTGCCGCTTGTGCTCACGGCGGAGCACACGGAGCGCCTGCACTTCTCCAACCTCGCGATTGCGTTCCCGCGCGCCCCGTACATCGTGGCGAACATGTCCTGGGACCTGGCGCGCTACTCGAAGGGGCGGTTCATCCTCGGGCTGGGCACGCAGGTCAAGGGCCACAACGAGCGCCGCTTCAGCGTGCCGTGGGTCGCGCCCGGTCCTCGCATGCGTGACTACGTGAACTGCATGCGCGCGGTCTGGGACTCGTGGCAGAACGGCACGAAGCCGAACTTCGAGAGCGAGCATTACCAGTACAAGCTCATCTCGCCATTCTTCAACCCGGGCCCGATCCCCAACCCCAACATCCCGATTCTGCTCGCGGCCGTGAACCCCTTCAACGCGCGACTGGCGGGTGAGGTGGGGGACGGCATCGCGATCCACGGCTTCAGCACGTTCAAGTACATCCGCGAGGTGCTCATCCCCGCGGTCCACGAGGGCGCACGTCGCGCGGGCCGCGACCCGAAGACGCTCCAGATCCGCGGTGGTGGCTTCGTCGTGACCGCGCGCACCGAGGAGGAGCTCGCCGCGGCAAAGGAGCGCGCGCGTCGCCAGCTCTCGTTCTACGCCTCGACGCGGTCCTACTCGCGCGTGATGTCGACTCACGGCTGGGACGACGAGGCCGCCCACCTCCATCGTCTCTCCGTCGAAGGCAGGTGGGACGAGATGGTGGGCGTGATCACCGATGACATGATGGAGGAGTTCTGCGTCGTGGGGACGTGGGACGAGATGCCCGCCAGGATGCGCGAGAAGTACGCCGGCATCAACTCGCAGGTCGGCTTCAGCGTCGACCCGAAGAACCCCGACGAGGACGATCAGATTCGCGAGATCATCGCGCAGTTGAAGACCATCCCCACGGTCGGCGAGGTCTAGCCTCCTCGTCGCGGTACCCGATCCCGCCGGCGTCGGCGCTCGCGCCGGGACTCGAGGCCGGCACGCCGCGAGATGTCACCATCTTGCGACGCCACCACGTCGCTCCGCCCGAGTCCGCAATCGGCGCCGATGCGATAATCCCGCTTCGGAGCGGGACTCCACATTGAGAACCGCGCGCGCTTCATCGTGGTCGTCGCACGGCGTCCTCGCGACGGCCTGCAGGGAACCACGTCCCGTCGACACAACGGCAAAGGACGCCACTGTGAACGTGCCCACGTCGTCGGTCGCCGGCATGACGCGCCTCCGACCGCTTGCTCGCGCAATCGGGTCCGCGCTTGCCCTCGTGGGCGTGGTCGCCATCGGGATTGCCGCGGTCAGGCGGGTCCTGCCCCGGCGCGGCGCGCCTCGAGGTGTGGCGCGAGGCGCGGCTCAGCGCGTCCTGGTGATCAGCGAGCACGACTTCCCCTCGCACCCCCTGCTCTATCGCAACATCGACGCGCTGCTGCTCGGCGGTGCGCACGTCGACCTGGTCTGCGCGGGCGAGGGGCCCGCGATCCCGGAGACGCGCCCCTCGCTGCGCATCCACCGCGTGCGGATGGACCATCGACGCACCTCGCGGCTCCGCTACCTCGTCGAGTACTTCGGGTTCTTCTTCGCGTCGCTGCCGACGGTCTGGTGGTGGTCGCTGCGCAACCGCTACGACACGGTGCAGGTCGACAACATGCCGGACTTCCTCGTGTTCAGCGCCGTCGTCGCCCGGCTGCGCGGCGCCCGCGTCATCCTGTGCCTGTTCGAGCTGATGCCCGAGCTGACCGCCGTGCGCCTCGGTCTGTCGAATGGCCACCCGGTTGTGCGCGTTGTGCGCGCTCTCGAGTGGCTGGCGCTCGCGTGGTCGGATCACGTGATCGCGGTCAACCAGGCCTGCCGGGAGGTGCTGCTCGCACGCGGACTGGCGCCGGACAGGGTCACCGTGGTACCGAACACGGTGCCGTTCCCCGAGGCCCTGCGAGAGCCGATCGCGCACCAACCCGTGGTGGTCACGCACGCAACGCTGGTCGAGCGGTACGGCGTGCACGTGGCCCTCGAGGCGTTCGCACGACTCCACCGCGCCCGTCCCGAGTTGCGCATGCTGGTGCTCGGCACCGGGGAGGAACTGCCGCGGCTGCGCGCTCTGGCGGACCAGCTCGGCATTGCCGACCGCGTCGAATTCACGGGTTTCCTGCCGTGGTACCAGGCGATGTCTCGCATCCGCGAGTGCAGCGTCGGCGTCGTGCCCGTCCTTTCCGATGGCTACGGGCAGTACATGGTCCCGATGAAGATCTACGACTACGTGACGATGGGCGTCCCCGCGGTCAGCTCGCGGCTTGCGGCTGTGCAGGACTACTTTCCCGAGGATGCGCTCAGCTATGTGCCTCCGGGCGATCCTGCCGCGCTCGCCTCGGCGATTGAGCGCCTCATCGACGATCCCGAGGCGGCGACCCGGCAGCAGGCAGCGGCGGAACACGCGATGAGCGCCATCGAGTGGGAAACGGCACAGGTCGACTACTACTCGGTGATCGGCCTCGACGCTCCGGCAGCGCGAGACCGCACGCGTGAGGCGGCCAGGGTCGGCTGAGACATCGGGGCTCGACGTCGGATCGGTTGAACTGCGGACGAGTGCGCGCGGCGGGAAGTCCGCAGGACTAGCGACCGCGTGACGGTGGTTCGCTCAGGAACCGGTCGAGGACGTTCGCCATGATGTGCTTGACCTGCGCGTTACCGCCCGCCGGGTCCAGCCCTCGCGTCCACTCGGTGGTGCCGACGGCGAACACCCATGCTCCGCTGGGCGCCCGGTAGATCGAGGAGTTCGAGACTTCGGCCGCGCCCTTGTTGTCCGTGAACGGCGACGTGGAGAGCAGCGTGCGCTCCACCGCCGGGGGCGCGGGATATTCCGGGAAGTAGCGATCCACCTCGTAGCCGACGATTCCCGGGATCGTGTCTCCGTTGCTCAGCCGGGTGCCCTCGAACACCCAGCTCGAAGCGTTGGTCACGACATACGGGGCACGCGCCGCTGGGAACTCCTGCTGTGAACCGAACTGGATGCCCATCAACTGCTGTTCCGCACGATTGACGATCGGGTCGCGCCACAGGGTTGTTGTCAGTGGACCCTGCACCGGATCGCTGGTCGCGCTCTTGTAGCAGACGATGGTCCGGTTCGGCGCTCCGCCGGCGGAGGGCTCGAAGCGAACCTGCCAGTAGACGGCGTTCGCGCCGGAGAACAGCAGGTCCACGCCCGCATCTCGCGCCTGCTCGAACGCGTCGTACATCTCCTTCGTCCAGTACTCGTTATGCCCGCCGGTGATGAGCGCGGTATGCGACAGCAGCGCGGCGGCATTCTCGTGCGTGTCGACGTCCGTCGTGTACGTCACGTCGTAGCCGGACTGCTCGAGCCACTGCACGAGGGGGAGGTCGAAGGTGAGGAACTGACCGTCGCCGCGGCCGGCGTACGGCCGGTCGAACGAGATCTTCACGGCCGGAGGCGTCGTGTAGAGGCTGCGCCCGCCCGCACCTCGAGGGAAGTCGTTGTACGCCTGGTACGTGTTCACGCTCGCCTGGAAGCGGAAGGGCGCAGGACGATCGTCGCGCACGACGAAGGGGACGTAGTTCTGGTAGCCGGAGGAGCTGGTGAGGAGCGCGAGGTAG
>JAXLWY010000007.1:0-98651 GCA_046328255.1 Dehalococcoidia bacterium | reverse complement strand
GGTACGCACCATCTTCACGCTTGGATTCGTGACAACCCCGAACCACCTCCGATTGCCGAATTCGCACACCTCGATGGCGGCCCGTGGACAGCCTGCCGCCGGGGCGTCTCTTACGATTATTGACCCACCTGGAATGCACGAACCGCGGCGCTCGCGGTCGCACGGACGGACCCATCATGAACCTGAACACCGCCCCGCTCGCCCGACCTGCCCCCGGGGCGCTCGTCCTCGCGGCGCTTGCCATCGCGACGGCGTGCTCGACGACCCCGGCCCCCCTCAAGGGCTCGCCCGTGTCGCGTGCCGCGACCGCCGTCGCCTCCGCGCCCGCTGCGAGCGCCGTGGCCGCGGCCGGAACGGCCTCCATCGCGCCCACGCCGGCATCCGAGGCAGGCACGTGCCGCCCGACAGCCATCACCCCGGCACAGACCGAGGGCCCCTACTACAAAGCGAATCCCCCGGCCCGCGCCAGCTTGATCGAGGCGGGTACGGTGGGCACTCGACTCGTGCTCACCGGCGTCGTCTACGGCACCGACTGCCGGCCGGTCTCCGGCGCTCGCGTCGACTTCTGGCAGGCGGATGCCTCCGGCACCTACGACAACACGACCTATCGATTCCGCGGGTACCAGGCAACGGACGCCGCCGGCGCCTACCGACTCGAGACCGTGATTCCCGGCGAGTACCCCGGCCGCACCGAGCACATCCACGTGAAGATCACCCCACCGAACGGCCCCACGCTGACCTCGCAGCTCTACTTCCCCGACGTCGCGAGGAACAACGCGGACGGCATCTTCGACCCGAAGCTGCTGGTCCAGGACTTCACGCGCGAGGCCACGGGTGCGACCGCGCACTTCGACTTCATCGTCGCCCGCCGCTAACCCCCAGGTCGCGGCGCCGCCTCGATCCGTTCGCGGCCGCGTCTCCCTCACCCGTTCGTGGTGAGCCCACGCCTGTATCCGTTCGTGGTGAGCCCGTCGAACCACCCGGCCGTCCGACGCAGGCCGAATCGACGCCCGGCGATTCTCTCCGCGAGCGTCCGCCCTCATCCGTTCGTGGTGAGGCTCGCCTGAGCGAGTCGAAGGGCCTGTCGAACCACTTCGCCGCCCGACGCAGGCCCGAGGCCGCGTGCTCCGAAATCAACGGCCCGCCGCCAGCGCGTCCGCGCGCATCGCCAGCTCCGGGGCTCCGAGGCGCGCCGCCATCTCCCCGAAGTCCGATCGCGGACCGCGCCAGCGCAGATCGTCGATGTCCCGGAAGACATCGATGTCGGTGCGCAGCGTTGCCAGATCGCGGAACAGCAACGCGAGTTCCCACTGATCGCGCAGCGTCGCGGCCAGCGCTGCCGCTCGAGGCAGCCGCACCTCCCACGCCTCGGCCCCCGCCGGGATCGCCTCGAGCGTCGGATAGCGCGCCAGCACCATCGAGGCCGACTTCGCGCCCCAGCCGGGCAGTCCGGGAAACCCATCTGCCGAGTCGCCGACCAGCGCCAGGAAGTCCGGGATCGAGGCGGGTCGCACGCCGAAGCGTGCCCACGCCCGCAGCGTCGCGTACTCGTGTTCGAGCGCCGGTCGAGCTGGACCACGCGCCTGCTCACGACACACTGGCCCAGGTCCTTGTCACATGGGCGTGTAGATGTAGAGCACGCGCTCCACCGAGGCGTCGCGCGCCGCGCGCTCCGCCGCGGCCGCGAGCGCGTCGTCCGCCTCGAAGTCGACCATCGGCCAGGTCATCACCCCGAGGCCGACGAGCGCCTCCTCGAGTGGTCCGAACTGCTCCCAGAGGTCGGGGTCGATTCCCGCGCCGGTCTTGTACCCGGCCCAGAGTTCGTTGCAGGAACGACTCGATCACGTGGTCCGTCGCCACGCCGAGGTGCGTCGCGCCGCCCTCGAGCATCCGCAGCATGGACCCCAGCACCCCGGCGACCGCGCCGCGTTCTCGCCCATCGAGGTCCGCGTGTCGCGGCACCGCGAAGAAATGCCGAAACAACTCGTAGGTCCCATCGACGAGGTACACGCTGATGCCCGAGGTCGGGCCCGAGGGAGCGGTCATGGTCGACAGCGTAGCGCGAGGTGCCTCGTGTTCCCGTCAGCCGACAGTTGCCACACCCGGAGGGCAACCTGCCTGTTCACGTCGAGCGGCAGCAGGTTACCCGTCGGCGCGCCCGCCGGGATCAACTGCTGCAGCACGATGAACCCCGAGGGCGCGGGCCCCGTCGGGTCGAACCCCACCTGGTCCGGCTCGATCGAGATCGCGACCGTCGAGGCGCCGTCGCGCAGGTTCACAGGCTGTCGCACCGACCCCGGCAGGCGTGCCACCAGGTAGTCCTCCCCCGGGGCACTGAGGCCCGGCCGCGCGCCCGAGAACGGCGCCGCGAGGTCCGGGCCCACCGCCTGCGCGAACCGGCCCGTCGAGAACGTCAGTCCCTGCGTCCACCCCCTCGAACACCCACCCCCGAGTACCGGGGAGCGCGAGCGCCGGCCGCGCGTGGCGCGGTCAACCAGACCCCGGCCGCCTCGTTCGTGGGATCCGAGTCCGTCGGGGTCATCAGCGCGTGAAGCCGCTCCGCGAGCGGTGCCAGGACGAACGGCGGCGCGAGCTCGGCGCGCCCGTTCACGAGCGGCCCTACGAGAATGGTGACGCCGCCCGGCCGCGGATCGCGATCCCCGTCCGGCTCGATCTCGATCCGTTGCGCGTCCACGATGTCGCGCGTGAGCGGAACGCCAGTGCAACACGAGCCCCCTGACCCGTCGATGCCGAACGCCCGTCGAGATGCTCCATCCGGAAAGATGGCCCATCCCTCGTAGTGACCGGTGGTCAGCGAACGCAGCCCGTGGAGCGCCAGCGTGAGCACCGATACGCCGCGCAGGGGCTGGGTCGCGAGGCGTCTCATCCCCACATCGGGGTCCGCGCCCACGAGGCCGGGCCTCGTCCGGCTGTCCGCGGCCGCGCGCCGGCTGACTCCGGCGGGCACTGGACCGATCCAGCGATCCCATGTCCCGAGGGGCTGCAGCAGCACCGCGGCAATCGCGAGCACGGTCACCAGGGCGATCCCGCGCGAGAGAAAGCTGTGCACGGCGACATCCCTCCGCGTCCGGACATCCGCTCCGGACTGGCGGCGGGGGGAGCTTACGCGCTTGTGGCGTTCGCGGGAGGTACCAGCAGCGCGCCGTCCGCCGGAATCGTCACACCACGCGCGTGCCGAGGCCCGGCGCGGTATCCGTCTCCAGCGACGCGCGCAGCATCGACACGCGATGGTCGATCGAGCGCAGCCCGTACGAGCTGTCCGAGACCTTCGCCGGGTCGTAGCCGACGCCGTCGTCGCTCACCTCCAGCACCAGCTGACCCGCCTCGCGACGGCCGATCAGCGTGGCGCGTGCGCATGGCGCGCGATGTTCGAGACGAGCTCCTTCACGAGCAGGTAGACGGTGCTGCCCGGTCGACTCGTCCAGCACGAGGTCGTCCGGGATGGAGACGTCCCACTCGGAGATCTCGGGCTCAGCCTCCAGTCGCAGGCGGAGCGCCTCGCGCGCCATCGTCGCCGCGTACTGACCGCTCAGCTCGTACATGTACGACCGCATCGATCACGGAGTTCAGCCCCTCGATCGCCCGTCCGAGCGCTTAATTTTTCAGCATTTGCCTGCCAGTCCCTGTGCAACGCCAGCCCCAGCGAGTACACCGACTGGATGATGTCGTCGTGCAGGTCGCCCGCGATCCGCTCACGCTCCAGCTGCGTCTCGATTTCCGCGAGCAGGCGCTGACGCTCCTCCTCCTCGAGCCGCCGGTCGGTCACGTCGCGGAGCACGCCCTCGGTGACCGTGCCGCCGCGCGGATCGACTCCGCCGCGTACGCGGTACTCGAACCAGCGTGTCACGCCGTCGCGCCGGATCGCCCGCACCAGGACGGTCGTGGGCGCCGGGGCATGGAACGCGTCGAGCAGCGAGGGGCGGTCGTCGCTCGTGACGATGCTCGTGCAGAGCTCCGGGTGCGCATAGAAATCCTCGGGCGTGTAGCCGGTGATGCTGGCCGCCGCCGCGCTCACGTACTCGAACGCCGGCACCGGCTCCGAGCGATAGCGGAAGATCATGTCCGCCGCGTTCTCGGTCACCAGGCGCAGGCGCGCCTCCGAGCGGCGCACCACTTCTTCCTGCCGCCGCAGGTCGGTCACATCCCGCACGATCGCCACCACGAGTTGCAGCTCGCCGCCGCGATAGGGGCTGAGCGAGATCTCGACGGGAACCAGCGTCCCGTCTCGACGCCGACCCGAGAGCCGCAGCCCGACCGCCATCGCCCGGGGGCGAGGCGTCTCCGAGTACACCTCGCGATGGAGGTTGTGCACCTCGCGCTCAGGCTCCGGAACCAGCACCTCCACGCGCTCGCCGATCAGCTCCGCGGGCGAGTACCCGAACAGCTCCTCCGTGCGCGCGTTGACGTACACGATCGTGCCCAGGTGATCCACGAGCAGGATCGCGTCGGGCGCCGCATCCACGATGAGATGGAACGCCTCATCCGAGAGGGCGATAGGCACGTGACCCCCGGTCGCCGGTCGCTTCGGTCTACCAGAGGGTAGATCGGACCAGCCGTCTCCGGGAATCGTCGACACGTCCAGTTCCCGCCTACTGGCGCTTGCGCATCTTGCGCTCGGTCGCCAGCGACGCCGCCTGCGTCCGCCGCTCCACATTGAGCTTCGCGTACAGCTCGGAGACGTAGTTCTTCACCGTCTTCTCGCTCAGCGACAGCCGATCGGCGATCTGCCGGTTGGTCATCCCATCACCGATCATCTCGAGGATGCGGTCCTCCTGCGGCGACAGCACGGCGAACGCGTCGTCCGCCGGATGCTGCGAGGAACCGCGACGCATCCGCTCGAGGACACGCGTCGCCATCTGCGGGTCCAGAAGCGATCCGCCTCGCCCCACCGTCAGAATCCCGTGCTGGATTCCCTGCGGGTCGAGGTCCTTGAGGACGTAACCGGCGGCGCCCGCAAGCACCGCCGCAAACAGCGCATCCTCGTCCGCGTGCGACGTCAGGATCAGCACGTGCGCGTCCGGGTTCTCCGCCCGGATCTGGCGGCACGCCTCCACGCCCGAGCCGTCCGGGAGACGAAGGTCCATCACCACGACATCCGGGCGCAGCCGGGCCGCCTCGGCAATCCCCGTCTGCATCGAGTTGGCCTCGCCCACCACGGCGATCTCCGGGTTGCGATCGAGGATCGACTGCAGCCCGCGCCGGACCAGCTCATGGTCGTCCACAAGCAACACTCGAATCTGGTCAGTGGCCACGCGGGCGTCCCTCGCTTCCCGAGCGGTTGCCGTGAGCACCATGTGCCTCCTCCTATCGTACGAACGCGCCAGCGAGTACGACCGGGTTACTCCCCACGGAGAACTGCATCCACCGTCCGTTATGGGACCTCCCGCGCCGAGGGCCGCGGGTACCCGAGTCATGGGACCTTCGGGCAATCGGCGATTGCGCCTGTGGTGGAGCGCTCGTGGTGGAAGCGACACAGGCTTGCAGCATCGCCCGGCGCGCTGCAGCATCCCCACGGGCGCGCGCACTCGCCGCCCCGGGGAGGTGCATCGTGCCTGACGAACTCGAGGCGTTGCTCGCCGAACTCACCGAGGCCCCCGGCCCCACCGGCTTCGAGGGGCCCGTGCGCTCGATCATGCGTCGTGAGCTCGCCGCCGCCGCCAGCCTCGAGACCGACGGCCTCGGCTCGCTCATCGCGAGGTACCCCGGCAGCTCCGATCGCCCGCGCGTCATGGTCGCCGCCCGCATGGACGAGCTCGGCCTCCTCATCCGGCGGATCACCGACGACGGCTACCTCAAGTTCGAGACCCTCGGCGGCTGGCTCGGCCGGGCGATCGTGAACCAGCGCTGGCAGGTGCCCACGCGGCGGGGCTCGGTCCCCGGCGTCACCGGCATCAAGACGGTCCACGTCATGACCGCCGAGGCGCGTGGCCAGGGTCTTCAAGAAGCAGGACCTCTTCATCGATGTCGGCGCGACCAACAAGGCTGATGCGACGGACCGCCTCGGGATCGGCCCGGTGACCCCGTCGTGCCCGATTCGAAGTTCGAGGCCCTCGCGGGCGGCGGCGCCTGCTCGCCCCGCGCACAGGACGACCGCGTCGGCCTCGCCGTGATCATCCTCGCGATGCGCGAGCTGGCCGAGGCCGCCACCCACCCCAACGAGGTGGTGGCCGTGGCCACCGTCCAGGAGGAGGTCGGCCTCCGCGGCGCCCAGACCTCGGTGAACGCGGTCAGCCCGACATCGCCATCAACGTCGAGTCCGGCGTCGCCGCGGACTTCCCGGCATCACCCGAGGACGAGGCGCAGGAGCGCCTGGGCGGCGGCCCCGGCCTCTTCCTCCACGACTCTTCGATGCTGCCCAACCTGCGCCTGCGCGACTTCGTCGCCGCGGTCGCCGAGGAGCGAGGGATCCGCTCCAGTACAACGTCCTGAGCGGATGTTGGCGGGACGGCTCCGCGATCCAGCGCGCGTTTGCGGGCGCGCCCGTGGTGAACCTCACCGTGCCCGTGCGCTACCTCCACAGCCACTGGGTGTGGTGGCGCGCAGCGATATCGAGCAGGCCGCGCGGCTCCTCGCCGAGCTACTGCCCTCGACGCCTCGACCGTGGCCGCGCTCCGCCGGACGACCCGACCCACCGGCCCACCGAGGCGTGTCGCGTCCGAATTGCAGGCGTAACCGCGCGGGATAACAACCCATCGCCGCCGGACGCCGCCGGACGCCGTTATCGAACGCACCGCATCGAACGTAGCGCTCACGCTGATACGCTCGATTCATGTGGCCTGCCCGCACCGTGTCCACTCCAGCGGTTGCCGAGACCGCTTCCGTATGATCGCCTCCCCGACCTGCTCCTCACTCGCCGGATCTGGAGCACCCGTCCGGTCGTCTGGACGGCGCTCGGCGTGTCCTCGTGGCCACGCGTCGATCCGATTCGCACCCCTCGGCGGGGATAACTTTCCCGCGAACGACGGCGGTCTCTTCTACGTGATGATCGAGAACCTCCGCGCGAATCACTTCGTGCTCCCGGTCACCACCAGCTACAACCACCTCGATATCCCGTTCGCCTATCCCCCGCTCGCGATGTACATCGCCGCGCTGGTCGCCACCGTGCTGCGCATCGACAGCCTCGAGGTCGTGCGCCTGATGCCCCCCGTCGTCGCCACTGCCACCACGCTCGCGTTCTACCCCCTCGCGCGCCGCCTCACCGGCGAGGTGTGGCTCGGCGTCTTCGCGGTGGCCGCCTTCGCCGTCCTGCCCAGGTCGTACATCTGGATGGTGATGGGCGGCGGCCTGACGCGCAGCGTCGGCTTCTTCTTCGCCATCCTCGCTCTGACCCAGCTCTACGATCTCTACGACAGAGGCGGCTTCCGGCCACTGGCGCTGTCGGCGCTCTTCTCCGCAGGGGCTGTTCTCAGCCACATGGAGGGCGGCTGGCTCGTCATCTACTCGAGCATCGCGTTCTGGGGGAACGGCCGCCGAGGGCTCAGCGGCCTCCTCGACACGGTCCTCCTCGGCGTGCTTGGCGCCATCCTCACCGCGCCCTGGTGGGGCACGATCCTCCTACGCCACGGCCTCGACCCGTTCCTCGCCGCCCTCAACAGCGGTGAGAAGTTTTCCTCCGGCGTGGCCATCCTCTCGAGGTTCGCCTTCTCGGACACCCCCGGCTTCGACATCCTCGCGGTCTTCGGACTGGCCGGCGCGTTCTCCGCCATCCGAAGGCGCCACCTGTTGCTGCCCTCGTGGCTCTTCCTGATCTTCGTGATGGACCCGCGGGCCGGCTCTACCTACGCGATGCTGCCCCTTGCATGCCTCGCCTCGATCGGCTTCTTCGACCTCGCCCGCGGCGTCACCGATCACGTGATCGCACCGGCCGACCCCGAGGAGGACGACGTCGGCGCTCCGCGCGTCGTCCAATGGATTCGTGAGGTTCGCGAGGCCCTCCCACCTCTCAGCGCCGCCGTCGCTGTCGCCATCCTCTGGCTCGCCGCCGGCATCGCCGCACCCGTCGCCCGACGTGAGCCGCTGCTGATCCTCTCGCCCGCGGACCGCGAGGCGATGGCGTGGGTCCGCGCCGCCACTCCCGCCGACAGCCGCTTCTTCGTCCTGAGCCCCGCCAGCGGCTGGTGGTCCGACATGCAGGGCGAATGGTTTCCCGCCCTGACGGAACGCCAGAGCGTCACCACTGTGCAGGGCCACGAGTGGCTCCGCGACCAGAAGTTCGAGACCGTGATCCAGCGCCAGCTCGACGCCGCCTGGTGCGGCTGGTTCGACTCCGTTTGCATGCTCGGCTGGGCACAGCGCAACGACCGCCCCTTCGACTTCGTGTACGTGCCGATCGGCGGCCCGTCGGCCTATGCCGAGGAGAACCCCCGCACCCCGGTCCCCGATTGCTGCACCTCCTCCTTCGACTCACTCCTGCACTCGGATGGCTTCCGGCTGCGCTACCGCAACGCACGCGTCGCCATCTTCGAGTGGGTGGGCGAACGTCCCGGCAGCCGCCTGGCCTTCTGACCCGCGCCGCCGCGCGCGCGTGGCACACTGGTAGAACTGGTAGGGCCACGTGCTCCATGCATCAGGAGGTTGTGATGACGAGTGACGGTGCAAAGACGTCCGAGCGCTTCGAGCTGCGCGCTGGTCAGCTCCTCGAGCGCTTCAAGCAGCTCATTCACGAGGGCAACGTTCGCAGGGTCACCGTGAAGCAGGGCGATTCCGTAGTCGCCGTCTTCCCGCTCACGGCCGGCCTCGTCGGCGCGGTGCTCGCGCCCGTCCTCGCGGCGGTGGGTGCCCTGGCGGCTGTGCTGTCCGAGTGCACCATCGAGGTGGAGCGCACCGAGGAAGCCTCCGCCTCCACCGAGGCCCCGGCCGGCGACGGCGCCCCTCCCTCTAGCGAACATCGAGGGCCGCGCGTCGGCGCTCGTCGAGGGCGGTTGTCCACGGGCGGGAGCCTCGATGGGATCGGCCCCGCTCCCAACCCGTGCCGAGGTAGCTCAGTCGGTAGAGCACGCGACTGAAAATCGCGGTGTCCCCAGTTCGATTCTGGGCCTCGGCACCACTTTTGAAGCCGGGAGGCCCCCTCGCGGGGAGCCTCTCTGATGCGTAAGCAGTGACGGCGCAGGCCGCTGTCCCAGCGCCTCGCCAGCGCGGCGACGAGCATGTCCGCCGCCTTCCGCTGCAGCGACGGCACTCGTGCGCTGACTCTCGATTCGGCTCGTGATGACCACCGAGGTTCCCCGCGCCAGGGGCACGGAGGCGAGCATCCGACGGCAGGCGCCTCGGGCCTCAGGTCCTGCGTCGGGACCGGACGCCGGCACATCCATCGACATGCCGCCCCAGTCTCGACGTGGACTGCGCCGGCGGGCGCTCGCCGTCCCTCACGCGTCCGAGGACGGACCCTCACTGCCACTCCGCGTACGAGGCGTGATGTCGGCGTTTGGTGCCCGGCGGCGCTTCAGCCGAGCGGCGCCGGCCGTCCGGCGAGCCCGCTGCACGAACTCCTCGGTCTGACGGCGCTCATCGATGTTCGACGGCGGGATCTCGCCGCGAGCAAGCATCTCGGCGGTCGCCTCGGCCTGCCGACGTTGACGCTCGGCGAAGGCCTCCTGCTCCTCGACCGTGGCGGGCTGCTCGGGCCCCAGGCGGTCGTACACGAGCTCGGGGTGCTCGCCCATCACCACGGTGCGGCTGATCGGAGCGGACACCTCCTTGCCGTGATGCCAGAACCGGCCGCGGTCGGGGAGACGCCGAGGGATGCCGTCCCGCAGGATGAAGGCGTTGACCGATGTCGGCATGAGCCGAGGGCACTCCGCGTCGCAATCGGGGCACGGCTGGGCCTCGGAGGCGCGGCCGGCGGGACGCAGGAGCTCGAAGACCCCGTGACAGTTGCTGCAGTAGTACTCGTAGAGGGGCACTAACCGCGCTCCATGGCGACGACGTTCTTCCCGTCGAGGCCGAACCAGCCCGCCGGTCCCATCGAGCGGTCGACGGCGCCGATGCCTGCGAGCCCGGCTGCCACTGCTGCTTCCCTCAAGGTCATCCGCATCCGGCAGCGCAGGCTACTGCGACCCTCGGAGTCGCGGGTCGAGCACGTCGCGGAGCGCGTCGCCGAACATGTTCACACCGAAGACCACCACGCCGAGGGCGATCGTGGGCGCCACGAGCATCCACGGCGCGGCGTACATGAACGCGCGGCCATCGGCAGCGAGCATGCCGCCCCACGACGGCGTGGGAGGCGGCACCCCGTAGCCGAGGAAGCTCAGGGACGCCTCGGAGATGATGACTCCGCCGAATCCGATTGAGGAGAGCACGATCACGGTCGGCATGATGTTCGGCAGCAGGTGGCGCACCATGATGCGCGAGTCGGTGGCGCCGATCGCTCGCGCCGCATCGACGTACGTCATGTGCAGGATGCCGAGCGTCGCCCCTCGCATCACGCGACTCTCGGTGATGGCGCGACGGAACGAGAGCGCGAAGACGACGTTGATCATGCTCGGGCCGAGAATCACCATGATCGCCACCAGGAGGATCAGGTAGGGGATGGCCTGGATCGTGTCGACCAGCCGGCCGAGCAGGTAGTCGACCCATCCGCCGAAATACGCGCTGACGATGCCGAGGACGACGGCCGGCACGGTGGCGGCGAGCGTGACGGCCACGCCGATGTACAGCGAGGTGCGCGCTCCGTAGACGACGCGGCTGAAGACGTCACGCCCGAACTGATCGGTCCCCGCGAGATGCTGGAGGGATGGCGCGTTGAGGGCGACCGCCTGCTCCTGCGAGGTGGCGCCGTACGGGGCGATCCACGGCGCAAACACGGCCATGATCACCAGGAGCACAATCACCGCACCGCCGAACGCCCCCAGGGGCTTGCGCCGCGAGAAGGCGAGCGTTGCACCGATGGCGCGCGTGCGTGCCGCCGGCAGGGCAAGCGGGGGAGCACCGACCGTCGCGTTGTTGGCTGCCACCCTGGACCTCCCGCCGAACTGGTTCGTTCGCCCTCCGAGCCGGAACGCGACTAGCTGAAGCGGATCCGCGGATCGAGCCATGCGTACGATACGTCGATGAGCAGGTTGACGATCATGACGAAGAGTCCGATGACCACCACCACGCCCTGCACCACCGGGTAGTCCCGATTGCTGATCGCACTCACCAGCAGGCGCCCCACACCGGGGATGGCGAACACGCTCTCGATGATCACGGACCCGCCGAGAAGGAACGCGACCTGCAGACCCAGCAGCGTGACCACCGGGATCATGGCGTTCTTGAGCGCATGGCGGAGCATGACGCGCAGGTCGGAGACCCCCTTCGCCTGGGCCGTCCGGATGTAGTCCTGGCGCAGCACGTCGAGCATCGTGGTGCGGGTCAGCCGCATGAGCGTGGCCGCGAGGCCGAGCGCGAGGACCACGGACGGCAGGATCACGATCTCGAGGTGAGCCACGGGGTCCTCGAAGAAGCTCACGTAGCGCAGGCTCGGCGAGATCCCCCACCACAGCGCCGGGAAGATCACGAGCGCCGTCGCAATCGCGAAGTTGGGCACGCTGATTCCGAGGATCGCGATGCTGCGCAGCGCGTAGTCCAGGCTGCTGTCCTGCTTCACGGCAGAGACCGCACCGATCGTGATCCCCGCGAGCGAGCCGATGAGGATCGAGAGCACTCCGACCTCGGCGGTCGCCATCGCCCGGCCTGCGATGAGCGTCCCCACTGACTGCTTCGTCCAGAGCGAGTGCCCCAGGTCGCCTCGGAGCACGTTCCCGACGTACCGGACGTACTGCATCGGAAGAGGCTGGTCGAGGCCGAGCTCGCGCTCGAGGACGGCGCGGCTCGCGGTGTCGTTGGCCGCCTTCTCCTGCAGCATCAGGTCGATCACGTTTCCGGGAATCAACTGAATCATGATCACGACAAGGAAGAGCAGCAGGAGTACGGAGGGGATGAGTCCGACGATTCGGCGTGCCACATATTCGCCCACGTCAGTCTCGTTTCGTATCGCGAACGTACTGGCAGAGGCGCGATGGTAGCGCCGGCGTCGTTGCGTGACAAGAAATACGCTCGAGTTGCCGCCGCCCGACGCCCGTTGTATAACATCGCGAACTCGGCCGTGCGCGCCGTTTGACATGACAGCGTGCGCCGACACCGGAGGGAGCCCCGCCATGCTGGATGGGTACTGGTCACGACGAGCAGTGTCGAGGCGCGGAATGCTGCGCGGTACCGGGATCGGACTCGCCGGACTGGCCGGCGCCGTCCTCGTCGGGTGCGGCGGCGGTGGAGCGGACTCGGGCGGATCGGCCGCCTCGAAAGCGACGACCGGGGCCACCGGAGGCGGGGCGGCAGCCGGTAACGGCGCCCCCGCGAAGGTGAAGCGAGCGCCCGGCCTGGACTCGAGCAAGGGACAGGCCCCGATCAACGAGAAGAAGCTCGTTCCCGGCGGCACCTTCAGGCGGGCCTACGCCGACACCGCTCGCGAGCAGGACCCCGATGTGTCGATCGCCGGGTCGGATCACGAGTACGTGAACGACCGCCTGGTGTTCGCCAACGGCTGGACGATGGAGCTGACACCGGACCTGCTGCAGTCGTACGAGCTCGTCGACCCGCAGGGACTCCAGATCGTGTTCAAGCTCCGGCCCGGGATCAAGACGCACAACAAGCCGCCGGTCAACGGACGCGTGTTCACGGCGAAGGACGTCGCTTACAGCATCATGCGGAAGGCCGGCAAGCTCGACGCGAACGCCGCGAAGAAGTACGGGCGCGCCGCGCAGTTCGAGGGCCTCGAGAAGGCCGAAGCCGTCGACGACACCACGATCAAGCTCACCTTCAGCAAGCCGAACGGCTCGGTGATGTCGGCGTTCGCCGACCCGCGCGCTCAGATGATCCCGGTGGAGCAGGACGACATCGGCTACAAGGACCCGCTGAAGTTCGTGGGAACGGGCGCCTGGATCGAGACCGAGTTCGTCGAGGGTACGCGCCAGGTCTTCAAAGCCAACAAGGATTACTACCGGGCGTGGGACGAGGGCGGTCGCCCGGGGATCGAGACGTACGAGAAGCTGGTCATCGCCGACCGCGCCTCGATTCTGGCGGCGTTCTCCACCGGGCAGGCGAGCCTCATGTCGGGCATCCAGCCCCAGGAAGAGGTGCAGCTCCGCGCCACCGTGAAGGACGCGCAGTGGTTCCTCCAGCCGGGTCCGACGTGGGACCACTTCGCGATGAACATGAAGCACCCGGCGTTCAAGGACGACCGCGTGCGGCAGGCACTGCAGCTTTCACTCGACTACAAGGCGATCGCTGATCCGCTCGGCAAGGGATGGATCTACAGCGGTCCGCTGCACGCGTTGTTCCCGGAGGCGTTGACCTCCGATGAGATCGCAAAGATGCCGGGTTACAACCCGGCGACGAAGCAGGCCGATATCGCGAACGCCGTGAAGCTGATGGAGGCCGCAGGCTTCAAGGACGGCGCCGGGTTGTCATGGAAGAACATCCACAACTCCGTGACGGCCGGCGACACGGCAACCCGGCAGAAGGACCAGTGGTCCAAGATCTGGCCGAAGATGGATATGCAGCTCACGCAGATCTCGGACTTTGGGTCGTTCACGAACTTGCTCAACAGCAAGGAGTTCGAGGCGCGCACGTACAACCACACGATGGTGCCCGATGCGGCGCTCGATGCGCGCACGTACTACCTCTCGAACGGCAGCCGCAACTACCAGAGCTTCAGCCAGCCCTGGGCCGACGAGGCCATCAACAAGATGTTCGCCGCGCAGACCATGCAGGAACGCAAGGAGATCATCCGGCCGTTCCAGCTGCGCTACATCCAGGAGGGCCCGCCACTCCTGCAGCTCCGCGTCCCGCCCGACAGCTACGCAGTGCGCGGGAACTTCGCCGGTCTCGACCTGGCCACCGGCGCGTGGTCATACGTCGGCTACGGCGTCTCGCCTCGATGGGTATGGCAGACCGAGGCGTGACGTAATCGGGCGCAGGCTCCGGCCGGGTCGGGGCCTGCGTCGCGCTCGCGGATCTCGAGGGCGTCCCGCGCCACACCGGCGGCCGCGGTAACAGGGATGACGCGGGCCTTCCGCGCCGAGGCCGACCGTCGCGCGATTGCGACTGGTGTCGGTCGCTACGTCCGCCCGCGCGAGCCTCGGAACCAGGCGTCCTCCTCGGCGAACCGCGCCGCGTTCCACGTCAGGGCCGCGTTGAGCCCGTCGGCGGCGCGGATCCGGTTGTACTCCGCGATCTCCGGTGAAGACTCAGGGCTTGCCATGGCGTTCGCCTCGAGCTCGAGTGAGCGCTCGATCACCTGCCGGAGGCCCATCAGCTCGTACGACATGTTGATCAGCTTCTTGTTGTACTCAACCGTCGCCGCGGGCAGCTTGGCGATCGTGAGCGCCATCATCCGCGCGGCCTCGTCGAGCTCGTCGCGCGGCACCACGCGGTTCACGAGGCCGAGCCGGAGCGCCTCCGCCGCATCGATGAGGTTGCCCGTGTAGAGGAGCTCGCGGGCCTTCGTCGCACCGATCAGCCACGGCCAGACCGCGGGGATGTACGGCCCTCCGGTGCGGATCTCGGGCGCGCCGAACTTCGTGTCCTCCGATGCGATGCGGAGGTCGCAGAAGCTCGCCGTGGCGCAGCCGCCGGCGATGCAGAACCCGTGGACCTGGGCGATGATCGGCTTCGGGTTCCCCCAGAACACGTCCCACCAGGTCGAGGCGCTGAAGCCCTTCCCCTGCATGAACCGCCGGCGGATCGTGTGCGCGTTCGATGGCCCGTCGCCGCCGCCGCCCGACAGGTCGAACCCCGCGCTGAATGCGCGCCCGTTCGCCTTGAGCACGATCACGCGGATCGAATCGTCGTGCCAGCCCGCGTCCTCAAGGGCGTCGCGGACCTCGAGCTGGAGGTTCTGAGAAAGCGCGTTGAGCTTCTCGGGACGGTTGAGCGTGACGTAGGCAATCGGTGCCTGCTTCTCGTAGATGATGTCCTGGTACGCCATCGCCCGCCCTCTTTCGCCTCACTGTGCTGCGGCAGCAGCCTAGCCTGCCGCCGCGCCGATCGCGACCACGACCAATGCCCCGGCACGTGATGCACCCCGCGACTCCCGATGAACACGGGTTGCCGAGGAGCACACGGCACCGAGTGCTTAGCGCGTGCGCGTCTCCGTCGCGGGGTCATCCGCGTCCACGCTCACCTCGGAGGCGACGAACGTGCGCTTGCGCCCGCAGCCGCGGAACGCGCCGTTCTTCCCCGCCATGATGCCCGAGAAGAGTCCCACCACGTCGCGGTCGATGGCTGCGAACTTGCCGACGACCGTCTCACCCGTCTCTCGCACCACCACGCGCACCGCCACGCTGCACCCCACGTTTCTCTCCTCGAGCAGTTGCCTACTTCACTACGGTCGGAGCGGGTTCACCGACGCTGCCGAAGGTCAGATCTTTCGAGGACCGCGCGCGCAGCTCCGAGGCCCGCACGCACCCCGCCGCGCCTCCCATGGCACGGACATCTGGAGCCGACTCGAGTCCGATTCGACCGCGACCCGAGGCCCGGTGGCGGGGCAAGGACAACGTGGATGCGGCTACAGACCGTTCACGGGGCCCGCAGGACGTTGCGTGCCCAGTCCGGGTACGTCCCCGTCTCGATCATCCGCGTGCGCACCTCGCCACGCAGCGCCGCGAGCTCCTCGTCGGTAGGCGCGGGGGTCACCGGCACCGGGTCGGACATGACGAGGGGAAAGCCCGTCCGCGCCTGCACCTCCGCGGCGGTGAACCCCGGGTGGACGCTCTCGAGCGTGTACCGGCTCGTGTCGCGGTCGAATCGGAGCACGGCGATCGGCGTGAAGACCTTGAACGGCTCGTTCGAGCGCTGGATGCGCTCGTCCGTCACGCCCGCGCCCGAGACGAAGTCGACGTGCGGCACGAACGTGCGGAGGTCGTGCTCGGTGCGGAAGAAGAGGATCCGCTTCGCCATGTAGGACATCAGGCCGGAGCCGTATCCGCCCGGCAGGCCGGCGGTCCGGAGCGTTCGGATCGCCGATGACGTGCAGGTTGAAATTGCCTTCGGCGTCGAACTGGATCGCGCTGTGAGACGAAGAGCTCGAGCTGGCCTCGCTGGGTCAGGAAATGGATGTCCTTCCCCAGGTTATGACTCAGTTCGTCCGAGCCCAGGATGATGATCTCCGCGCGGTGTGTGGCGCGTGCGTCGCCTCCGCCAGGGGTAGCGCCGCCGCCAGAATCATGGAGACGGCTCCGCAGGCCGAGATCTCCCAGTCGTGCACCTCGCGGAACGAGCACTGCGAGCAGCTCCTCGGTGTTGCATCGTAGGTCGACCGCGCCAGCCGGCATGATGTCCTCCAGAGTCACGACTCGTGACAGGTGGGGACAGACCCGCAGGCCCGTCCCTGTCCTGCGTGCGTGGTTCGCGACCGACGTCGCCGCTACTTGGCGGATAGCATCGCGAAGCGCGTGCGGATCTCGTCCTCCGTGACGCTCAGCACGTGCTCATCAAGGTACGCCTGGAACGCCTCATCACTCACGGACGCATCGACGTATCGACGAATGTGCGCGTCGTCTCGCTGGTACCGTCCCGGCACGGCCGTCGGATACGCACCCATGGGCGCGTGGACGACGGCCGTCACGTTGATCGAGGAGATGAACTGCCCCGAGGTGTCCTCGGGAGTCACCCTGTCCACGATCTCCTCGACGGTGACGATCGTGCGGCGCGAGGCCTGCGCCACCATCACGTCCTCGCCGAAGCGCCGCAGGATGGCGTTACCCTCGCGGTCGGCCTTCAGGCCGTGGAGGATGGCCACGTCCGGGTTCTGCGCCAGCGCGACCACGGTGATCTCGTTGGGGTCGAAGGGATTTGGTGCGAGCATCATGTCGTCTCGCCGCTCGAACACGTCGGTGCCGGCAAGACCGCGAACTGGAATGTACGGGACGCCCATTGATCCAGCCTGGACCATTGAGTAGTGGACGCCTCAGGTGTTGTCCATCGCGAAGATGCGCCCTGCCTTGAGGTACCGGTCGAAGTTCGGCGCCTCCCGTGCAAACGGCGCGAAGCCGATGCTGCAGCACTCCAGCGTCTTCGTCTGTCCCGTCCCGACCATGAAGTCGAGGTTGATCGACCCGCCCACGAGTCCAATCGTGTGCAGGTCTTTCACGCCCTTGCGGGCCAGGGTGCGCAGCATCGCCATCGGGCTGTGCTCGAACCCTGCGCTCATGATCACCTTCTGGCCGTCTCGTACGATCGAGGCGGCGTCGTCCAGCGATACGAGCTTCGTTCGCATCCATCCTCCTCCGTTCCGTGACGGTCTGGGCCCGTTCGACCTCGCGGACCACGCCCGTCATCCCCGCGGACGCTACGCTCCGTCCGTCGGAGACGTCAAGGTCGAAAGGCCCGCGGGACGGGCCACAGGCTGTGAGGGGCACACGATGGCGATCCTTGCGTCAGGCACCCGCGCTCCCGAATTCACCCTCACAGATGCCGAGGGCGAGTCGAGGTCGCTCGAGGCGGCGCGCGCGGACGGGCAGGCGCTCGTCGCGTTCTTCTCCCTCGAATGCCGCGCCTGCGACCTCAGCTACCTGTTCTGGGACCGCATGACCGAGGCGTACCGCGACGCGGGCTGCCCCGTCCTCGCGATCTCCCTCGATGGCGACGCGGCGGCTCGCGATTTCTGGGACCGCTCGGGGGTCTCGTTCGCGGTGCTCTCCGATCCCGCCCACGAGGTCACGAGGGGGTACGGCATCGAGTGCACGCCCGCGCTCTTTCTCGTGGACGGCGAAGGCGCAATCGTCGCAAGTCACGACGCCTTTGACCGTGCCGCCCTCAACGACCTCTCGAGCAGGATCGCGTTGCGCGTCGGCCGGCCCGCCGTCACCCTCGCGGATGACGAGGCGCCCGCGTTCAGCCCGGGCTGCGTCGTGCACATGTCGGGGGAGTAGGTTCGGCCGTTCGCCCTCGTTTCGCTGGTCTCCGCCACGCGTACCGGCTCGAGACTCTGCCCGTCGAAGCCGACGGCCATCTATCTATTCAGGATCGGACGCCTCTGCCCACCGCGGGCGGTGCCGGCGTGAGCGGTGCGCTCAGAGGTCAGCTGGCCATCGTCCCGTCGAGATCAGCATGCGCAGCCGCCAGGAGCGGACCAGGCGCCACCAGAGCGGGATGCGACGAACCCGAGCGGCGACGTCGTCCATGTGAGGAATGGCGCTCGGTCGGCCGCGATGGTGCTCGACACTTCATTCGGAGTGCCGTGAAGAACTTACGGGACTGCGAACTCGACAGCCTCCACTCATGCCCCGCCGACACTCGGGAGCGGACGGACACATCGCTTCGAGGCCGCGCGCGTCCGGGCGCCGACTCCGTGTGCGTCGCGCGGGTTCGACGTCCGACGCGTATCGGATGATCGGATGTCCACGGTCCTCAGCAGCGCTTGCCCGGCCCGCACCCGCTTGGTGCCGGCACAGGCGTCGGCGTCGGCGTGGGCGGTGTGGTCGGCCGGACATCGATGCGACACGACCGGATCTCGACGTTGTTCGGGTCCGCGCGGTTGGCGTAGCCGTCGCTGTCGAAGAAGCTGCCCCCCACCAGGAGCGGCACGTCGTCGAAGGAACAGTTCGCACTCGCTGAGCCGTCGGACCTGTCCCAACCCGGGTCCGGTTCGCACGTGGGATGCAACCCGTCCGAACCGGGCGCCAGCCCGTTCAGTCGAGCCGTGTTGTGCAGCCCCTCGCCGAGAATGCTCACCGACAGGGTGAAGAGCTGGACCGGTTGGCGCCGTCCACCTCCGACATCGATCTCGCCGAGTCCCGTCGCCTGTCCGCTCACCGCGATCACCGCGGGACCGTCGAGGCTGTAGTGGTACTCGTGACAGTCCCAGCCGCCGTCCTCGGACGAACGCCACGAACCAGCACCGCGAGACTCGCTCACGACGCCGGTCGTGGTGATGGGGGCGCGCACGGTGCCATCGCCGTGCTCCGTCACGGTGCCACGGTCGTTCGAGACGCCTCGCGCGGGCGGCTCGTTCCTGAACGAGAGGGAGAACGAGTACGCCACGCTCACCGACACCCAGTTCGACCCGCAGCGCGTCACGCCGGCGACCGCCTGCGCGGTCCGCTGCTGCTGGAGCTGGCGGAGCATGGCGTTGCTCCCGCCCGAAGCGACCCCGAGCGCCATCCCGGGGATGCCGGGAATCGCAGCGCTGGCCGCGCCATTTGCGGTGTTCAGGGCTCGAACGCCGGTGTCCCAGTTGTTGTCGCTTCGTGCGTCCCGGAGCTGCTGCCGCGCCAGGTCGTAGTTCTGCGGGTCGCTCTTCTGCGCGTTCTGGGCCACGGGATTCGTCGGGCTGTTCAGGCAGTCCCCGGCAGCCTGCAGCGCACCGTCGTTGGCGAAGTAATCGAGCGCCTGCTGCATCCATTCGCCGACGGCCTGCAGTCCGGCGACTGCCGCGCCCAGCCGTCCACCCTGTTCGGCGCGTGCCTCCGCCTCGGCGCGTGCCATCTGCTCCGCTCGTTCCTGCACGGCCGCATACTCCGCAGCGATTCGCTGTTCCGCGCTGGCAATGTCGGCGGCGCGACGAGACTCGAAGCTCTGGTTGTTGGCGTTCCATTGCTCGGCGTAGGCCTCGATCGAGCCCCCGTACTCCTGGTCGAGGAAAGCCTGTGCGCGGGCCTGGTTTTCGGCCAGCGTGGAGGGCCTGGATGCGTAGTCCGCGCCGGCGTGAGTGTCACCCGAGCTCATGCTGCCCCCCTCGGGGGGCGGTCGGAAGGTGTCACCGGTGCCGTTCGTGCTGGTGACGCTCGACACCACGACCCCGGGTGTCGAGCCGTCAGCGGCGGCGGTCGTGATCGTGAGAGTTGGAGCGCGCGACGGCTGCGCAACCAGTCCCTGCGCCGGCCCCGACAGCAGCTCGGACTGCGGGATGAAGATGGCCTCAAGTCTCATGGAGCCGGCCGCCGTGAGCACAGACTCCTCGTGGAGCGGGTACATGCGCATCCCTGTGTCGGTCACCAGCGCGTTCGCTGTGCCGAGATCGAGCACCTGGTTCGGCCGAACGAGGATCTCGATCTCGCGACGAAGGTTCAGGGATGGCGCCGTCTGCACGTAGCGATGGCGCCCGTTCTCGGCGCCGACGTACTGAGTGGAGGTCGTGCACGCGAACTCGACCAGCCGGTCGCCAAATCCGGCACGACTCAGGCGGGCGCCGGACTCACAGCTCGCGAGAGAGGGTTGCACGCCCGCGCGCTCGAGGCTGGGCGACAGCACCACGTAGGCGGCACCGGCACCGACCGCAACGACTGCCGCCGCGGCGACCGCGGCTCGAAGCCTGTTCATCACGCGACCCCTCGGCTCCCCGTATCACGGCCACCGATAGGTGATGATGCTCCCCACGTCAACGGGCCGCTGCTTCCCGAGGAGTACCGGCAGCGTCTCGAGGGGCGCCGCGCCTCAGGTCAGCAGCATCCCACCGTCCACCACCAGCGTGGTCCCCGTGATGTAGCTCGCCGCGCTCGAGGCGAGGAACACTACCGGCAGCGCGATCTCATCGGGCTCCGCCATCCTCGCGAGGGGAATCGGCACGAACGCCGGTGCCGAGGGCGCGTCGGCCGCCGGCGTCGCCCGCGTCCCGAACTGCGCCTGGAACGCCCGCGCACCCTCGGTGTTGACGCCGCCCGGCGCGACCGCGTTCACGCGGATCCCGCGCGGTGCCAGCTCGAGCGCCATCGACTTCGTGAGCGCCACCATCGCCGCCTTCGACGCGTCGTAGGCCGCGAGCCCCACCATCGAGGGGCGGAACGCATCCACGGAGGCGATGTTGACGATGCTGCCGCGGTGCTCAGCGCCCACCAGCCTCGACGCCATCGCCTGTGACACGAACGTCGCCGCCCGCAGGTTGAGGCCCAGCACCCGATCGAAGTGCGCGGGCGTCATCTCGAGGAGTGTCGACGGCGGGAACACGCCCGCGTTGTTCACCAGCAGCGTGCACTCCCCGAATGCCACGGTGCACGCCTCGAGCAGGTGCGGGGCAGCCGCGACATCACTCAGGTCCACCGCCAGTGCAGCCACCTTCCCGCGGAAGCCGGCCGCACCGATCTCCGACGCGCGGTCCGCCGCGAGAGCGCCATCGAGGTCGGCGACCAGGACGTTCGCGCCCGCCTCCGCGAGGCGCCGCGCGATCGCGAAGCCGATCCCGCGCGCCGCCCCCGTCACGATCGCGTTCGTTCCCTCAAGGTCGAATGGTCCCCACATCGTGCGGCTCCCCGCTGCTCCAGGCTGCCCGTCTCGGCAGATCGTCGGATCGCTGTCGCCTCCCGCGGCTCGACGAGACTACACGGGCGCGCGCGAGGCTGCGCGGTGCCCGATGCCCGGTACACCCGGACCGCGGTGCCGGACCGCGCTCGATCACGTCCCGAACGGGCAGCGGGGACTCGACCACGCACCCACGCCGCCTCGCGCCGGTGCACCATCGCCTGGAATCAGACTCTCCCACGGGGGCGGCGCAGCATGAGGCGGCGGGAGTCGTGAGCCCCCGGCGTCGCGGGGGCTCACGTGACCACGCCCTACGGGATAGGAGTCGTCATGTCCGTCTGGATCTCCGCCGCCGTGAGTGCCTGGTTGTACACCCGGACCTCGTCGATCATGCCGGCGAAGTACTGCCCGTAGATCTGGTCGCCGCCGATCTGCAGCAGGTTCGTCGAGGTCTGCATCGTTCCCGTTCGCGCCACCGACGCTACCTGCGCCCCGTTCACGAACAGCCGCACGTTCGCGCCGTCGAACGTGGCCGCGAGGTGCGTCCACGTGTTCACCGGCAGGTTGGCCGTTCCTACAGCCTCGCCGTATGCCGTCGTGCGGACCCCTCCGACAGGCCGAGCCCCGTTCAGCGTCGAGGTCGCCATGAGGTAGTAGTTGTCGTCACCCTTGTAGATCACGTCGCGCCAGGCGGGGCTGACGTTCGTCGGGTAGACCCACGCCTCGATGGTCATCCCCGTCGTGAGCTGCAGCGCGGCGGTATTGGCGACGTTCACCCTCGCCGAAGTCCCGTTGAACGACGGTGCCCCACCGAACTTCCCGGACACCGACCATGCCGCGCTCCTGTGAGAGCGCCCGTGTGCCGCGACCGGACGCGTCGTTCGCGCTGGTGCCGGTGCCCTCGTTGAACCCGTACGCAGCGACGAGGCGAGACCCGGCGGCGGGTGTCGTCGCCGTCACCGTGCCCGAGTAGGGGCCAAGGTTGCCACGAGGTCGTTGGCGCGGACGCGGTAGACATAGGTGGTGGAGGCGCTCGCCCGGTGTCCGAGAACGATGTCGTGGTGGGCGTTCCCACTCGGCGAACGCGGTGCAACCGGCTCCGGTGCAGCGCTCGACGTGGTGGTGCCGGTGACACCGACGTTATCGGTGGCTGCATCACAGGAGGTTGACCTGCGTCGAGCTGGGCGTGCTCGCCGTTGGCGTCCCGGGCGCCGTCGGTGCCTGCGTGTCACTCCCCCGCCGGCGTCGTCGCCGTTACCGTGCCCGAGTAGGGGCCGAGGTTGCCCACGAGGTCGTTGGCGCGGACGCGGTAGATATAGGTGGTGGAGGCGGCTCGCCCGGTGTCCAGAACGATGTCGTGGTGGGCGTGCCCACCTCGGCGAACGTCGGTGCAACCGGCTCCGGTGCAGCGCTCGACGTGGTAGCCGGTGACGCCGACGTTGTCGGTGGCCGCGCTCCACGCGAGATCGACCTGCGTGGAGCTGGGCGTGCTCGCCGTCGGCGTCCCGGGTGCGGTTGGCGCCTGCGTGTCACTCGAGGTGCTGCCAACCGGCCGAGCCATGTCGCTCTGGATCTGCGCGGCAGTCAGCGCGACGTTGTACACGCGGACCTCGTCGATCGCTCCGTTGAAGAACTCGCCGTAGGGCAGGTTGCCGCCGATCCATAGCGGATCCGTCGTCGTCGCGATCGCTCCGCTCGCGGCACGCGTCGCGATCTGGCCGCCGTTGCGATAGACGCGGATCGTGGTCCCGTTGAACGTCATCGCCAGGTGCGCCAGGCCCCGACCGGCGTCGACGACGTCGCTGACGCGGTGGGCGTCGTCGTTCCAATCGTCACGCCTCCGGCAGGTCGCAGCGAACCCACCGCGCTCCCTCCTGCGAGGAGGTACGAGTCCGGCTGCTTCTGGATGACCGTGCGCCAGCCAGTCTGTGTGGCGGCCGGACGTACCCACGCCTCGAGCGTCAACGCAGATGTGAGATCAAGCGACGCGGCATCCGGGATTCGCACTCGGGCCGTCGAGCCGTCGAAGTTCAGCGCGCCGCCGTACTTGCCCGCAGTGATCCACGTCGCGTTCTCGATCGTGCCGTTGTTCCCGAAGATGGAGGAATCGGTGACGGCGCCTCCCGCGCCCTCGTTGAACCCGTACTCGGCAACCAGTCCGGGCGTCCCCTGCGTCGCAGTGAACGTTGCGAGGTAGCTCGCGGGCGCCAAGGGCGCCGTGATCACATGAGACGCGGCACCCCCGTCCGACCATGAGGCGAACGCGTACGCCGCGCTGCCCGATACCTGGGCGGCCGCACCGACGGTGAACTGGAATCCCTTCACCTCGTCGAGCACGAACGGCGTCGTCTTCACGATCCCGTCCACCGTCAGGTTGAGTCCAGCCGGCGCTGTGCTGAACGACAGGTTCACCTTGTCGGGCAGCAGGAGGAAGCTCCCGGTCTTCACCAGCCCATTCGAGTCGGTGACCGTCAGGATCACCTCGTACCGCGTGTTCCCGGAGTAGTCATGGCCCGTTGTCGGGATATCGAAGGCAAAGCTCCGCACTCCGTTGATCGGACCGGCTCCCGGGTGCACGTGCCCATCGTGGCGGAAGACGATGCTCCACGAGAACGCACTGTCCGGAAGAACGCCGTCCTCGGTGTCGATCGCGTCGCCGCTGATCACGATGTGATCGCCGGCACGGAACAGCGTGCCGTCGGCCGGCGTGAGCGACGTGATCGTCGGGGCGTTGCCCACCGAGACCATCAGCGAGTCAAACGCCGTCTGCGTGCCGTCGGATACCGTGAGCGTCACCTGGTACGCACCGCTCGTCGGATACGTGTGGCTCGGGTTCGCGTCCGTGGCGTGCGGTGAGCCGTCGCCGAAGTTCCAGTCGTACGTGAGCGGATCGTTGTCCGGATCGCTCGTCCCCGCGCTCGAGAAGGCCACGACCAGCGGCGGCGGTCCCGAGGTCGGTGTCGCCGCCGCGACCACCGTGGGCGGCTGGTTGCCCGCGCCCACGTAGTGCATCCGCCGCAGCGTCCCGGCGTTGAACGAGCCGTTCTGCTCGTCGAAGCTGAGGTCGAGGTAGTACAGCGCGCCGTCGGGACGGGCTGCAGCATTACCGGATCGCCCACCGCGGGGTTGTCGTTTCCTCCCGATGCGGGCTCGAACGGCAGCACGCTCTGCACGGTCCGCCCCGTCGAATCGAGGATGAGCCGCTTGAGCCAGTTCTGCGCATAGTCGGCGATGAACAGGTTCCCCTGGTACTCCGCGGGATACTGCGAACCGCGATAGACGAAGCCGAGCATGACCGCCGAGTCACGACCTCCATGCGCATACGTGTACAGGGGACTCGTCACGCCATTGACTGAACAGTTGCCCTCGCAGAGCGGCCACCCGTAGTTCGCCCCCCGGGTGATGATGTTGATCTCCTCCCACGCCGTGGCGTGGTCGTTGCCGCCCACATCGCCCTCGTACAGGTTGCCCGTGACGGCGTCGAAGCTCAGGCGGTAGGGATTGCGGAGGCCATAGGCCCAGATCGCGTCCTTGTTTGGGCCCGCCCCGTCGTAGAACGGGTTGTCCGTCGGAATCGTGCCATCCGAATTGATCCGCATGACCTTGCCGTGGAAGTTGTTCAGTGCCTGCGCATCCGAGGGGCTGCCGTTGTCCCCCTCCGAGAAGTACAGCTTCCCGTCACTGCCGAACGCCAGTCCGGCCCCGTGGTGAGCATCGGTCGTCGAGGCGGCGTCATCCTGCCAGAGCACCAGCTCGCTGCCTGGCACCGTCGAGTTCCACCCCGGCGCCGCCGTGAACCTCGAGAGCCTGTCGCGATATCCGCCTGCGACGGTGTGCGCGTAGTAGACGTAGTAGAACCCGTTGGTCGCGAAGTTCGGATCGAGGATCAGGTCCTGCAGCCCCGCATCGCCCTGGGCGATGGCTCCGGTGATCGTGTTGAACGCGGTCGCGTCCGGCGAGGTGGCGCCGCTCTGCACAATCCGGATCGTCCCGGCGATCTCACCGACGAGCATCCGCCCGTCCGGGAGGAACCGCATCGTCGGCACGAAGTTCAGGTTCTGCACCACGGTCTCGTTGATGAACGGCGGGCCGCTGCCTGCGGGTGGCGGCCCGAGAGGCGTCGTCATCACCGTCTGCACCTCGGCCGCAGACAGCGCTCGGTTGTAGACCTGGATCTCATCCAGCGTCCCGGCGAAGAAGGCCCCACCGATGCGGCGTCCGACCGTCGCGGTCACGCTGTTGACGCCCTGCGACGATGGCACGGTGCCGCTCAGCACCCCGTTGTCCAGCACGCCGTTCACGTAGATGTCGAGTGTCCGCGCGCTCGCGTTGTACACGCCCGCGACGTGGTACCACGTGTTCAACGCGCGCACGGTCGTGCTGTACCGCTGCGTCAGCGTCGACCCGTTCGACACCCCGATCGCGAACGTGTGCGGGCCCGTGTCGGGGCTGGTCTTGAACTGCCAGCCATCCGATCCCGAGGACTTCGCGATGATCTGGCCGTCGTCGGAGGGGCTGACGGTCGCGTACACCCACGCGGCCCAGGTCGACGAACCCGTGAATTGGAACGCCGCAGGATTCCCCAGGTCGAGTGACCCGGTCGAGCCATCGAAGCTCATCGCCGAGCCGTACTTGCCGGCGGCCGTCCATGTCACCCCCCCGTCGGGGGTGCCGTAACTCCCTCCGCCCGTCACGTCGCCGACGAACGCCCCGCTGCCCTCGTCGAAGGAGTACCCGGCCACGAGGCCGGGAAGCCCAGCCGCGTGCGTCGGAGCGGACCGGATCACGAGCAGCCCAATCACGAAGAGGGGAAGCACGGTGGCGACCCACCTGGCGACCGGCGCGACCCGGGGACGGATGGCATCTGGAATTCGTCGTGTGTGTTGCATCTGCTCCCCCGCTGGCGTTGGGCCGGTCGACGTATCGTTCGTAACGGCGCGCCGCGCTCTGTCACCCGTTCGGGCATGCCGCACGCCAGTTCAGACGCCCCTGCAGCCGCTTTGGCAGGGATTTGCCCGATCGCAATGGAGGTCGCGGCCAGCAGGAGGCGGTGTCGCTCTCGAGCACCGACAGGCGCCCCGCTCCGAGTACTCTCCTATCCCAGTAGCCCCATCGCCCGCGTAGGGGTTACCGTCCCGTCTCTCCCTCGGGCCGCCGCCCTTCCTCCGCGGCGATCGACCGCGACTCGGCGGCTGGCGACCTGGAGTGGTGACGAGCGTGCCCGTCGCGCCGACGCCACCTGCGCCGCGTTCACGAACAGCCGGGCGCGCTCAGACGACCTTCCGCGCGACGGCGATCACGCTCAGTCCGCCTGGGATTGGCAGCCGGCCGATCGCGTGCCGATCGAGTGCAACGAGCCGGCTCAGCACCGCGTTGGTCAGCGGTGACACGGAGACGTAGCCGCTCACGTGCTCGCCCTCGGCAACACCCGCGGGACGCAACCGTTCGAGCAGTCGCACGGCCGCCGCCGGCAGCAGCGCGAGACTCATCGCGTAGCTCGCCAGCTCGAGGGCGAACCCCGCCCGCTCGAGCACGCCCGACAGCTGCCGACGCGTGTACCGTCGCCGATGGTGCAGCGCCACATCGTGGCTGCTCCAGAGCCACTGGTACGCCGGCACCGACACCAGCAGGAGGCCACGCGGACGCAGCACCCGCCGGAGCTCGCGCGCCGCCGCGAGGTCGTCGTCGAGGTGCTCCAGCACATCGAGGGCGACCGCGACGTCGAAGCCGTCGTCACGCAACGCCAGCTGCGTCGCATCCATCGACGCGGACGCCAGGCCTCGACGGTGTGCGACCGCCGCCGCCTCGCAGCTGGCATCGACGCCGAACACGGTCCCGAACTCGCGCAGCGCCAGCGAGGTGTTCCCGGCGCCGCAACCCACGTCCAGGATGTCGTTGTTCCCGGCCGGCGCGTAGCGGCGCAGCACGTCGGTCACGATGCTCGCCCGCGCCCGGTGCCACCAGTACCACTCCTCGAAGTGGGCAAGGCGATCGATCTCTGTTGCGTCCATGCAACCTCGCTTTCCCGCGCGGATGGCCGAGCGCGGCCGCGCCGTCCCGGGCCTCGATCCTCTGCGCTCAGGACCGCCGGCGTCGAGCGAGTCCGAGTCGGGCCGGGCCGCCGGGCGGCCACGGACACCCCTCGCCTCGCGCGTGAAGAGGCAGAACGGATGGCCTGCCGGATCGAGCGTCACCCGGAGGTCCTCGCGACCACGGCACGCGGCCAGCCGCGCGTCCCAGGACAGCGCGTCCGCGACCGCAGCGCCGAGGTCGTCCACCCGGATATCGAGGTGGAGCATCCTGTCATGGCCGTCGGGCTGCTCCGGCCAGACCGGGGGCCGGTAGTCGGCGCGGGCCTGGAACGAGAGGCCGGTGCCGCCGCCGGGATCGCGCAGCAGGATGAAGTCCGCGTCCCGGTAGCTGATCTCCCACCCGAGGAAACGGGTGTAGAAGCGCGCCGTCTCCTCGGCATCCCCGCAGTCGATGTTCACCGTTTCGAGTCGGAGAACGGGCCTCGCGCTCACCGACCGAGCATCGGCCTGTCTGAGTGGACCGCGCACGCCCGCAACCGGCGCACGCCGGGACTTGCGCCGGCGTGCGCCGCGAGGCCGTCCGTCCCGCCCGCCGGTCGAGCGGGGTATCCCATCGCCAGGCGGCGCCCTCCACTGCACCGGCGAGCACGCGGCGGTTACCCTGAGAGGGCGGCTGGCGACGGCGCGCTGCCCGAGGCGCGTCGCGACGCTGCCGGCTGGGACGTGCGCATGCCCCCCTCGAGTCCCGCCCTGCGCCGACGCCGACTCGGCCGCACCGAGCTCATCGTGACCGAGCTCGGCCTCGGTGCGATGGACACGCCCGGCTCGCCCGAGGCGGACGCCACCATCCGCGCCGCCATCGGGGCGGGTATCGACTTCGTCGATACGGCCCGGGAGTACACCGGTAGCGAGTTCCTGCTCGGACAGGCCATCCGCGAGGCGGGTCACGCTCCGTTCCGCGTCGCGAGCAAGACGTTCAGCCACAACGTCAACGGCAGCCAGCGCGACGTCGATCGCTCCCTCGCGGTGCTCGGCGTCGAACGGATCGACCTCTACCAGCTGCACGACATCCGGACGCCCGCCGCCTGGGCCGAGGTCATGGGCGAGGACGGAGCGCTCGAGGGGCTGCAGATCGCGCGTGACCGAGGGCTCATCGACCACATCGGCATCTCCTCGCACAGCCTCGATATCCTCGAGCTCGCCATCGACTGCGGTGAGTTCGACACCGTGATGCTGGAGTATTCGGCCTTCTATCCGCAGACCGCCGCCCTGATCGAGCGCGCACGCGAGCGCGACGTGGGCGTCATCGTCATGCGGCCCGTGGGCGGCTCCGGACGCACCAGCGTGATGCGAGGGCGCATCGCCGAGGGCTACAGCGGCCCGCTCACCCCCGCCAACCTGCTGCGCTACGTGCTCTCGAACCCCGGCGTCTCCGTCGCGATCCCCGGGGCCAGCTACCCATCGAGGATCGTCGAGAACGCCGCCACCGCTGCCTCGTACGAGCCGATGCCCCCCGACGAGCAACGCGCCCTCGAGGCCGAGGCCGCCGCCCTCTACTGATGCCCCTCATCCGTTCGTGCTGCACCTGCGCCTTGATCGGTTCGTGGTGAGGCTTCCCTGGGCCAGGCGAAGGGCCTGGCGAACCACACCCGACATCCTCGAGCGGTTCGAAGTGACGACACCCGTGCGAGCGCATCCCGAGGTTGTGCCCGGCACCTCCGACGCAGGACGATGATCCCCATGACCGGGACAGCACGCAGCACGTCCGTCCGAGTCGTCACGCGACTCGACTCGACCGCGTCCCCCGCCGCGCTGGTCGCCGAGTCGCGCGCGCTCCTCGAGGCGTCCGCGCGCAGCGGCATCCAGACCCTGCGCCTGTTTCGCGTCGCCCCGTGCGTCGCGTTCGGGCCGAAGGACGAGCGTGCGCCAGGCTACGCAGCAGCTGCTGACGTCGCACGCCGCGCCGGATTCGAGGGCGTCACCCGTCTCGAGGGCGGGCGGGCGGTCGCCGCCGATGCCGGCACGCTCGGCATCGCCTGGACGGTTCCCGGCGACGACGGCCGCGCGCGCATCCGCCCGCGCTTCAGCCTCCTCGGCGCCGCGCTGGCCGAGGCCCTGCGCTCGCTCGACGTCGACGCCGGCGTCGGCGGCGTGCGCGGCGAGTACTGCCCCGGCGACTTCAGCGTCCACGCGCGTGGCGAGGTGAAGCTCGCCGGCCTCGGCCAGCGCGTCACCGCGCACGGCGCGCACCTCGGCGCCACGCTGGTCGTCGAGGGTGCCCCGCGCCTCCGTGCGGTCCTCGCGAGCGTGAACGCGGCCCTCGAGGTCGACTGGGACCCCCGCACGCTCGGCAGCGTGGAGGAGGAGATCGGCGCGCCCATGCCCATCGAGGTGGTCGCGGCGCGCGTCCTCGCCGCCCTCGCGCGCAGCATCGATCTCAACCCGTCCGCCCTCGATGGACACAGCGAGGAGTCACCGTGAGCGACCCACCCGCCACCGCCAGCCTGCACCGCCTGCCGCTGCACGACCGGCACGTTGCCCTCGGCGCGCGCATGGCGCCGTTCGCGGGCTGGGAGATGCCGCTCCAGTACGAGAGCGTCCTCGACGAGCACCACGCCGTCCGCGACGGCGCGGGGATGTTCGACGTCTCCCACATGGGCCGCGTCACGCTCGACGGCCCCGCCGCGGCAGCCGCGCTTCGAGGCGTCACCACCTTCGACGTCACCACGATCGCGCCCGGCGAGGCGCACTACTCGCTCTTCTGCAACGCCGAGGGCGGCATCGACGACGACGTCTTCGTCTACCGCATCGAGAACGCGCGCTGGCTGGTGGTGGTGAACGCGGCCAACGCCGAGGCGGGCTCGGCGCGCCTCCGCACCGCCTACCCGGCAGCACGCGACGTCACCACCGCGACCGTCATGCTCGCGGTGCAGGGCCCGCGCGCCATCGAGTTACTGTCGGGCGTGCTGGGCGACTCGCTCGCCGAGGTTGCCCCGCGCCACTGTCTCGCCTTCGCGTGGCGCGGCGTCGAGGTGCTGCTCGCGCGCACGGGCTACACCGGCGAGGACGGCATGGAGTGCATCCTGCCCGCCGAGGCCGGCGGCGCGCTCTGGGATGCGCTCGTTGGGGCGGGCGTGCGGCCGGCCGGGCTCGCGGCCCGCGACACGCTCCGCCTTGAGGCCGCGCTCCCCCTCCACGGCCACGACATCGACGCGGCCACCAGCCCGTACGAGGCCGGCCTCGGCTTCGCGGTCTCCCTCGACGACACCGCGCCGTTCACCGGCCGCGCGGCCCTCGAGGCGGCGCACGCGACGCCGCCCGCGCGCCGCCTCGCCTGCATCCGCATCCTGGAGCGCGCCGTCCCCCGCGCCGAGATGGAGGTGCTCGACGCCTCGGGTACGGCGGTCACGGCCTTGACCAGCGGCACGTTCAGCCCCACGCTACGGGCAGGGATCGGCATGGCGTACCTGCCGGCCCCGCTCGCGAGCCCGGGGACGCCGCTGCACGTGCGCGTCCGCGACCGGCTCGTGCCCGCCGAGGTCGTGCGGCGGCCGTTCTACCGGAGGCCCCGCGCCCGCGCCACCGAGGCGTGATCAGGCGCGGGCAGGCGCAGGGAGGCCGCTCCTGGACGTTCCAGATCAGCTGCTCTACACCGACAGCGACGAGTGGGTCCGCATCGAGGGCGGCGCGAGCGGCGATGCCGGCGACGAGGTCGTCATCGGCATCACCGACTACGCCCAGGATCAGCTCGGCGACATCGTCTTCGTGGAGCTGCCGCCCGTCGGCCGCGCCCTCACCGCAGGCGTCGCGTTCGGCGTCGTCGAGTCGATCAAGGCGGTCTCCGATCTCAACGCGCCCGTCACGGGCGAGGTGCTCGAGGTCAACGAGTCGCTCGCCGACGCCCCCGAGCAGGTGAACGCCGACCCCTACGGCGCGGGCTGGTTCCTCCGCGTCCGCCTCGGCGTCCCGCTCGACCGCTCCGCGCTCCTCACCGCCGAGGCGTACCGCGCGTTCCGCCTCGACGGCGGGTCCTGACCTCGTGACGCCTGACTTCGCGGCGAGCGGCGGCGCGCCCACACCCTATATCCCCAACACCGAGGCCGATCGCGCCGCGATGCTCGCACGCATCGGGCTGCCGAACGCCGCCGCGCTCTTCGACGACCTCCCCCCGCACTGGCGCGACCCCGCGATCGAGGTGCCCCCCGCTCTCAGCGAGCTGGAGCTGATGCAGCTCCTCCGCCGTCGCGCGCAGGAGAACGAGGGCGCACGCATGCCCTCCTTCCTCGGCGCGGGCGCCTACCGTCGCTACGTTCCTGCGGTCACGCAGGCCCTGGTCTCGAGGCCCGAGTTCGTCACCGCCTACACGCCCTACCAGCCCGAGATCTCCCAGGGCACGCTGCAGGCGGCCTTCGAGTACCAGTCGACGGTCTGCGCGCTCACCGGCATGGAGGTGTCGAACACCGGCCTCTACGACGTTGCCAGCGCCGCCGCCGAGGGCTGCCTCCTCGCCGCCCGCGTCACATCGAGGCGCGCTGTGGCCGTCCTCGAGCCCGTGCACCCCGGCACGCTCGATGTCGTGCGCACCTACGCCTACGGTGCGGACCTCCGCGTCGATGTCATCCACGACGCCGCCGCGCTCTCGGAGGAGCACGCGTGCGTGCTCGTCCAGCAGCCCGACTTCCTCGGCACGGTCGTGGACCTCGAGGCGATCATCGCTGCCGCTCGAGGCGTGGGCGCGCTCTCGGTCGTCTCCGCCGATCCCTTCGCCCTCGGGATGCTGCGCGCGCCCGGCGATCTCGGCGCCGACGTCGTCGTCGGCGAGGGCCGCGACCTCGCGATCGGGATGGCTTACGGCGGACCCTCGGTGGGCCTCTTCGCGACGCGCGACCGCTACCTTCGGCAGGTTCCGGGCCGCATCGTCGGCCGCACCCGTGAGCTCCACGGTCCCGACGGCGGGCCGCCGAGGACGGGCTACGTGCTGACGTTGCAGGCGCGCGAGCAGTTCATCCGCCGCGCGCGCGCTACCTCGAACTTCTCGACGGGCCAGGCGCTGATCGCGCTCGCGTTCACCATCAGCGTGCAGGCGCTCGGCCCGCGCGGACTACGGGACGCCGCCGAGTTCTGCTACCAGGCCGCTCACGCTGCCGCGCGCCGCCTCGGCGCGATCCCCGGCTTCGAGGTGATCGAGCGCGGGCCCTGGTTCCAGGAGTTCCTCCTGCGGGGACCGCTCGCGGCGCCCGAGCTGCACCGCCGCCTGCTCGACTTCGGTGTGCTCGCGGGCCTCGATGTGTCCGCGCGGCCGGAGCCCGAGGCGCGTGACGCCCTCCTGCTCTGCGTGACGGAGGCCACCCCCGCCGAGGACATCGACGCCCTCGAGTCGGCGCTCCGCACCATCTCCGCAGCCGCCGGCGCGCCAGCGAGTGCGGACGCGGGAGCACGATCGTGAGCGCACCGCACCAGGAGGTGCCGTCCGGACGCGCGAGCGCGAGCGTGCCCGCGGCCACGCTCGCCTTCGATCGTGGCGCGCGGGGGCGCCGCGCGGTCGCCGTCCCTGCCTGGCGAGGGGAGGTCGCGCCGCCGCTTCCCGAGGGCTTCGTGCGCACGTCGCTGTCTCTCCCGGAGCTGAGCCAGGGCGAGCTCGTGCGCTACTACTCGGACCTCGCGGGCCGCAACTTCGGCATCGACACGGGCTCCTACCCGCTCGGCTCCTGCACGATGAAGTACAACCCGAAGGTCGACGACCTGCTCGCCTCGCTGCCGGGGTTCGCCGAGCTGCACCCGCTGGCCCCGGACGCCCTCGCACAGGGCACACTCGCCGCGCTCTTCGAGCTGCAGGAGGCGCTCGGGCAGCTCACCGGTTTGCCCGCGGTCAGCCTCGCACCCGCCGCCGGCGCGCAGGGCGAGCTCGCGGGAATCCTGATGATCAAGCGCGCCCTCGAGGCGCGCGGCGAGCTGGCACAGCGTCGACGCGTGCTCGTGCTCGATTCCGCGCACGGCACCAACCCGGCCACGGCGGCGATGGCGGGCTTCGAGGTCACCGAGCTGCGGAGCACACCGGACGGCCGCATCGACGAGCCCGCGCTTGCCCGGCTCCTCGATGGCAGCGTGGCCGCGTTGATGGTCACTCTCCCGAGCACGCTCGGACTCTGGGAACCGGCGATCGAGGCGGTCGCGCGCGACCTCCACGCCGCGGGCGCCTACCTCTACGCGGACGGCGCCAACCTCAACGCGATCGTCGGCCGCATCCGCTTCGGCGACCTCGGCTTCGACGTAGCCCACCTCAACCTGCACAAGACCTTCTCGACGCCGCACGGGGGCGGGGGGCCGGGCGCAGGCCCGGTGCTCGCCGGCTCAGCGCTCGCCCCGTACCTCCCGACCCCGGTGATCGAATGGAGCTCCGAGGGCTACCGCCTCGCGGTCCCGCCCGAGAGCATCGGCCGGATGCAGCAGTTCCACGGCTCGGTGGGCGTGCTCCTCCGCGCCTATGCCTACCTGCGCACGGTCGGCCTCGAGGGGTTGCGCGCGAGCCCTGCAGAACGCGGTGCTGAACGCGAACTACCTGCGCGCGCTCATCGAGCCCTACTACGACCTCCCTACCCCACGCGCGTCCTCCACGAGGTGGTGTTCTCGGCGAACCGCCAGCGCCGCGAGCACGGCATCCGCGCCACCGATGTCGCCAAGCGCCTGATCGATCACGGCGTGCACCCGCCGACGGTCTACTTCCCGCTGATCGTCGAGGAAGCGCTCATGATCGAGCCCACCGAGACCGAGTCGCGCGAGTCGATCAGCGTCGCCGCGGCGTTCATCGCGATCGCCGAGGAAGCCGCGCTGGACCCCGAGGCGCTCCACGCCGCCCCCGTCAACGCCCCCATCGGCCGCCTCGACGAAGCCCTCGCCGCACGCCAGCCCGACCTCCGCTGGCGCCCTCCCGAGACGTAGCGCGCGTGCCAGCGTTCGCCCTGCCCGGGTCATCGACGCCGCGCGATCATCCGTTCGCCCTGAGCCTGTCGAAGGGCCCACCCTCAATCTCCCGGAACCGCACCACTCCGAGGTCGGCGTGGCGCAGCGAAACGCCTGCCATCGGAGAATTCGAGGCGCACGTGGATCGGGTAGGGCGCGAGGCCTCGCGCCCTACGGGAGGAGCACCCATCGAGGGCGTGAGCCAGGCATCGAGGGCAGCCGGCACGAGGCGGCTCGCTGCCCGCCAGCCAGGACGTCCGGGCGAAAGTCCTCGGTCGACGCAGCGCGCGCGGGCCTGGCGTTCGCGCTCCGCCCGTGGTCGTCGAAAAGCCGCGCGATCATCCGTTCGCCCTGAGGCTCCCCTGAGCCTGTCGAAGGGCCTGTCGAAGGGCCCGCCCACCTCGATCTTCCGAAGCGCCGACCTCCGAGCCGGTGGTGCACGGCATCCTCACAGCGTTCTGCCATCGAGGAGCAAGAGTCACTGATCCCGTAGAGGCCGGGGCTTTGCGACCGTGCGAGGGCTGGCCCCTGGTGAGGGCCCCGCCCTCTCCAGCCTGTGGGGGAGCACGAGGGGCGCAGCCCCTCGCTGCGAAGGGGGTGGGCGGGCGGGTCAGCCGGGCCCGGAGGGCCGTCCTCATCTCAGTACTCCGACGTCACCCCTCGGCCTGCCGAGGACGCCCCGACGTCGCCTCCCACCGCCCACACCCGACACATGGGTGACGTAACGAACTTCCGCCCCTCGAGGCCGCGCCGTATCCTCGAGGGCGTCTCCCCAGGGACACGGAACGCGCGCTGCCCACGCCCGCCCGCGAGCAGTACCTCGAGATGAAGCGGCAGCACCCCGAGGCGCTGCTGCTCTTCCGCATGGGCGACTTCTACGAGACGTTCGAACGGGACGCCGAGGTCGTCTCGGCCGTCCTCGGCATCGCGCTCACCTCGCGCCCGATGGGCCGCGACGTCGGGCGCGTCGCCCTGGCGGGCATCCCCTACCACGCGCTCGACCGCTACCTCGACCGGCTGCTCGCCGCTGGCCATCGCGTCGCGCTCTGCGAGCAGACCTCGCCGCCGGGCCGCGGGCTCGTCGATCGCCGCGTCGTGCGCGTCTTTACGCCGGGCACCACGGACAGCGCCACCCTCGTCGAGGAGCGCGCGCACAACTGGCTGCTCGCGGTCGGTCCCGCCGCCGCGGACGGCCGCGCCGGGCTCGCGGCCTGCGACGTCACCACGGGCGAGCTCGAGTGCCGCGTCCTCGGGGTGCGTGAGCTTGCTGCCGAGTGGACCCGCCTCGCGCCCGGCGAGGCGCTGGTTCCTCGAGGCGTCCCGCGGCCCGAGGGCGTCCCCGCTGCCGCGACGACCAGCGTCGTCGAGCGCCCCGCCGAGGAGTTCGCGCCCGCCCGCGGCGCACGCGCCCTCGCCGAGCGCTTCGAGGTCGCCAGCGCCACCGCGCTCGGCCTCGAGGGCGCCGAGCTTGCGGCCGGGGCGGCGGGTGCGCTGCTGGGCTACCTGCGCCAGACCTGGCCCGAGGCGCTCACGCACCTGCGCGCCCCGCGCGTCGTGCATCCGAACGACGAGGTGGTGATCGACCCCCAGACGCGCCGCAGCCTCGAGCTGACCGCCGGCAACCGGGGCGACGCGTCGCTCCTTGGCGCGGTCGATCGCACGCTGACGCCCGCGGGCGCGCGCCTGCTCCGCGACTGGCTCGGCCGCCCGCTGCGCCGCCGCGAGCGGATCGATGCGCGCCTCGATCGCGTGCACGCGCTCGTCGAGGACACGCGCGCTCGGGAGTCGTTGCGCGCGGCCCTGCGCGGCCTCCCGGACCTCGAGCGGCTGCTCGGGCGCGCACGCGCCGGCACGGCCACCGCGCGACAGCTCGTGACGCTGCGCGCGGGCCTCGAGCGGTTGCCCGCCCTCGCCGAGGCCGCTCGCGCCGCTGGTGGTCCGCACGCGTCCTCGCTCGCCCCGCTGGCCGAGGCGCTCGGCGCGGCACTCGAGGCGACGAGATCATCGCCGCGATCGCCGACGACCCGCCATGCCCTCGACGAAGGGGGACCATCCGCCCCGGTTTCGACGCCGCCATCGACGAGGCGCGCGAGCTGGCAGGCGACGCGCGCGCGGCGCGCTCGCCGCACTCGAGCGCGCCGAGCGTGAGCGCACCGGCCTCGCGAGCCTGCGCGTCGGCTACCACCGCGTCTTTGGCTACTACCTCGAGCTGCCGCGCTCGCGGGCGGCGCGCGTGCCCGCGGACTACGAGCAGCGTCCAGTCGCTCGCGAACGTCGAACGCTTCGCTGTGCCCCGCTCACCGCGCTCGAGACGCGCATCCTCGAGGCGCGAGCGTCTCGAGGGGGCGGAGCGCAGGCTCTTCGAGCGCGTGCTGCGCGGTGGCCTGGAGGCGGGGCGCCGGGATCGAGCGCGCCGCCGCCGCGGGTCAGCCCGCCTCGATGTCGCCGCCGCGCTCGCAAGCGCGGCCGTCGACGCGGCCTGGGTCCGCCCCGCGCTCGCCGAGGGCGGCCCGCTGGTGATCGAGGGGGGCCGCCACCCCGTCGTCGAGCAGCAGCTCCCGCGCGGCGCCTTCGTCCCCAACGACCTCGCCCTCGGGCCGGGTCCGGAGGCCGGCGCCGACGTGATCGTGCTCACCGGCCCGAACATGGGCGGCAAGTCGACCTACCTGCGGCAGGCGGCGCTGATCGTGCTGCTGGCGCAGTGCGGCTCCTTCGTCCCGGCAACCAGCGCGCGCGTGCCGCTCGTCGACCGCATCTGCGCGCATCGGGGCGCAGGACGACATCGCGGCGGGGCAGTCCACGTTCATGGTGGAGATGGTCGAGACGGCCGCGATCCTGCGCAGTGCCACCGAGCGCTCGCTCGTCATCCTCGACGAGGTGGGACGCGGCACCTCGACGCAGGACGGGCTCGCGCTCGCGCGCGCGGTCGTCGAGCACCTCCACCACCGTCCGGGCGGTTCGCCGCGCACGCTCTTCGCCACGCACTACCAGGAGCTGACGTCGCTCGCGGCGGAGCTGCCGAGGGTCGCGAACCGCGCAGTCGCGGTCGCGGAGCGCGAGGGCGAGGTGGTCTTCCTCCACCGCATCATCGAGGGCGGCGCGGACCGCTCCACGGCGTGCACGTGGCCGCGCTCGCCGGCCTCCCGAGGACGGTCGTCGAGCGCGCCCGCGAGCTGCTCCACAGGCCGAGGCAACGCGCACCGAGACGGCCCGCGTCGGCGCAGCGTCGCTCCCGCCCGAGGCCCAGCAGCTGCCGCTGGGCGCGGTCCTCGGCACGCGCGCGCAACCCGACACGCTGGTCGCCGAGCTGGCGGACCTCGACCCGGACGCGCTCACTCCCCTCGAGGCGTTGCAGCGCCTCTACACGCTCCGGCGCACGGCGCGCGCGCGCCTCGCTCTCGAGGAGCTGACCGCGGATGATATCCGCACCCGCCCCACGCCGCCCCAAGTCAGGCCGTGCCGCCGGGCGCGGTCCCCGGCGCGCTTACCCCGGCACGACGCGCTGGTGGCCGGGTAGAAGCGGACCTCGACGCACGCGGGCGCGCCGCCCGAGGCGTTGCAGCGTCTCCAAGCGTTCCGATGCACGGCCGACGAGCGTCCGGTCCCCGATGGCGGATCGCGTGACGGTGTCGCACCCACCTTCTGCCGCACGCCGCTCGGAGGCCGCCCGGCCACGACGAGCGCCCGCGCATCCGCGTCCTCCCGCACGAGGTCGCCGCGCGGATCGCGGCGGGCGAGGTGATCGGCGCCCCGCCTCGGTGGTGAAGGAGCTCGTCGAGAACGCGCTCGACGCGGGCGCGCGCCGCATCGAGTCGCTCTCGAGGGCGGCGGCGCAACGCGTATTCGCGTCACCGACGACAGCCGCGGGATCGCCCGATCAGCTCCCCGACGCCTTCGAGCGCCACGCCCGCGCCGACCGGCACCACGCCGAGGACCTCTTCGCGGTGCACACATGGGCTTCGAGGCAGGCGCTGGCGGCGGTGGTGCGCCGCCGACGTCGACTTCACCACGCGCCCGCCCGCCGAGGACGCGGCGGCGACCGCGAATTTCCGCGGGGCCGTCCGCAGGGTGGCGGCGCGGCTGCGGCATGCGCCCGGCACCAGCGTCGAGGTGCGCGAGCTCTTCGGGGCGCTCCCGCGCGCCGCCGCTTCGCGACGCCCGCGCCAGGCCCGCGCGGTCGCGGCCGTCCTCACCGACTGGGCGATCGCGCGTCCGATGTCGCCTTCCGCCTCGAGTCCGAGGGCGCGCTCGCTCCTCACGACACCGGGCGACGGCTCGCTCGCGAACGCGCTCGCCGCGATCCACGGCGGCGTCGGCGCGCGCCCTCCTCCCCCTGCACCTTGTGCGCACGAATCCGCCGTTCGTGGTGAGCGGACCCCCGAGGCGCGCCAGGCACGTTCCACGGTTCGTGGTGAGCGAGGCGAAGCGGAGGCGAGCGACACCAGCCGTCCGCCGACGGACGCTGCACACCATCCGTCTCCGCCCCGGCTACGGACGGCGACGGCGCACGCGTGGAAGTCGGCGGCGCGGTCGCGGGCCCCGAGGTCCATCGCGCGAACCGCCGGGCGCTCCACCTCGTGATCAACGGTCGCACCGTCACCTCGCGCACGCGCTGCTCGCGAGCATCGAGCAGGCCTACAGCCAAGCCTCCTTCCCGCTGGCCGTCATCCGGTCGGTGTCGTCCGCATCGAGGTCCCCCTCGACCAGGTCGACGTGAACGTGCACCCTCAGAAGGCCGAGGTGCGCCTGCGCCACGAGCGCTTCTCGACCGGCGCGGTGCACCACGCCGTGCGCCGCTTCGCCGAGGCGCGCCCGCGCTCCCTCGCCGGGTTCGCCGGTTTCGCTGGTGACGAACCGGCGTCGGCGACCGGAACTACCGGCGCGCGCGCCATCCTCGCGGCCGCTCGACCCATGGCCGGCATACACGCGCGACGCCGCCCACCGCCGAGGCGTTCATGTCCTCGATACCTCCGCGTTCGCGCCCGCATCGCCGTTTTCATCGATGGCGGCCGCGACGGTCGATCTCGGCCCGTCCCCAGCGCATCGCTACGAGTCGCACCTTCATCTGCAGGACTCACCACGTTCGAGGCCGCACCTTCGATGCGATCACGCACGCTCTCGCCGCTGCGTCCGCTCGGCCAGTTCGACGTAAGCTACCTCATCGCCGAGGCGGCCGACGGCCTCGCCCTCGTCGACCAGCACGCCGCGCACGAAGCGCATCCTGTACGAGCAGGTGCTCGCGGCGCGCTCGCGTGGCACGCCGGACTCCCAGCCGCTCCTCGAGGTGCTCATCGCGCCGCTGTCGCCCGCGGCCGCCGTCCTCGCGATGTCGCAGCACGCAGCGCTCGAGGCGCTTTCCGGGTGGGACCTCGAGGCGACCGACGGTGCGGCTGCTCGTGCGCGCGGTGCCCGCCGCGTTCGCCCGGCGCGATCCCGCTCGCGCGCTCGCCGACTACCTCGATCAGCTGGACGTCGAGGACCGCCGCTCGACCGCCGACACCCGCCACCGCGCTCGCCTGCAGTTCGCCGTGCGCGCGGGCGACCGTCTTCGAGGCGGCCCAGCAGCGCGCGCTATAGAGGCGCTCCCGGTCGGCCGAGCAGCCCAGACTTCCCGGCCGCCCACGCTGCTCCGTGATCTCCGCATGCCCTCGACCGCGCGTTCGCCGCAACGCGCCCGCCGCCGTCATTGTCGGCGACGCGCCAACCGACCCGGTGAAAGCTACCCAGCGGCTCGTCCTCGATCCCCCGTTCGGCCCTGACCCTGTCAAGCGCCCGCCGACTCGATGTCACGAAACGACCTCCTCCGACGTAGGGGCGCAAGGCCGCGCCGGATTGGGTCTGTCCTCCTGCGCCCCGAGGCTCCTAAGAGCCAGTCGCAGGGCCAGTCACGGGGCCTCGTCGACCTCAAGCCTCCCAGGCTCTCCGACCCCGATGCGGAATCATGCGCCCGTCGCCGTGGGGTCTGCGGGGAAAGGGAGCGTGGGGCGGAGCTCCCACAGCGAACGGAGCGGGCGGGCGGGTAATCTGCCCGAGGGAAAGTCGTCAGCTTCCCCCGGGCCGCTGGAGGTGCGCGAGGGGCATCTCGACCGCCATCGCAGCCCGGTTCTGCCCGGACCTTCCGAGGAAACGGGCCCCGAGGGTCTTTCAACCCTAACGAGCTCCGCGCCGACTTCGCCCGACTCAGCCGCCGACTGGCAATCCCAGCACAACGCGCAGGCCTCGACGAGCGCGGCCGGGCCGCCCTCGGGAGGTGCGCCCTCCAGAAGAGGCCGGCAGCAACCGAGCGCACTTCCCCTCCGCCAGGTCGAGGATCCAGTCGTCCATGGGATTCATTTGCAAGGTCATTCGCCATCGAGCAGCGCCAGCGCCGAGGGCGAGCCGGTCCTCGACCGGCAGGATGGGCTGCCGTCACGCCCGCGCCGTGCGCCAGCACCATCGTCACCAGGCGCAGCCGGTGCCGCGTCCGCCCCGACGACCCGTGCCCCACGTTCCCAGCGCCAGCAGCGCCTGCCGCGGCGCACCCTCCACCAACCGCACGAGGGCAAAGGACCGCTGCCAGCGCTCGTGATCCACTCCGGGTGGATGCGCCAGGCAATTCGAGGTAGAGCGCGCCATCGACGTAGAGCAGCGCGCGCCCGCAGGCGCGCCCGCGACGAACGCGTCCGCCAGCTCGTCCGCCGAGGCCACGCGCCGCTCCGTCGTACAACCGCAGCGTCAGCACCGCCGTCGCTCGGACGCGCGCCACGTGCTCGAGCATCACCAGCTCCGCCGCCTCGTCGAGGACGACCGCGTTGCCGATCACCCGGCCCTCGACCGCGTCAAGGCTTCGTCCATCACGGCGAACGCGTCACCACTGTCGAGGAAGAACAGCGCATTCGACCCGGCGGGCGCACCCGGCGCGCCGCCTCCGCCAGCGTGCGCGCGGCGTGCGCGGATGGCCCCGCCCCCGCGTTCGTCTCGAGGGCGTCCGCACCGCCCTGCAGCTGCCGCAGGGCCACCTCGGTGATCCACGCCCGGCTCGCCACGGTCGGCGTCCGCCACAGCTCGAGGCTCCTGACCCACGCGCAGCGTCGAGGCCGCGCCGCGCTCGCCCATCGGCTTTCCGAACGCGCGGTTCACGGCAACGGACCCACCGAGGGCGGCTCAGACGATCGGCGGCAGCCCGTCGCGGCGCTGCCGCCACTCGAGCAGTCGCCCGATCGTGCGCGCCGCGCAGTGCACCGTCGGAAACACCGCCACACCCTGGAAGTACGCCTCATCGAGGAACGCCCGCGACGCATCGCGGTCCTGCCGATGCCCGGTCGCGCTGCACCGTGAACAGCTTTCGATGCCCTGCAGCGCCCCGAGGGTCGCCCGCGGCCTCCGCGCGCGCTCCACGCGCGACCCGCTCGAGCCCTGCAGTGCGGGATCGGCGTCGCCCTGCGCGGGCGCACGTTCGGATCGGCGTCTGCGGGCCGCCAGTCATCCCAGCCGCCTACCGTCGCGAGGACCGTGTCGATCGGCGCCGGCGCTGCCCTACGGGGTGAGCGTGTCGCGCATCCGGCGTCGCCCGTCCGGCCCCGCCCATGACGTTGGTGTCGACGGGGTTGCGCACCGAGGTGCCCGCCACCGGGATGAACTCGCGCAGCTGCTCCTGCGTCTCCTCCGGCAATGGCGGCGTGTCGAGGCCGGACGACGCGATCGCGTCCGCCGACAGCACCGCGAACCCACCGCCCCACCCACGAGGGCAACGCCGCGAGCCCTTGATCCGCAACTTCGTCGTCATCGCCACCACGAGGTCGTGGAGCTCGTCCATGTTCTCCGCGCGGATCGCGCCGGTCTGGCGGCACGCCGCCTCGAAGACGTCCACGGACCCCGCGAGGGAGCCCGTGTGCGAGTTCGCCGCGCGCGCGCCCGCCGCGCTCAGGCCGCCCTTCAGCACGATCGTCGGCTTCACCGCCGCGCAGCGCTTCATCGCCTCGAACACCGCGCGTCCTGCTTCACCCCCTCGATGTAGGCCGTCACCACCTCGGTCTGCGGATCCCACGCGGCGTAGTCGAAGAAGTCCTGCGCATCGAGGTCGGCCCCGTTGCCGTACGACACCACCTTCGAGAAGCGCACGCCGCGCCGCTCGGTCCCCCACGATGTCAGCCGGCGTTCGCCCCGACTGCGACAGCAGGAAGACGTTGCCGGGCTCCTTCGGGAAGTTCCCCATGAACGCCAGCCCCACGCCCGGCACGTAGAGCCCCATGCAGTTCGGCCCGATCACGCGGATCTTGGCTGCCTTCAACCGCCGAGCACCTGCCGCTCGAGGTCGGCGCAGTCGGCGTCGCCGGTCTCCAGAGAATCCGGCGGTGAAGAAGTGGATCGAGCGCACGCCCTTCTCGATGCACTGGTCGACCAGCGACGGCACGTTCACCCGGCCGGGATCTGCGAGATCACGTGATCGACCGGGTCCAGGCGCCAGGATCGAGGGATACGCCTTGAGCCCGTGGATCTGGTCAGCTTGAGGTTCACGGGGTAGAGCGGACGCCGCTCGTGGTAGCCCTGCTCCGCGATCGACTGCAGGAAGCCCCCACCCCGATTCCCGTCGTGCGCGAGGACACCCACGATCGCGACCGCGCGCGGGTTCCAGATCGCGTCGAGGATGCACGGCGGCGCCAGTGGTCACATGGTCCTCACGTTCGTGTTGAGGAAACAGGCGCTCGCCCCGAGCGCCGAAGTCCTCGCAGCAGGCGGTGTATCGAGGCGAGTGTACGTGGGATTCACCGCTCGCGGCCACGGTGTCAGCCGTCAGGTGCCCGCGGATAAGGCGCCCGCCCGCGATCACCACGCGGGGCGGCGCAGCGAGCGCGGTGAGGTCACCTGAGCGGGTCCCCGGCCACCGCCACGAGGGTCCGCACGCCGTCCCGCTACGAGCGCACCTCGTCGGAGAGTCCGGTAAACTCCGCTGGCGCTGGACGTCGCGAGCCGGAGCACCTCAACCGGCGGCAGCCCCAGACACAGCCGCAGCGCCTCCAGGCCTTCCCACAGCGCATCGTGCGGCACCCGGGGATGCCGCAGTCGGTGCCCCAGCCACGACTCTACTTTTATGCGGCGTCGAGCTGCGCGCATCAGCGCCGCCCGCCGATCGAACCGCTCGCTTCCCCTCGTGCGCAGCGTCCCGCTCGAGTGTGGGCGGGACAGTGCGCGGTCGGCAATCGCCTCGATCACGGCGCGATCGTGCGACGAGCCCTCGGGGGTCTGGAAGGAGCAGTGCTCGAGCACGTCCACGCCCGCATCGACGGCGGCGCGGATCCCCCTCCACCCGTGGCGGTGGGCGGCCACCCTCCGCTGAGGCGGTGCGCCTCTTGTACGACCGCCGCCAGCTCCTCGCCGTACTGCGCGGCGTACACGTTCGAGCCCGGCGATCATGTTCCCCGCCAGGTATTGTGATCCAGTCGACGCCCGCGCGCAGTTCGCGGACCGCCACCTGCACGCCCAGCACGCCATCACCTCGCCGCCCATGAAGTAGCAGTGGCCGCCGGTCGTCGTTATGGGCGCACCAGCCACGAGCAGCGACGGCCTCGATGGCCTTCGTCGCCGGCATCGCGCAGAGCCACCGAGGAGGCGGTCGGCGCACCGAGGTCGCACGGTGGTGATGCCGGCGTCGAGCATACGCCGGGCGTTACCCGCCATCGGGCCGTCATCCCGCGCGGGCGTGTCGGCGTCGTAGGCGGCGCGCCAGTCGGCGTTCGCGTTGAAGCACAGGTGCGCGTGCGCCTCGATCAGGCCTGGGAGCAGCGTCAGTCCGCGGACGTAGGACCGCTCCGTCGCCCGACCCGGGCAGGCTGACAGCGCCACGATGCGATCGCCCTCGATGGTGACGTCAGCGGGCGCGGCGCTCCTCGGGCCATCCCAGGCGAGGGCGCCTCGGGCGTGGTGCGTGAGGCGGTGGCGGCCGAGTTCATCGCGTTCGTGTCTCTCTACGTAGCTGCCGCGGCCTGCGCCTCAGACGCGGTGGCGGGCACCACGTCCGGGATGCCTCGCGCACGGCGCGCTCGGCCTCCGCGGCGCGGTCGATCTCAGCCTCCGTGTTGAAGCAGTGCAGCGACAGGCGAATCCCGGAGTCGAACTGCACCACCGTCCAACAGACGACCTTCGCCTCCTGCTGCAGGAACGCCACGTCGCGCGCCGGGTTCACCCCCTCCACCGAGAAGAGGAAGAGCCCGCTCCGCGTCCCGTCGAGGGTCGGCCCCGTCACGCGCACCCCGCGGATCGAGGCGAAGCGCTGCTCGGCGTAGCGATTCAGCTCGCACGCCCGCGCGAACACCGCCTCCGGTCCGCTGTCGACGTAGAGGCGCGTCGCCGCGTTCGTTCCCGCCAGCAGCACCCCCGAGATCGTGGTCAGCTCGAACTTCGACGATCTTGTCGCGCTCCGCCTCGAAGCCGCCCTCGTAGTCGTAGTGCGGGCCGCGCGGCCCCACGCCACCTTCTGCAGCTCGAGCGTCAAGATCCTGTCTCGCCGCACGTACAGCGCGCCCAGGCCGTCCGGACCGCACAGCCACTTGTGCGAGGGAATGGCGTAGTAGTCGACGCCGCTCGCGCGCACGTCGATCGGCACGTGGCCCGCCGTCTGCGCGCCGTCGACCAGCACCTCGGCGCCTACGCGGTGCGCCGCGTCGATCTCCTTCAGGGGAGCAACTGCCCCGTCGAGTACGAGATCTCCGAGATCACCACGAGGCGCGCCCGCCCGCCGCCGAGGGCGCTCGCGTACGACTCCGGGATCGACCCGGGCGAGTCCTCGGCCGCGAGCTGCCACGATTCGCAGGTCCGCCGTGCCGCTCGCGCAGGTAGTACGTAAGCACCAGCCCGAGTGCTCGGTGTTCGACGTCACCACCACATCTCCCGATGCGTAGCGCAGGCCGTTGATGGCCACGTTCACGCCCTCGGTGGTGTTGCCCATGATCGCGATCTCGTCCGGCTCGGCGTGGATCATCTCTGCCGTTACGCGCCGGAACTCCTCGCCGAGCTGCATCGATCTGCGTCCTGCACCTCGCGCGTCGTCGGCCCGTGGCGGTACTCGAGTCGAGTCGCCGCTGCATCGCCTCCACGACCAGGGTCGAGGTGGCCCCGACCAGCCAGTTCATGTAGGCGTGACGTCCGTCACCGGCATCCGGCTGCGCACCCACTGCCACCGCTCGGCGAGCCTGCTCGTCATCGTCCTCCCCGTTCGCGCCCACTGAGGATCCTGCTCGAGATCGAGGTGCAGGCTACGCCTTCGAGGGCGCGCCTGCGTGACGCCGCACCGACAACGCACCGAGCACTCCTCGACGTGCCATTCCCCGCTCGGTGCCCTCCCGATCGCGCACGCTCCCTCGCGATGAGCAGGCCTTCGCCCATTCGCCCTGCGGCTCTCCTGAGCGCACTCGGAGGCCTGTCGCAGGGCTCTGCGCGGATGTGCGCCGAGAGCCCCATCGATTGACTTGTGCGTGAAAGCACGAACGATGTTGACAGCCGTGATGTGATCGCCTGGCGGCCGCTGCTCTGGGCCAGCCCGCCCGGGAGGCTGGGGGATACCCCGGCCGTCGTGGTCGAGACGAGGAGCCCACCGATTCGAGAGAGCAAGGGAGCGCGAAGGGCGGCCGCTCGAAGAAGGCACCCCCTCGTCAGGAAAAGGGTCGGCGGGCGGGTCCCCCGCGCGCCGGAGGCGCTTCCTCGGCGCCGGACGGCGGCGTGTCGACGGGCTCGTGGAGAGCGCGAAGGGGGCAGCCGCCCGTCGCGAACTACGCAGCCCCGCGCATCGAATGGGGTCGGCGGGCGGGTCAGACGGCCCGGAGAGCCGACCGCGCTCGGCGCAGACAGTTCACGACTTCGACGCCGACGAGGGAGGCGACTCGATGCACCCGACGCTCTACCGGGCAGTCAGCACCGTCGTCACCGTGCTGGCCCTCACCGCAGGCCTCATCGCGCAGCGCCTCGAGTTTGACCGCACGCGCCCCCTCGCCCGCGCGGGCGTCGAGGCGAGCGCGCGACGCTGGAATCCCCCGCAGGGCCTCCCCGGCCACCCCGCCACCGCCGCCGAGACCTACTTCACCATCGACCGGTAAGCACCAGTTCCCACGGCAGATGGCCGCGTTCGTCGAGGCCAGATCCGGCGAAGGAGTGCGGTCGAAATCAATCAAGCCATGCGGTCGCGGTGAACGAGGCGCGCACTCTCCGAGGCGTCCCGCGCACCCCGCAGGGACGCAGGGCTCTGCGCCCGTGCGGACGAACGTGCCGCACCCGACCCTCGCCGCCGGAGAGACCCAACGAGGCGCGGCGGTCGCAGGGTACGTCGGACCGCCCGACGTTAGAATCCGTGCTCCCATCGAGTGCGACGAGAGGAACGCCGGTGACGAACTCGGGCACGAAGATTGCCTGGGATCCGACACCCAGTACCAGCGCTTCGCTGCCGAGCGCGCACAGCCCTTCTACGACCTCGCCTCGATGGTCGAGCGCTCGGCCATGCGGCCACGACTCGATGAGCGTCGTCGACCTCGGTTGCGGCGTAAAGGCGACCTCGCCGCGTGGCTCCACCGCGAGCTCGGCGCCGTACACACCCTCGGCCTCGACGCCGACCCGCGATGCTGGCGCAGGTACGCCCATCGCGCCGTCGAGGGCGTCTCGTTCGAGGCCGCCGACATCCGCACGTAGCGCCCCGAGCGCCGCTGACCTCGTCTTCTCGAACGCCGCCCTCCAGTGGGTCGAGGGCCACGAGGAGCTGTGGCCACGCCTCGTAGAAACGGGTCGCCCCAGCGGCCAGCTCGCGATCCAGATGCCGATGAACGACGACCATCCTCGCGCCACCCGCGAGGCGCTCGCGCGAGGAGCCACGCCTCGGCGCTGGCGCACCGAGGCGGCGGGCGGCAGCCGGCGGACGCTTCCCCACCCTCCCGCCCGAGCGGTACGCACAGCTGCTCCACGCGCTCGGCTTCGAGCGCCGCGCGTCCACCTCTCGAGGTCTACGGCCGCCTTGGACAGCGCTCGGTCGTCGAGTGGATCAAGGGCTCCGCGCGCTGACCCCGTGCACCGCGACCGCATGCCGGCCACTCTACGCGCGCTTCTCGAGGAGTACACCTCGCGGCTGGTCGCCGTCCTCGGCGAGCACGCCCTTTCTTCTACACCTTCAAGCGCATCTGCAAGGGCCTGAAGTCCGGTCAATCAGGAGCGCGCTGCAGCAGGCTGAAGACGCGCTCCGCGTTCAGGAGCAGCATTGAACGCCAGGCACAAGATGCGCGAGGCGGTCGCCTGCTGAAGGCACCTCGCAAGAAGGGACGGGCGGGTGGGCGGCCATGCAGGGCCGTCGTCGCCTTCGTGGAGTCCTACCCGCCTCGAGACCGCCTCTATCAGGTCACCGGGGCTACCGCGTGGCACCGAGCCTCCCGGCGCACGCTGCCGTGCGCGACAGCGTAGAGCTGCGCCACGGCTGCCCTCGTCTTGGTGGCACGGCAGGCCTGAGCCGGAACGGCCCGTGATCGCGACTGTCGGTGCTCGCGCCGCGGTGTGCCGAGCACCAGGTAGTACGCATCGCGGTCAGGCCAGGTGAGCGCGGAACTCCGAGGGCGAAGATGGATCTCCTTGTCCTCCTCGAGGATCGCCCGCCCATCGATGTGCACCGCACCGTCGCGCAGCTCGACCGTCTCGCCCGGCAGCGCCACGACCCGCTTCAGCAACAGTGAACGTCGAGGGCGTCGCGCGCCAGCGCCACCACCCCGGAGGTGAGGTGCCGCTCGAACCCCACCCACCCGCGCGATCAGCCAGTCACCCGCGTCGAGGGCAGGCGCCGTACTGCCCCCGGCCACCTCGACCGTCAGCCACGAGGTCAGGCGCGTCGGCCATGGCCATCAGGCCAATCAGGCAGATCAGGGTCAGCGCGCCGAAGCGCTCGTGAAGCGCGCGCTCGCCTTAAACGTCATCGACATGTCACGCGCAGCGGTTTCGTCGCCTCCAGTTTGGCCATTCGTCGCGGTAGCGGTGGTAAGCTGTTGCGCGGCGCGTTGCCGCAGGCCCGTGTCGCCGTCGGTTATCGCGTCGCCTCGAGGTTATCCACGCGTCGAGGCCCGGCGCCGACGCCTCGGCCACCGCCGAAGGCCATTCCACGGCGTTATTCTCGGCGTCACCTCGACGAACCGACCGCGATCACGTCGCGGTGTACGATCCTCGATCGTTCCCCGCCGCCCGCCATCGAGGCCGCTCAGCCGCCAGCGCGGCGACGCCTCCAGCCGGAAGCGGACGTCTCGGGTCGTGCATTGGTCCGCGGCCAAGCAAGGGGTGCGCCCGCCCCATCCGACGACGTCACGTCCTGGCCTCGGAGTTGCGCACGCGCTGCTCCTCGGATGCAGCTTCTACCTGCAACCGCGCGAGTGCGTCGTCCCAGAAGGACTCGACGAAGGCGCGCAGCTCCGCGAAGCCCTCGGGGCGCACGCGGTACAGCCGGCGCGTGCCCTCGCGGCGCTCGGTGATCAGGCCCGCGTCGTGGAGCACGCGCAGGTGCTGCGAGATGGCCGGGCGGCTGACCGTGAAATGCGAGGCGATGCGCCCCGCCGGCAGCTCGCGATGGCGGACCAGCGACAGGATCTCGCGACGGCGTGGTTCCGCCAGGGCAGCAAGTGCAGCGTTCACTCATCGAGCGTGAAGGCGCTTACCACGGTCAATCGCTCCGACTTCCGCCCTCGTCCAGACCACCCCACGCGCCGCGTAGTCCTCGATGGTGTCGAGGCGAGCGACCGAGCGCCGCCGGGATCGCGCGCGTGTGCTCGCCCCTGCCGAGGCGCGGGCGTCGGTCCGATGCGCTCCGCCCCTCGACGTTGACCGGGTGGTTGATCACGAGGGGCATGCCCACGCCGGGATCCGTCAGCGGCACGACCGCTCCGATCGTGCGCAACTGGGGATCCAGCGGCAGGTCCTCGGTGCGGGTCACCGTGTTCACCAGCAGGCCTCGCGTCCGCAGGAACGACCGCCACTCGAGCGCGGGGCGGGTCCGGAAGGTGTCGCCGAGTGCCACGGCGAGCGCCGCCGCGTTCGCGGCCCGGCCCTCCGGCGTAGCGAACCGCTCCTCGAGGAGCAGGTCGCCCAGCTCGAGGGCGTCGAGGAGGCGCACGATCTGCTCATCGGTGCGCAGGGCCGCGATCTGTAGCGTGCGCCCGTCCGCGGCCTCGAAGAGCGCGCGGGCGAGCGCTGCGCCCGGCGGCGCGTAGTGCGGAGCGAAGTCAGCGCCCGCGAACGCACCCTGGGCCCAGCAGAGGTTCGACCAGAGGCCGTTCGCGAGCAGCGACGTGTGTACAAGCATCCCGCGGCCCGTGCGCTCGCGCTGCAGCAGTCCCGTCACGATCGCCGCGTACATCGCGACCGCCGTCGGATGGTCGCCCTGCCCGGGCGCGGACCACGAGGGCGCCGCGCCATACGCATGGACCTCGTGCATCAGCCCTGAGCGCCCCCAGTAGGCGTGCGCGTCGAACCCCTCGTCATCGGCGTCGTCGCCCGTCTCGCCGTACGCGGTGAGCGAGGCGTAGATCAGCCGCGGATTCTCGGGCGCGAGCTCCTCGTACGTGAGGCCGAAACGACGGCGCTGCGCAAGCGGCTGGTTCGTGACGTATACGTCGCACTCGCGCACCAGCTCGAGGAGGACGGCCTTCGCCTCCGGCTCTGCGAGGTTCAGCACGATGCCGCGCTTGTTGCGATTGTCGGCGGCCCACATGTAGTCGAAGTCGGCCGCCGGGTACCGCGGCGCTCGATAGAGGGCGCGGTAGCCGTCACCAGCGCCGGGCGCCTCCACCTTGATCACGTCGGCGCCGTAGTCCGCGAGGATCGTCGCGGACGCCGGCCCCGCGAGCCACGAGGCGGCATCGACAACCTTGAGGCCGGAGAAGAGCAGTCCGTCCGGCAGGTCGGGGTTCGCGGGCCACGACATCGCGCGCTCCCTCCATGACGCGCGTGAATGCTAGCGCACGGTCCCGCGCAGAGACGTGGTTGCGCGCTACTCGAGGCGCACGCGACGCAGCCTCAGCGAGTTCGTCATCACCGAGACCGACGACAGCGCCATCGCGACCGCCGCCACCACCGGGTTGAGGAAGCCGCGGTCGCCGAACAGCGGCGCGAGGAACCGCGGCACGTCAGCCCCTCCGAGGATGACCTCGAACACCACGAACCCGAGGCCGGCCGCGATCGGGATGAGCGCCACGTTGTACCCGAACGCCCACGCCAGGTTCTGGTGCATCACCCGCATCGTGGCTCGCGACGCGGCGATCGCCGTCCCGACGGCACGCAGGTCGGGGCGCATCAGCGTCACCGGCGCCGTCTCCATCGCGACGTCCGTCCCGGTGCCGATCGCGATCCCGACGTCGGCGGTCGCGAGGGCGGGCGCGTCGTTGATGCCGTCGCCGACCATCGCCACCACGTGGCCCTGCGACTGGAGCTCGCGGACGATGCGCGCCTTGTCCTCCGGCCGCACTTCCGCCTCGACGCGCTCGATCCCCGCGAGGCGCGCCACGGCCTCTGCGGTTGCCCGGCGGTCGCCGGTCAGCATCACCAGCTCGACACCCATCGCGTGCAGGTGATGCACGGCCTCGGCGGTGGTGGTGCGCACGGGGTCGGTGACCGCGAGGACAGCGGCGATCGTGCCGTCGAGAACCATGAGCAGCGGCGTCTCGCCGCGCGACCTCGGACCTGCCGCGATCGCTGCGCGACCGTCGAGGTCGACCACTTCGACCTCGAGGAGTGCGGCGTTGCCGGGACCACGCATGCGGCCGTCGACAGTCGCGATCACGCCCTGCCCGACCGCGGCTGGAACGTCTCGGGCCACGCCAGTTCGAGGTTGCGTCGCGCGCCTCGCGCACGATCGCGTCGGCATGCCGGATGCTTCGAGCCGCGCTCGACGGATGCGGCAGCCGCACCAGCGCATCCTCGGCGCGGGCCTCATCGATGGCAGCGCCTGCCATCAGGCCCGCGCCGCCTCGGGTGCGCGCGTCACCTCGGGCCGCCCTCGGCTGGTCATGCCGGTCTTATCGAGGACGACGGTGTCGATCCGGCGCGCCTGCTCAAAGGGCGGCGGCGTCGCGGATCAGCACGCCCGCCTGCGCTGCGCGGTACAGAGAGCCATGATCGCCGTCAGCGTCGCCAGCCCGAGGGCGCACGGGCACGCGATCACGAGGACGGCCACCGCGTTGAGGATCGCGTAGGTCAGCGCGAGCGTAAGCCCGATCAGCCACCACGCGAGGAATGTGAGCGCCGCGATCCCGATCACCACCGGCACGAACACCGCCGCGATCTGGTCGGCGAGCCGTTGGATCGGCGCCTTCGAGCCCTGCGCATCCTCCACGAGGCGAATGATCCGCGCGAGGGCGGAGTCGGCGCCGTCTCGCCGTCGCGCACGCGCAGCATCCCCGTCCGTTGAGCGTCGCTCCAGAGATGAAGTCGCCCGCCGCCTTGTGCGGCAGGGAACCGGCTCCCCGTCGCGCATCGACTCATCGACCGCCGACTCGCCCTCGAGCACCTCGCCGTCCGCGATCTGCTCGGCCGGGCGCGCGATCACGGTGTCCTTCCGGCACCGCCGGCGGAGATCTCGAACTCCTGGCCGTCCTCGAGAGGACGCGCGCAGGCTTGGGCCGCAGCGCGATCAGCGCGCGCACCGACTCGTCGTCCTGGCCTTTCGCACGCTCGAGGAGCCGCGGCACGACGATGATCGCCGCGGAGGTGTCGTAGTAGACGGGCGTGCCGATGCCCTCGGCAGGCGAGCACTGCAGCGCAAGCGTCGCCGCCGCCGAGTAGCACCGAAGGCGGCGCTGATCCCGAGGGCGATCAGCGTGTTCATGTCGGACGATCGTGCGCCCCCACCTTCCACACGCACCCTCGAAGAAGCGCCAGCCCGCCCAGGCTTGCACGGGCAGCGTCACCAGGAAGAGCGTCGGGTTGAGCCAGCGCAGCGGATGTTGTGGTGCATCCAGGTGATGTTGGCGTGCAGCGCCATCACCACCATGATCGCCGCCGCGACTCGAGGGCGAAGATCGTGCGCGTCTTGAGCGACGCGTACTCGGCGCGCCGCTCCGCCTCGAGGGCATCGCTGGCCTCAATGGCATCCTCACCCGGCAGGCGCACCTCGTAGCCCGCCTTCTCGACGGCGGTGCGCAGCGTCTCGAATGGAATCGTCACATGGGAGGCGATGCTCGCCTCCTCCGTCGCGGAGTTGACCGTGGCCTCGTCGACGCCGTCGATCCCGCCGAGCGCGCGCTCGACGCGGCGCACGAGGCGCACGTCATACCGCGGATGCCGAGACCAGAGCTCTGGCTCGTCCCGTCGAGGCGGGCCCGGTGGTTGTCGTGGTCATGGGTGTGGCCGTCATCTGGCCTCCGAGGTGCGTACGAACCGAGTGGGAACGACTGCTAACGGTTGGCGATCTCGTACAGCTCCACGAGCTCGTCGAGCACGCCGTCGTCGCCGCGCTGGATGCCGTCGACGACGCAGTGGTGCACGTGACCGCGCAGCATCTTGCTCTCGGTCTTCTCGATGGCGCGGCGCACCGCGTACATCACCAGCGAGGACGTCGACGCAGTACATGCTCTCCACCATGCGGCGCACCCCGGCAGGTGCCCCTCGATGTAGGCGGACAGCAGGGACGTCGGCGCGGGTGGGGTCATCCATGCGTGTGCTCTCCCTCGAGGGCGTCAGCGGGCTTCAGCGTGGGCTCCGTGCTCGGCACCGGCGGTCGGGATCGCGGCGCCACCTCGAGGGTTGACCCCACGGCATCGTCAGCGACTGGCGGTGTACCGGAACGCGCCGGCGCTCTCCTCCAGATGCGCGCGCGGCCGCTCTCGGCGTCACGTCCACGAGGATCTGGCGACCGCAACAGCACGACTCGGGGTCCTGCTCGCTCTTCGCCCGGTCGAGGGCGAACCCCGCCTCGCGGGGCGGGCGTGCGCGCGTAGTTCACGTCGGCAGCGTAGGCCTCGGTGCGGGTGACGCGGTACGACGGCACCCAGTTCGCGTCGTCGGCGGCGGCGATGGTGGCCTGGTCCAGCGCCGAGGCGGGGCCGAGCAGGTACACCCTCCCGGCAAGGGCAGCGCCCACGGCATCGAGGACGGCGCCCGGAGTCCACCTCGATGGCGAGCAGTTGCAGGAGGTCGTTGCCGTGGAGGAAGCGCGCCCCTCGATCGCGTTCACGGTCAGCTCGATGGTGGCGATGCAGTGCTCGCAGGTGATGTCCGGTGCGCTCGGCGTGGAGTTCCATCGAGTCTTCCCCTCGGCGTTCTGATGTGTTGCGGTCAGGAGTACTTGCCCACCGGGGGCGTAGATAGTGTCGTGGGCGTATGTTGCACGGAGAACAGGTGGCGTCCGATGAACCGACTCCGCTGGCGGGCACTTGCCGGGTTGCTCGCGCTCGTGGCCATCCTCGGCGTGGTGCTCCTCGAGCGCGGCCGGGACCACGAGGTACGGCGCAGCCTGGGCCTACCTCGGGACGTTCTCTGTCGTCACCGGCGCCATCACCGCGGACCTCGCGCGGCGCGACCCGGGCCTGCTCGCCCGCCGCGTCCGCCTTCGGCCCCGGTTGCCGAGTCGGACCGCGTCAGCGCAATCCAGTCGGTCGCGCAGGTGGCCTTCCACTCGCGATGTACATCGTGCCGGGGCTCGACCGCCGCCTCGGCTTCCGGTCACGATCCACATGCCGCTCGAGGTGCTCGGTGACGGCCTGGTGGTGGTAGCCCTGCTCTTCGTCGCACTCGTCTTCCGCGCGAACTCTTGCGACGGCCACGTCGAGGTGGCAGACGCGCAGCCGCTCATCACCACGGCCCGTATGCCGTCGTGCGCCATCGATGTACGCCGGGGCGCTCGTGTTCCTGCTCGGCACCGCGCTCGCCCTTGGCTCCTGGTGGGGATTCGTGCCGCTCGCGCCGGTGGCGCTCGTGATCGGCTGGCGCGCCATCGAGGAGGGCGCGTGCTGGCGCGTGACCTCCCGGCTACGCCGCCTACCTCGAGCGGGTGCTCCCGGATCGTCCCGGCGTCTTCTAGGAGGCCAACGTTCGGCCCTCCCGGACCGAGTGCCCGCCCGGCCGCCCTTCCTCAAGCGAGGGGTGCCCCTCTTCGAGGGGTGCCCCTCTTCGAGCAGACCGTCCTCGCGCACCCCCCGAAGAGGGGGAGGCGACCCGGACAGGCGGGTGGGGAGAGCGGGTGCTCGCTCGACAGTGCCCCAGTCTCGGGCCGACGTCGTCCACCGTTCGTGGTGAGGCTCGCCTGAGCCCGCCGAAGGGCCTGCTGAACCGCGCCGCCGTCCGAGGCAAGTCATCGAGCCTCCTCCGGTGTCCGCCCGCCACCATCGGGGCCGACGCGCGACCTCCTTTCTCGGACCGGGGGTGTCGGGCGCAGCCCCACAGCCTCTCGTGAGCTCCCGACTAGAACAGCGCGATCGGGTTGACCGGCGAACCCGTCCCGCCCACGACGATCAGCGGCGCGACCGTGAGCTGGAACTCCCACCGTCCGAGCTCGGCGCACACCTGCGCGAGGCGTTCGAAGCTCGTGTTGTCGAGCAGCGGCAGGCCCATGTACGGGATCGCCACCTCGTGGATACCGATGCGTGCCGGGTACGCCTCCTGCCCGCCCGCCTCCTGCAGGTCCCATCCCAGCAGGCCCGCCGAGGTCTCGTGCAGGAACTCGAGGGCCGAGACGTGCACCCCGGGCGTGCTGGGCGGCGACGTGTGTGGAAACTGCGGGTTCGCGGCGAAGAACGGCTCTGCCCCCGACCGCACGAGGACGGCGTCGCCCGCCCGCGGCGTGACGCCCTCGGCCTGCGCGATGTCCGCCAGCTCCCAGCCGTGCACGGGACGGTCCACCTCGACGTACGGCGCACCGCGGAATCGAGGCACGTCGTACAGCACCCCGCGCGTGACGATGCCGTCGCGCCAGTGATCGACCGAGAGCGACCGCGCGCCGCCCGTCGTGACGTCCGAGGCGGGATGGCCGTTATAGAGCTGATCCCACGGCCCGGTCCACATGTGGCACAGCGCATCGATGTGGGTGTTGACGAACCCGTGGTACGAGACCCCGATGTAATCGCTCGCGCCAGCGGGCCCGAAGCGCATGAAATGCTGCGCGGGATTCGGATTCCGGGGCGCGGGCGTGACCGCGAGCGGGTTTGCGCAGGACACCGAGCGCCCCTCCCGCACGAGCGCGCTCGCCGCCAGGCGCACCTCGGAGGTAATGAAGTTGAGCGTGCCGAGGTTGTCGTCGGCGCCCCAGCGGCCCCAGTTGCTGAAGCGCCGCTTGTATTCGGCGAACTCCTCGGCGGTGGGCGGCGTGCGCGTCGCGAGCGTCATCGGCGGACCTCCCTGGTGCTCGTCCTCGGTACTCTGCGGGATGGTAGTGCGCGTGACCGCGCGTCGAGGACTCTCGGGAGGAACGATGCTCAACGTTTCGAGGGGACGCGCGCTGACGCTCGCGACCTTCACGCTGCTGACCGCCGCGTGCGCGCGCGGTTCCGAGGTGACGGTCGGCACACCCGCCGTCCCCGCCGGCGATGACGGAAGCGTGCGCGTTGAGCTCGCCGAGTGGAGCGTGAAGGCGCCTCCCTCGGCGAAGGCCGGGAAGGTCATGTTCACCGCGAAGAACGGCGGTTCCACGCCACACGAGCTCGTGGTGCTCCGAACCAACACCGACGCGGGCGCGCTCCAGAGGAACGCGAGCGGGATCGTCGACGAGGGGAAGAACGGGGTTGTTGCGAAGACCAGGCAGGTCGCCGAGGGCGGCACCGAACCCCTCGATGCCACACTGGCCCCCGGCAAGTACGTCCTGATCTGCAACGTCCCCGGCCACTACGGCCTCGGGATGCGCACCGCGTTCACCGTCGACTAGCGGCCTCAAGCGCGCGTCCTGAGGCGTGCGCCGGTCAGTCTGACGGCGGCGCCTCGGGACTTCGAGGGCGGGCCTCGTCGCCGAGGGTGCCCGGCGTGTAGTAGCGATGTCCCTCGGCGGCGTCCGGGCGGTGGGTCTGCCCCGGCGGCACGTGCCCCTCGAAGTCGTGCGCGTACTGGTAGCCCGCGCCGTACCCGAAGCCGCGCATGAGGCCGGTGACCGCGTTCCGCAGGTGCAGCGGCACCGGCTCGTTGCGCGTGCGTTCCACGTCGGCCTTCGCGAGGTTGTATGCGGCGTAGGCAGAGTTCGACTTCGGCGCGCGCGCGAGGTAGACCACCGTCTCCGCCATCGGCAGCGCCGCCTCCGGCATCCCGAGGAAGTGCACCGCCTGCTGGCAGGCGATCGCGAGGGGAAGCGCCTGCGGGTCGGCCAGCCCGACGTCCTCGGCGGCGAGGATCACGATTCTCCGAGCGACGAACAGCGGGTCCTCGCCGGCCTCGAGCATGCGCGCCAGCCAGTACAGCGACGCATCGACGTCGGAGCCGCGCATCGATTTGATGAAGGCCGAGATCGTGTCGTAGTGGGCGTCGCCCTGGCGGTCGTACAGCAACGTGCGCTGTTGCGCGGCGCCCTCGATGTCCGCACAGGTGACGAGGCGCGTCTCGCCCTCGTCGCGCGCGAGGCCGGCCGCCAGCTCGAGCACGTTGAGCGCACTGCGCGCGTCTCCCGCGGCGATCTCGACGAGCGTCGCCAGCGCGTCCTCCTCGATGCGAACACGCCCGGCCAGCCCGCGCTCGGGGTCCGCGATCGCATGGCGCACGATCTCCGCGATCGCCTCCGGCTCGAGCAGCCCGAGGCGGAACACGCGCGCCCTGGAGAGCAGCGGCGCGACGACGTAGAACGAGGGATTCTCGGTGGTCGCGCCGATCAGGCTCACCGTGCCATCCTCGACGTGCGGGAGGATCACGTCCTGCTGAGAACGGCTGAACCGGTGGATCTCGTCGATGAACAGGATCGTCCGGCGACCGGAAAGCCGCCGCCGCTCGCGCGCCTCGGCCGCCGCCTTGCGCAGGTCGGCAACGCCCGCCGAGACCGCCGAGATCCGCTCGAAGTGCCGGTCAGTGCGCTCGGCGATGATCGAGGCGAGTGTGGTCTTCCCCGAGCCCGGCGGCCCCCAGAGGATGATCGAGGGCACCTCGTCCCGCTCGATGAGCACCCGCAGCGGTGCCCCCGGCCCCACGAGGTCGATCTGGCCCACGAACTCATCGAGGTCGCGCGGGCGCATTCGCGCCGCGAGCGGCGCATCCTGCGGCGAGGGCGGCTCGGCGGCATGCCGCGCCTCGAACATCCCCGCCTGCATGCCCGGCGGCAGCGAGTCGCGCCTGCGAGCTGGCATGGTGGCAGTCTACGCCTCGAACTGTGAGGGGTGGCCAAGACCGATTCGGTCTGTGCTAGAGTCCGCGCCGACGGCGACGTGACTGAGCCGATTGCGCTGATTCGAGGAGGTAGACGTGCCCGAGACGACGTGCTTGGTCTGTGGAACGGTCTTCGACCCCGCGACCGACCCCAAGGGTGGGTTCAAGTGGATGCAGGACGGGAGCTGGTACACGTTCAACGACATCAGCTGCCGCAACAAGTTCATCGGCAACCCCAAGAAGTACCTCGAGCCAGCCGCCAGCTAGGGCGGACCGACACCTCCGAGGGCGGCCCCGGGGCGAGCCCCGCCCACCGACTCGGACGGACCGAACACAGAACACACACGAGGGGCGCGCGAGCGCCCCTCGTCCATTTGCGTGGTGCGCGAGCCCCCTCGTCCGTTGCGGGCGTCGCGTGAGCGTCGCTGGTCTGAGGGGCTCTCCGTTTACTCGAAACGGGGAGGCGGCAGTGGCGAGGCCGGGCGCGGCCGCCAGATGTGCGCGCCGCGATCGAACGGCGGCGTGCGCGCATTCGCGAGGTGTAAGAGCTCCGCGGCTGCCGCGCGCGCCCTCGCGACGATCTCCTCCGGGTACGCCATCGCCGCGCGGTGGTCGTCGAACTCGTCCTCGTCCACCAGCTCCACCACGCCGTCGCGCACCGTGACATCGAGGTCGAGGTCGACCCAGCGGAAGGTCTCGCCATCGAAGGTCGCGGGCGTCGAGACGTTCGCGTAGCTCTCGGTCGTCATCCGTCCGTCCGGGCGACGGAACACCCAGTGGTTGTGTTCGAGGTTCCACCAGCGGTCGAGGTGCGGCCAGAACAGCATCGTGAAGTCGAGGTTGGCGGTGTACGTGCCGCGGTAGGACCGCATGCGCGTGCCCGCCTCGACGAGCACCCGCGCGGCATCCTCGGGCCCGCCGGGCGGGTCATCGAGGAGCCGTCCCTCGAACTCGTTGTGATGCGAGCCATCGAACTTCGTCGAGAGGATGCGCACCCGCCTCGAGGTGACAAGGTGTTCCCCGGGCAGCCGGGGCTCGCCACCCTGCGGCGTGCCTGGAAGCTCGTGCTCAGCGGGCCGCGAGGGCGTCACGTGCGCGCCTGTCGCGCCCGGGCGACGTGCTCGACGAAGTTCGGCGCGAGGTCGGCCCGCGCGCCGAGGTGGAGGTGGACGTAGCTCGCCGTCACCGGGCCGGAGCAGAAGCCCTCGAGGCGTGGCTCCTCGCCGAGGACGCGGTAGGCCGCGCGCTCGGGGTCGACCGGGCCCTCGAGGGTGGACCAGTGGAACTCGTGGCCGCGCACCAGCTCGCCGGCCGCGAGGAACGGCGTACCGAGCGAGGCCACCTCGCGATACCCGAGCGTGAGGCGGTCGGTCGTCATCACCGAGCGCGCAGGCACCAGCCCGAGCATCTCGTGCGCACGACCCTCGAAGTCGGTGAGCCGCTCGCCGAGGTACATCAGGCCACCGCACTCGCCGTAGATCGGCACGCCCGAGGCGGCCGCGCCCCGGATCGACGCGCGCATCTCGAGGTTGGCCGCGAGCGCCTCCGCCTCGAGCTCCGGGAACCCGCCGCCAAGGAGCACCGCGTCAATCCTCGGGGGCAGCCCGCTGTCGGCGCGCGGGCTGAAGGGAACGAGCTCCGCGCCCCATGCCTCAAGGAGGTCCAGCGAGTCCTGGTAGTAGAAGTGGAACGCCCGGTCCCGCGCGACCGCCACGCGCACTCGAGGCGCGACGGCCGTGGAGGGGAACAGGCGAGCGGGCGCAGTCGTGTCCACCTCGCCCATCCGCGCGAGGAGCGCGCCGACATCGATATGCGACTCGACGAGCTGGATCAGCCGCGCCTCGAGGTCCGCGTCAGGCGCGCCCTCGAAGGTAGGCGTGAGTCCGAGGTGACGTTCCGGCAGCGCGATCTCGGCGTCTCGCGGCAGCCAGCCGAACACCGGCAGGCCTGTCGCCTCCTCGATCGCCGATGTGCACATCGAAGCGTGGCCGGCTCCCGCCACTCGATTCAGGATTACTCCCGCGAATCGGAGCTCGGGGTCGAGCAGCTGGTAGCCGAGGACGATCGCGGCCGCCGAGCGCGCCATCGCGCTCGCGTCGACGACCAGCACCACCGGCAGGCGCAGCAGCCGCGCCAGCGAGGCCGAGGACCCCGCGCCGTCAGTCCCTGAGCGCCCGTCATGGAGTCCCATCACCCCTTCGACGAGGGCCACGTCCGCGTCGTTGACACCGTGCATTGCGCGCGCGAACAGCTCACGGACGTGCGCCGCGGGCAGCATCCACGTGTCGAGGTTGCGGCAGGCGCGTCCCGCGAACGCTCCGAGGTGCGTCGGGTCGAGGTAGTCCGGGCCTGCTTTGAACGGCTGCACGCGCAGCCCTCGGCTGCGCATCGCAGCCGCGAGGCCGGCGGTGATCGTGGTCTTGCCGACGCCGGACGCCACCCCGCCGATGACCACGCCCTTCGCCATCGTCCCTCTTTCGATGCGTGCGCTGCGACCCGCGGTCGGCTCGACCGCCGAGCAACGATACAATCGAGGCCCGTCCTCCGCCGCCGTGAACGAGGTCCCGCATGACCATCGCCGAGACAACACGCACGTCGTTCGAGACCGTGATCGGCCTCGAGGTGCACGTCCAGCTCAAGACGCGCTCCAAGATGTTCTGCGGCTGCGAGCGCGACTACTTCGAGGCGGAGCCCAACTCGCACGTCTGCTCGATCTGCCTCGGCATGCCGGGGATGCTGCCCGTCATCAACCACCAGGCGGTCGTGTTCACGATCCTCGCCGGGCTCGCCATCGGCTCCGAGATTCCCGAGCACTGCAAGTTCGACCGCAAGAACTACCCCTACCCCGACCTCGTGAAGGGGTACCAGATCTCCCAGTACGACCAGCCGCTCTGCGTGGGGGGCTCGCTCGAGATCGAGGCGGACGGCGTCACCCGGCGGGTCCAGATCGAGCGCATCCACCTCGAGGAGGACACGGCGCGCCTGCTCCATCGCGATGGCGCGGGCGCTGAGTCGTACAGCCTGATCGACGTCAACCGCTCGGGCGTGCCGCTGATGGAGCTCGTTTCCCGCCCGGACATGCACTCCCCCGCCGAGGCGATGGCGTTCCTCCGCACCCTCCGGCAGACCCTGCGCTACATCGGGGTCTCGGATGCCGACATGGAGAAGGGCTCGTTCCGCTGCGACGCCAACGTCTCGCTGCGGCCGACCGGCTCCACGACTCTCGGCAACAAGGTCGAGGTGAAGAACATGAACTCGTTCCGCGCGGTCGGCCGCGCGCTCGAGTTCGAGATCGAGCGGCAGACGCGCGTGCTCTCCGAGGGCGGGCGCGTCGCGCAGGAGACACGCGGCTACATCGATGCGACCGGCGCCACGGTCTCGCAGCGCTCGAAGGAAGAGGCCCACGACTACCGCTACTTCCCGGAGCCCGACCTCCCACCCCTCGAGGTCTCGCGCGCGACGGTCGAGGAGCTGCGCGCGAGCCTGCCGGAGCTGCCGGCCGCGAAGCGCGACCGTCTCGTGAGGGAGTACGGGCTCGCGCGCGAGGAGGCGACCCAGCTCGTTGAAACGCGCGCGCGCGCCGAGGCGTTCGAGGCCACGGTCGTCCTCGCCGGCGCCGCCCGCGCCCGCGAGGTGGCGCACTGGTTCATCGGCGACGTCACGAGGCTGCTCAACAGCATCGGGGCCGACGCGGAGCTCGAGGACTCGAAGCTGACGCCCGCGCACCTCGCCGAGCTCGTGCGCCTCGTCGAGGAGCGCGCCGTCACCGTCGCCACCGCGAAGGAGGTACTCCAGGCGGCGTTCGAGGGCGGCGAGATGCCCTCGGCGATCGTCGACGCCCGCGGCCTGCGCCAGGTCAGCGACGAAGCAGAGATCGACCGCGTCGCCGGTGAGGTGATCGAGGCGAACCCGCGCGCTGTCGAAGACTTCCACGGGGGCAAGGAGGCGGCCGTGAAGTTCCTCGTGGGCCAGGTCATGCGTGCGATGCGCGGTCGCGCCGACCCCAACGGGGCCGGCGAGGCGCTGCTGCGGCGGCTGCGAAGCTGACGAGTCCCTGTCGACGCGTTACGGGGAGATTGCAGAGGATGCGTTCTCTTCATGACTCGTTGGCAAGTAGACCCTTTGTCAACGTCACGCTGATCTAATCGATATCGCCACTTCACTGAGCGAGCCCCGTCCCCAATATCGGGGACGGGGCCCGCGGGGTACGCTGGCGTCGAGGGGTCGCCCCCGAAGGGCAAGTCTGGCGCGCCCGAGGAGTCCGATGAGCCGGTCCCTGGTGCTCAAGTGGCTGTACGTGGGACTCCACGTCAAGCGCTGGCTCCTGCTGCTGCTTGCAGGCGTCGTCCTGATGGGCCTCGGGTTCGCCTACCTCCTCCGCGAGGCGTATGTCTCCTACACCTTCCCCGAGTGGGTGGGCACCGCCACGCTGCAGTTCCTCCCTCGCTGGGTACGCGGATTGCTGTTCATATCGATTGCCTCCGGGCTGAGCGTGCTTGCCGTGTGGCGGCTCAACCGCTCGATGATCAGCGCCGTGCTGCCCATCGATCAGCAGGGCCAGGTCGTCGATCTCATCTACCAGGCACGCACCCAGCAGCGCGGGCCCCGAGTGGTGGCGATCGGCGGCGGGACCGGCCTCTCGAACCTCCTCCGCGGGTTGAAGCAGTACTCCTCGAACCTCACGGCAATCGTGACCGTGGCAGACGACGGCGGTTCGAGCGGGATGCTGAGGCGTGACCTCGGCGTGATCCCGCCCGGCGACATCCGCAACTGCATCGCTGCCCTCGCCGACTCCGAGCCGCTGGTCACCGACCTCTTCCAGTACCGCTTCGACGAGGCCACTGGCGGCCAGCTTGGCGGACACTCGTTCGGCAACCTCTTTATCGTCGCCATGTCGCGAGTGACCGGGAGCATGGAGGAGGCGATTCGCGAGACCTCGAGGGTGCTCCGTGTCCGCGGTCGGATCGTGCCGTCCACCCTCAGCGACGTCATCCTCGGCGCGCGGATGGACGACGACACCGTGATCCGAGGCGAGTCCAGGATCGGACACGCCGGGCGCCACATCCAGGAGCTGTTCATCGAGCCATCGAACGTGCCCGTGAACGCCGAGGCGGTCGCCGCCCTGCGCGAGGCCGACCTCGTCGTGATCGGTCCCGGCAGCCTCTACACGTCGGTCCTGCCGAACCTGCTCGTGCGTGGCCTTGCCGAGGCGCTGATGGCCTCGCCGGGGTACAAGGTCTTCATCTCGAACGTCGCCACCGAGCACGGCGAAACCGACGGCATGAGCGCCGCCGATCACTACGCGTCGCTCCGGAAGCACCTCCAGAATCGCGACATCGCGGACGCCGTCCTCGCCAACTCGAACCTCCCGGCCGAGCCGTTCCCCGAGGAGTGGCACTCGCAACCGGTCGCCGCCCCCGGTGATGCCGACTACGGTCGCGCGCGACTCGTGCTCGCAGACCTCGTCGATCACGACGTGCGCTACCGCCACGACACGGAGCGCCTCGCGAGTCACGTCATGCGGCTGTACTTCGAACGCGACCTGCGCCGGCTCGAGACGACCCTGCCGGTGCCGACTGGCCCCGCCGCACCCGCGGCTCGCTAGCCCGTCCTGACTCCGAGGTCCGGATCTCCCGACGCGAGCGGAATCCCTGTGCGAGGCGCATGAGCTCGAAGAGGGTCGCCATGACCATTGGGTGGGCGCCGCAGGCGCGACCTCGGCTGTCCCTGCTTCGGCGTCGCTAGCGAGGCAGCGCGGTCCGCGCCCACGTCACCCGCGCGACCGCTTCTTCCACGGTCGTCCCGAGGGCCGTCAGATGCCCCATCTTGCGTCCGGGTCGCGCCTCGGCCTTCCCGTAGAGGTGCAGCTTCACCTCGCGGAGGTCGAGCGCGCGGTCCCACCGTGGCTCCCCGTTCGCCCACAGCTCCCCGAGGAGGTTCGCCATCGAGGCGGGGCGGAGCTGGTCCGGCGCGCCCAGGGGGAGCCCGCAGACCGCACGTACTTGCTGCTCGAACTGGCACGTCACGCACGCGTCGATGGTGAGGTGGCCGCTGTTGTGCGGGCGCGGCGCCAGCTCGTTGACGAGCAGCCGCCCGTCTCTCGTCACAAACATCTCGACGCACAGCACGCCCACCACGTCGAGCTGCTCGAGGACGACCCGCGCGATCTCGATGGCGTCCCGTGCCACGCTCGGCTCGACCGCCGCGGGCGCGAACGACACATCGAGGATGTGGTGCGCGTGACTGTTCTGGATCGGCCCGTAGCCCACGAAGTCTCCATCGAGGCCGCGCGCGCCGACGACCGACACCTCGCAGGCGAAGTCGATGAAGGCCTCGAGGATGGCATCCGTACTGCCGAGGGCGTCCCACTCGGCCTCCACGTCCTCCGGTGACGCGAGGATGGCCTGTCCTTTGCCGTCGTATCCACCAGCCGCCGTCTTGAGCACCGCCGGGTAGCCCGCCTCGAGGAGCGCGGCGTCGAGCTCGGCGCGCGAGTGCACCGGCCAGAACGGCGTCACCGGGATCCCTGCGTTGCGCAGGAACGACTTCTCGCGCACACGATGCTGCGTGACTTCAAGAACGGCGCCGCCCGGCCGCACCGGTGCGTGCTTGTCCGCCTCGGCCGCGGTGACCGCCGGCACGTTCTCGAACTCGAACGACACCACCGAGACGCCGCGCGCGAATCGCGCCACCGCCTCGAGGTCCTCGTAGTCGGCGGTGACCTCGAGGTCGGCGACCTGTCCCGTCGGCGAATCACGGTCCGGCGAGAGCACGTGCACGCGGTAGCCGAGTCGGCGCGCCGCGATCGCGAACATCCGTCCCAGCTGTCCGCTTCCCAGCATGCCGAGGGTCGCGCCCGGCTGGATCACGCGCGAGGCATCGAGGGCCATCGCGCTAGGCCTCGGGGGGCAATGTCTGCTCGAGGACGCTCCGCGCCAGGCTGTCGTGGTACTCGTGCAGTCGCGCGCGCAGGATGGCGTCCTGCGTCGCGAGGATGCGCACTGCAAGCAGCGCGGCGTTGCGCGCCCCCGCCTCGCCGATGGCAAGCGTGCCCACGGGGACCCCGCCCGGCATCTGCACAATCGAGAGCAGGGAATCGAGCCCGTTGAGCGCCCGACTCTGCACCGGCACGCCGAGGACCGGCAGCACCGTCATCGAGGCGACCATCCCCGGGAGGTGCGCGGCGCCCCCGGCCCCCGCGATGATCACCTGCAGCCGCCGGCGCTCCGCGTCGCGGGCGTACTCCGACATCCATTCGGGCGTGCGGTGCGCCGAGACCACCCGGCTCTCGAACGCCACCTCGAACTGCGCCAGCACATCGGCGGCGTGGCGCATCGTCTCCCAGTCGGACGTGCTGCCCATGATCAGGCCGACGATCGGGCTATCCGAGGTCATGCGCCCACTCTTCACCCGCACCGATGCGCTCCGAGGCGACTCCCGGCTCGATTCTAGGCGAGGTGGAAGGCACGCGCTTCGGGGGAGTTCCCGCACGCATCAGGATGGGAGGCGCGCGCCGGACGGTCCCTGGACAGGCCCTTCGACGCGCTCAGGGGGGCCTCAGGGCGAACGAAGGAGACCGACGTCGGTGCGCAGCTGGCCGCACGCGGCCGCGATCGCCGCCCCCCGCTCGATGCGGACAGTGGCGTTGGCGCCCTCGGCCTGGAGGGTGCGCAGGAACGCGCGCACGCGCTCGCGCGAAGGGCGTCGGAGCCCCTCTCCCGCCGTGGGGTTGTACGGGATCAGGTTCACGTGCGACTGCAGCCCGCGCACCCTCGATGCGAGGCGGCGCGCCTGCTCGGGGCTGTCGTTCACCCCTCGAGGAGCGCATAGGCGAACGTGACGCGTCGTCCCGTTGCGGCGATGTACTCCCGCGCCGAGGCGATCAGCTCCTCGATCGCGGTGCCGGCCGCCGTCGGAATCAGCTGGTGGCGCAGTTCGTCGTCGGGCGCGTGCAGCGAGATCGTGAGGTTGACCTGCAACCCCTCCGCGGCCAGCCGCCGGATTCGCGCGCAGCCCCACCGTCGATGGTGATGCCGCGCTGGCGCAGGGTGAGCCCGTGCTCGTCGACGAGCCAGCGCACCGCCTCGAGGGTGTGCGCGTAGTTCGCGAGCGGTTCGCCCATCCCCATGAACACGATGTTGGTGACGCGATCGATGCCGCTCGCGCGCGACTCGCGCACGAAGTGCAGCACCTGCGCCAGGATCTCGGACGTCGTCAGGTTCCGCGTGAACCCCTGCTGCCCGGTCGCGCAGAAGACGCAGCCCATCGCGCATCCCACCTGCGTCGACACGCAGATCGTGGTGCGCGTGCGCCCCGCCATCGAATCGTCCTCGGGGTCGTACGACATCCGCACAGCCTCGACTGCGGCCCCACCGCCGAGGTCCAGCAAGTACCTTTGCCGTCGCCCCGTCGTCGGCATCGATCCGCGCCAGCACCGCCGGCGGCTCGATGCGGAAGCGCTCATCGAGGCGGGCGCGCAGCGTCCTCGGCAGCCCGGTGATCGAGGCGAAGTCGGTCGCGCCCTGCACGAACACCGCGTGCGCGATCTGCTCCGCGCGGTAGGCGGGCTCGCCCATGCTCGAGGAGCGCGCCCAACGCGCCTGGCGAACGGTCGAACAGCGCCTTCGGCGATCGGGCATCACGAGTGTGGGCGTCGGGGATGGGCTGCCGGTCGCGGTCATGGATCGAGTCTAGGGCACGCCCCTGGCGGACCGCCCGGCGCCTGTCACTGGCCGAGGCGTGCGCCGATCAGGTCCGGGTCGCCGTTGAGGTACGCCTCGATTCCCTGGGTGCGGCCCGAGCGCTGCACCTCGAGCAGCGAGCGAGCCCGCCCGGGTGGCCACCACCGCAGCGCGCCGTCCGGCCGGGGAGCAGCGTGGCCTCGAGCGGCGCGCGTCCGGCGCTCGATCAGCCCGAGGAGGCGCCGGCGCTCGCCGCGTCGAGGGGCCACGCGCCATGGATCACGAACGGCTGGCCTCGATAGGTCGTCGTCGCGAGGGGCCATGGCTCGAATGCCCGGATCCGACGCCATGTCTCGATGGCGGGTCGCGACCAGTCGATGACGCCGTCGCTCTTCTCGAGGCGCGGCGCGAACGTCGCCACGGCCGCGTCCTGCGGCGTGGCGTCCACCTCGCCACGCACCAGCGCGGGAGCAGCTCGACGAGGAGCGCCGCGCCGGCCTCGGCGATGCGCGAGGTCAGTGAGCCCGTCGTGTCGAGCGGCCTGATCGGCACGCGCGCCTGCCCGAGGACCGGTCCCGCATCGACCTCCCGCACGACACGCATCACGGTCGCGCCGACGGCGTCGCCGGCCAGGATCGAGGAGGCCACCGCCGAGGCGCCGCGGTGGCGCGGCAACAGCGAGGCGTGCACGTTCAGCACGGCGTGCGGGAACGCCTCGAGCAGGTGCGTCGGCAGGATGGGGCCGGATGCGGCCACAACACCGACGACGGGCGCCATGGCCGCGATGATGGCAGTGTCCTCGCGGCGCAGCCGCTCCGGCTGGTGGATGGCGATGCCACGTTCGCGGCGAGCGCCTTCACCTCGGTCGGCTCGGGTGCACCGCGGCGGCCCCGAGGGCGGCCTGGTTGCGTGACCACGAGCACCACCTCGGCGAGCGGCTCGCGAGCAGCGCCGTGAGCGTGGGGATGGCGTACGCGGGCGACCCGAAGAAGACCGTGCGGATCCGAGGCGTCACGGTCGTCCTCACTCCTCCGCGTCCGGTCGTCGTCGGCAGTATCGATGGTGGTGCGCGGGCATGGACGGCGCGAGCGCGTGGCCCGCCCTTACGATCGCAGCATGGCGCCGTCGATCCGCTACGCGACAACCTCGGACGGTGTGCGTGTCGCCTACGCCGAGCTCGGCGCGGGCCCCGAGGTGGTTTGCCTGCCGCCCTTCCCGCTGAGCCACCTCGACGAGATGTGGCGGCTGCCCGGCATCACGCACTGGTACGAACGACTTGCGAGGTCCGCCCACGTCGTGCTCTACGACGCGCGCGGTTCGGGGCTGTCGGACCGCGAGGGCGGCGCAGCCGCTGATTGCAGCCTTGAGGCGATGTCGCGAGACCTCGAGGCGGTGATCGCGGCCGCGGATCTGCGCACGCCTGCGCTCGTCGCCTTCTTCAACTCGACGCCCGTCGCCCTCGACTACGCGACGCGCCACCTCGATACACCCGCGATGGTGCTCTGGGGCGGCTTCGCCCGCGGCCTCGACGTGTATCCGCTGCTCCCTCCCACACCACGCGAAGCCGCAGTCCTCGAGGTGCAGCGCGACGCCCTCGTCGAGGCCGCCGCGCGCGCGTGGACCGCGAGCACCGAGGACGCGCGCGCCACGGCCGCCTACTTCCGCGCCTGCACCTCCGCCGGGACACTGCTGGCCTACGCCTCATCCGTGCGCGGCTGGGACGTCCGTCCCGCGCTCGCGCACATTCAGGCGCGCACGCTCGTCCTCCAGCGCCGCGATACGGCCGCGCAGAACCCCGAGGTCGCACGCGTCCTCGCCGCCGCCCTCCCCCGAGGCGAGCTCAGGCTGCTCGCAGGCGACGCGGCCTCGCCCTTCGCCGGCGATATCGATGGCGGCGTCGACGCGTTGGCGGCGTTCCTCGGGCTCACCAGCCGCATCTCGGGAGGTATCGGCGACGCGATGCCCTCGACGCCCGCGCTCCCCGAGTCGATCACCCCTCGCGAGGTGGAGGTGCTGGCGCTGCTGGCGCGCGGCCTCTCGAACAAGGAGATGGCGGCTCGCCTCGGCCTGAGCGTGAACACGGTCGAGCGCCACCTGACGAACGTCTACCCCAAGATCGGCGCGCGCGGACGGACCGAGGCGACCGCGTTCGCCCTACGTCACGGCCTGGCCTGAGGCGCCCTCACGGAGATCCGATCGGCGCATCACAGATCACCGTGATGCGCCGCCGTGCGCGTTCGGCGAGCCTCTGATCGACGGGCGACACTCGCCCGGCCAGCGAGGAGCGGACGATGCGAGTTCTCATCACCGGCGCCAGCGGCGGCATCGGGCGCGCGCTCGGCGCCTACCTGCGCGAGCAGGCCCACGAGGTCACCCCGCTGCGCCGCGTCACCGGCAGCGCGCCGCTTGACTCCTCGAACGGTCCCGTCTGGGACCCCGCGCGCGGACTCCTCGATGCGCGCACGCTCGCCGACTTCGACGCCGTTGTCCACCTCAGCGGGGCGAACATCGGTGAAGGGCGCTGGACCGAGGCCCGTCGGCGCGTGCTCTGGGCGAGCCGCATCGAGAGCACGCACCTCCTCGTGGACCGCATGCGCGACGCGCTCGCGGTCGGCGATGGACCTCGAATCCTCGTGAGCGCCTCGGCGATCGGCTACTACGGCGACCGAGGCGCGGCGGTCATCGAGGAGGGCGCGCCGCGCGGCGCGGGCTTCCTCGCTGACCTCGTCGCAGCGTGGGAGTCCGAGGCGGCGCGCGCGGCGGAGTCTGGCGTGCGGGTCGTCTCGCCTCGGTTTGGCGTGCTGATGGCCGCCGACGACGGCGCGCTGCGGCGGATGACACTGGCCACGAAGCTGGGCGCGGGCGGGCCGCTCGGGTCGGGCCGCCAGTGGATGTCCTGGGTCGCACCTCGCGACCTCGTGCGGTCCATCGAGTGGTTCCTTGCGCACGAGGACGCGGCCGGTGTGTACAACCTGTGTTCGCCCGAGCCTGCACGCAACCGCGACATCGCGAGGGCGCTCGGGCGCGTCCTCCATCGTCCGGCGCTCCTCCCGACGCCCGCCTTCGCACTCCGGTTGCTCCTCGGTGGGGCCGCCGACGAGCTCGTGCTCGCGAGCCAGCGCGTCGTCCCGCGACGGCTGCTCGATGCGGGTTTCGTCTTCCAGCTGCCGGCCATCGAGGACGCGCTGCGCGCCGCTCTCCGGCCCAACGAGCGACGGCCGGGCGAGGTGCACGCGATCTCGTCATAAGGGATGGATGCCCCTGATCACCCTGCGTCTGCGAGTCACGACAAATGTAGTTGCGCGCGCCGGCTGCAAGCGGCGTTCATCGAGGAATGGCCGTTTCGAAGCGTCCGCGCCCCTGGCGTCCCTCCTGATGGTGACTCGCACCCTCCCCCAGAGGCACGAACGCGGGTAGAGTGCGCGCATGGCGACCATCGCAGCCCGCCTGGCGCGGACAGAGCTGGTGGTCCGGGACGCGCGTCCCGGGGACCTCGATGCCATTCGCCGCCTCAACGAGGAGGTGTTCGCGCGCGAGATCGGGCAGCACGCGCCCTCGGACGACGGTCGCCTGATCGACCAGTTCGAGAGCCGCAGTCGTTTCTACACGGCCTGGCGTGGCGACGAGCTGGTCGGCATGGTCTGCTACGGCACCGGCGCCGAGGGCCCGTTCTCCATCGACGCCAAGCTCGATGACCCCCGCGTCATCGACCCCTATCGCAACTCGGCCATCGAGATCCGCCTGCTTGCGGTGAAGCCCGGCGAGCGGATGACGCGCGCGTGCTGGCTGATGCTCCGCGACCTTGCTCGCGACGTCGTGGCCGAGGGCTATCGCTACGCGCTCATCTCCGGCATCGAGTCGCAACAGCGGTTGTACCAGCGCGCGGGCTTCGTGCCTCTTGGACCTGCCGTCCAGCGGGGTGGCGCGTGGTTCACACCGATGCTGCTGACACTCGATAAGTTCTTCGACTTCGGGCGGACCCACGCGCAGCTGGACCTGCTGCCCGACGCCGCGCTCGGGCGACCGCTGTTGCTCGCCCCGGGGCCGGTCGCCGTCCACCAGGACGTGCGTATCGCGCTCGCGGACGCGGTCGACCTGCATCACCGCAGTCCCGAGTTCCGCGAGCTGCTCGCCTCGATCCACGCCCGCCTCCGCCAACTGTTCGAGGTGCCCGCGGAGACCGAGGTTGTGCTCGCCGGTGCTGGTGGCACCGGCGCCACCGAGATGCTGCTCTCGGCGGCCGGCCAGATCGGAGGCGTGCTCGTCGTCTCGAACGGGCACTTCGGCGACCGCCTTGCGTCGATGGCGGCCGACCTCGGCATCGAGTGCACGGTGGTCCGATACGCGCCGGAGGACCCCCTCCCGGAAGCCGAGGTGGAGGCACGCCTGCGCGACTCCGGGGCCTGCACCGTCGCCGTCGTCGACATGGAGACGAGCGTCGGCTGCTCGAACCGCGCCGCCGTCACTGCCCTCCGAGCCATGACCGGGCGGCTCGGTCGTTACCTCCTTGTCGACGCGGTGAGCTCGCTCGGCGGCGAGCCCGGTGGCCTCGCCAGCCTCGAGGCGGACGCGATCGCCACGGTCTCCGGCAAGGCGCTCGGTGGCGTCCCGGGCGTCGCGATCCTGTTCGTGCGTCGCGCGTTCCTCGAGGCCCGCACGCACCCCTCGCACGCCCACGCCCTCTCGATCGACCGCCACCTCGAGGCGTGGCGCGCCCGTGGCGACCTCCCGTTTACACCGCCAATCCAGGCCTTCGCCGGCCTCGGCGCGGCGCTGGAGGTAATGGAGCGCGACGGCCTCGATCGCAAGTGGAAGCGCCAGGCCGAGGCGATGACGCTCGTCGAGGAGGCTGCGCGCGGCCTCGGTTGCGTCCCCGCCCGCGTGCTGGCGCCCTCCGCCACCACCCGCACGTGGCGGCCACCCGGCGGCGAGCGCGATTCCGCGTGGGTGATGGCCCGGTTCGTCGCCCGAGGGCTGACTCCCTACCAGAACGAGCGTTACCACCGCCCGCTCGATGTGTTTCAGACCTCGGTGATGGGTCACATCGAGCCAGCCGATCTCGCACGGCGGCTGGGCGATCTGCTGGCGGACCGCTGACGAACGGTCCCCCCAGGGCCTCTTCGACGGCGCCTCCGGGCGCGTTCTCGCGCGGGCATGCGATCCAGCTCGCCATCATCCGAGGCGTGACCCGCGCCTACTTTGGCGTCGGTACACGCGGCCTCGAGGCGTTGCCGCCGGGGCCGTTCCTCCTCGCGGCGGCGCATCACAGCCTCCTCGACGGCCCCGTGATCCTGGCGCACCTCGGGCGCGCAGCGGCTCCGATGCTGGCTCGCGGCATCCTGCGCTTCCCCATCACGCTCTTCTCGAGGCCGTGGCGGCCGCTGCCGGTGGACCGCTTCCGCGCCGGCGGGGACATCGGAGCATTGCGCGCTGCCCTCGATGCGCTCGCCGACCACCCGGTGCTCGTCTTTCCCGAGGGGACGCGCCGTCGCGGCGAGGCGGCCGTCGGGTTTCCCGGCGTGGGCTGGCTCGCCCTGCGCGCGGGCGTGCCCGTCCTGCCCGCCGCCCTCCTCGGCAGCCGTGAGGCGTTCCCGCGCGGCGCCTGGTGGCCGCGTCCGAGGCTCCTCACGCTCGTGGTGGGGCCTCCCGTGGATCTCGAGGGCGCGGCGCGCGAGGGCCGGGCCGCCGAGCGCGCCGGCGCCGCCACCGCCGCGATCATGGCCGCGATCGAGCGCGTCGAGTCGGACCCTGGTTCATAGGCATGTGCCTCGAGGAGCGCGCGTGGAGCGCGAGGCCGAACGCGCGATATAGTGCCGCCGTCCGCTACGAAATCAGCATCTGCGTACTGACCGGGGATTCGCATGCCGATTAGCCAGGAGCGCCTGCACCGGACGCTCAATCCGCGCTCGATCGTTGTGGTCGGCGACAAGGGGCCGAACTACGGCTGGCTCCAGCGCCAGAAGCACTTCGCCGGGCCGGTCTACTCGGTGCAGGTCGATCCCGTCGAGGTGGCCGCCATCGAGAAGCTCGGCTACACCAACTTCACGTCGCTGGATGACGTGCCGGGGGACATCGACCTCCTGATCTGCGCGGTGCCGCGCCAGATTGTGCCGCGCATCGTCGCCGACGCCGTCAAGCGAGGCGTGGGCGGGATCGCGATGTACACCTCGGGCTTCGCGGAGACCGGTGAGCCCCAGTTCGCCGAGATGCAGGCGCGCATGGTCGAGATGGCCATGGACGCCAACATGGCGATCGTCGGCCCGAACTGCCTCGGCATCTACAACCGCCGCGAAGGCGTCCGCTTCGGCGACGACCAGGAGGTGGGCGAGGGCGGCACGATCTCGATCGCCGGGCAGAGCGGCACGAACACCAGCGGCATCCTCAGCGGGCTGCAGCGCCTCGGCCAGAAGATCACGCGGGCGATCTCGTTCGGCAACGCTGCCGTCCTCAACGAGTGCGACTACCTCGAGTACTTCATGAACGACCCGCTCACCGAGGTCATCGTGATGTACATCGAGGGCGTGCGCGACGGCCGCCGCTTCTTCGACCTCGCGCGCCGCGCGGCCCTCAAGAAGCCCGTGGTCGTCTGGAAGGGCGGCCAGACGCCCGCCGGCGCGCGCGCGGTGCAGTCGCACACGGCGTCACTCGCCTCGCAGAACTCCGTGTGGGACGCGCTGCTCAAGCAGGCGAACATCATCGGGACCGGCACGATGGAAGAGACGCTCGACGTCGCCGCCCTCCTCGCGAACGTGAAGCAGCCCACTGGCCGAGGGGTGGCGCTGATCGGGATGAACGGCGGCCAGGCCGTCGCCCTCTCCGACCAGTTCTCGCTCGCGGGGTTCCACGTCCCGCGCCTTACCGAGGCGTCCTACGCGCAGCTGGCGGAGTTCTTCACCGCCGTCGGCTCGTCGTACCAGAACCCCTTCGACGCCGCCTCGACGATCCGCAGCGAGGACGACAACCTCGCGAAGATCCTGGAGATCCTGGCGCAGGACGGGAGCATCGATGGCGGCGTCGGCCTCGAGCTGGGCGCGCGCGACCTCGACACCGGGGCGAAGGAGCTCGACCGCATCCTGGGACTGCTCGCCGGCTTCCGCGACCGGACCGGACAGCCGGTGGTCTGCCTGATGCACGAGCAGGGCGGTGGCGAGGGCGGCGCCGAGGCGATGGTGCGCGCTCGCAAGTACGTGGGCGAGCGCGGGTTCGCCGTCGCCCCCAGCTACGCGCGCGGTGCGGCCGCGCTCGGGCGCGCCGTCACCTACTACGAGGAGCGCGCCCGCCGCTCCTGATGTCGACCTCGGACGACTGATGCGAAGGGCCTCACGCGGCCTTTCGATGCCCGCGCCGCGCCCGCGGCTGCACGAGGGGGTCAGGTCGGCCCTCCAGGCCGGCTGCCCGCCCCCCGCCCTTTCTCTGTGGGGCTACGCCCCCACGCCCTCCGACGGAGGAGCCGCGGGCGGGCGCAGCGCCAACCCACTGACGCAACCTGTCTTCCTCGGCGCCCGCTCGAGCTCGTCCGAGGCCCCCGTCGCGTCCGTTGCTAGAGGTTGCCTCCGAACCAGGCGAGCGTGTCCTTCCACGCCGCGAGGGACTGCGTCTTCGCCTCCTCGCTCCAGTTCGCGGCCGTGTCGTTGTTGAAGGCGTGGTTGACCCCGGGGTAGACCTTCATCTGGTGCTTCACCTTCGCCTCGGTGAGCGCCTTGTCGAGGCCGTCCGCGCTGCCGGTGATGCGCGCGTCGTTCTCTGCATAGACGCCGAACGCGGCCGCCTTGATGTTCGCCGCAGCCGCGAGGTCCGGCGCCGGGCCGTAGTAGGCCACGGTCGCCTTCAACTCGGGGATCTGCGTCGCGGCCTGCCACGTCACGCCGCCGCCGAAGCAGAAGCCGGTCATCCCGATGCGCGCGCCGTCGATGCCCTGCTGCGTGCCGAGGTACTTGCGCCCGGCCTCGAAGTCCGCGACATGGCGCGCGATGCCCGCCTGCGTGAGCGCTCCCGAGGCGCGGTCGCGCTCGATGTTCGCGGTCCCGCCCTCGCGCGAGAGCAGGTCGATGGCCAGCGCGGCGTAGCCCTCCTTGGCGAATCGCCTCGCGATGTCGGGGAAGTGCGCCGTCATGCCCGCGTTCTCGTGGCAGATGAGGATTGCCTTAAGCCCGGTCCCTCCGGCGGCCGGCCTCGCGAGGTAGCCCGCGATCTGATCCGCGCCCGAGGCGAAACGCACCGTTTCGCCTCGCACAGCGGGGTCCCCCTCCGGCACCGACAGCGGACTCTTGGCATTCGGTACCGGGACGACCGTGCCGGCGGGCGTCGCGCTCGCGGCTGCCGAGGCCGCCGGTGATGCGCTCTTCGCCGCGCTGGATGGCTCTGCCGAGGGGATGGGCATCGTCTTGCTCGGCACCTCGGCCGGCGCGCATCCGAGGAGCACCATCGTCGAGGCGGCGCCCGCCATCCCCCCGGTGATGTACGCGAGCCTGCGGACGAACGTGCGCCTCGTGATCTCGCCCGCGCGATAGTCGTCGTAGAACTCATCGATGAGGTATCGCTCGAACTTGTCGAGCTCGCCGAGGCTCGTGATCTCGCGGTCCTGCGTCGTTGTCATGGGCGGTCGGTCCCTTCGCTGGTTCCCCCTGGGGGCTAGTCCGCGCCGAGGTAGCGCGTGATGCCTCGGACGACGCCGCGCGCCAGCGCGTCGCGGACCGCCTCGGTCCGCAGCAGCGAGGCGTCATCGGTGTTGGAGATGAACAACAACTCCGCGAGCGCCGCCGGCATCTGCGTCGCGCGACTCCGGATCTCGTTCTGTCCCGGCGCAAGCAGCGACTCCGGATTGCCGCCGCGCCGCAGGATCTCGTCCCGGTCGGTCACGCGCTCCGGCGAGAGCAGGAAGAGGCCAAAGCAGCGCCCCTGGAACAGCCGCAGGCAGGTGTCGTCCTTCACGCCGCGCCCGGCGATCGAGTAGCCCGCCGCAGCCACCTCGTTCAGGATCGAGTCGTGGATCGAGCTCGCCAGGCGCAGGTTCTCGGCCGCAAACGGCCGCTGCGAGTTGTAGTACACCTCGAGACCGCGCTCGGCGCCCGAGGTGGACCCGTTCGAGTGCAGCGAGACGAAGAGCGTCGCGCGCTCGGCGTTCGCGAGGTCGACACGCGCCTGCAGGTCGACGCGCTGGGCCGAGAACCCGGTCGCCGCCGTCCCGAGGCCGCTCGAGCTCGCACGCGCGTCGGTCCGCCTCGTCAGCACCACGCGCAGGCCGCGCTCGGCGAGCAACCGCTCGACGCGGAGCGCCATGTCGAGGTTCGACACCTTCTCCACAACACCGAAGTTCGCCGCGCCGATCTCGTCACCGCCGTGTCCCGGATCGAGCACGACCGTCCTCGGATCCGAGGTGAACGGCGTGGCAGGTGCGGAAGTGGGTGCGGCCGTGGGGACCAGCCGCGGCGCCTGGGTGCTCGAGACCTCGGTCGCCGCCGCCGCTGCGGTTGGCTGGGACGGCGGGATCGGCGGTGCGGTCGCGGGCGATTCGGCGGCCGGGGTGTCGCGAGGGGTGGCCGCCACCGCGGGCGTCTCGAGTGCGGTCGCGGGCGTGGGTGCGTCCGTCGACACGATCGCCGCCGCCGGTGTCGGGTTGCGAGGCGTGCGCGTGGTCGCCTCCTGGCCTCCGCACGCAGCTCCGAGGAGAACGAGGGAGAGCAGGGCGAGGCCGAGCCGGCGTACCGGCGAGTCTCGCCTCACGGGGTACCCGCGCTCGAGGGCTGCGCCGCCACCGGGGACGCCACCGTCGTGTCCCAGCTGTAGCTCGCGAACGCCCAGTCGAGGAGCGCGTACGCGTCGGTGTAGAGCGCCTGGTCGTTCAGCAGCACCGCGTACAGTCGATGCCCGTCGCGCATCGCAGACGCGACGATGGTGCGACCCGCGCTCGTCGTGTAGCCGGTCTTCACGCCATCGGCCCCCGGGTAGTTGAACAGGAACGAGTTCACGTTGTGCACGTCATATGTACGCGTGCCGGACACCCGCCAGCTCTCTGTCTGCACGATCTTTGCGAAGTCGGGAGACTGCATCGCATGGCGCGCCAGGATCGCGAGGTCGTGCGCCGACGAGTAGCCACCACGCCCGAGGCCGTGCGGCGTCGTGAAGAACGTGTGCTCGAGGCCGAGCTCGTGCACGAGGTCGTTCATCCGTCCGACGAAGGCGTCGTCGCTCCCCGCGATGCTGCGGGCGAGGACGAGCGCGGCGTCGTTGCCGCTCGGCAGGAGCAGGCCGTAGAGCAGGTCACGGCGGTTGATGCGGTCGCCCGAGTACAGCCCCATCGTCGTCGAGCCCCGCATGAGCCAGCCATCGACGTCCGACGTTGCCTCCTCGTCGAGGCCGCCGTTGCGCAACACCACGATCGCCGTCGCGATCTTCGTCAGGCTCGCGGGTGCCAGCTCGCGGTTGGGGTCGAGCTCGAAGAGTGCCGCCCCCGAGGGCTCGTCGAGCACGAAGGCCGAGAGCGCCGACGGCTGTGGCGCGGGCTGGGCGCCCGCCTTGCGCACCGGTGCGCTCGCCCACGGCAGCGGATTGAGCGGCACCGCGTCTCGAGTGATTGTTCGCACTGATCGCGACGCGAGCTCGGTGGCCGTTGCACTCGTGCCGGCATCCGACTGGTCGGCGGAACCGCCGAGGCCGTCCGCGGGATGAGTATCGCCTCGCGCTGCCGCACGCACCGTGACCGCATCCGGAGGCGGCCCGGCCGGCCGCGAGTCGTAGCCAAAGAGCAGCAGCGCACACACGCAGGCGGCCACGAACAGCCGCATGAGGTGGCCCCGGGGAGCGGTGCGCCGCAGCATGCCGCCGATCGTAGACGCTCGGACCGACGGAGGCGCAACCGCGCGAGGTCGGTCATGACGCAGGAGCGAGCAGCTCCGCCAGTGGCACGATGTCGAAGCCTCGCGCGCGCAGGCCCTCGATGACCGCTGGCAGGGCGTCGCCGTCCCGCGATTGCTCACCGACGTGGAAGATGTAGATCGCGCCGGGCGACGCGGCATCGAGGCAGCGCCGCGTGATGCTCGCCGCGTCGAGGCCGCGCCAGCCCATGCTGTCGATCGTCCACATCACGGTGGTGGCGTAGCCGAGCCGCCCGACATCCGCGAGCACGCTCGCGTCGTAGTCTCCGAACGGCGGACGGAAGTACGGTCGCGCCGAGGTGCCCGCGATCTCTTCGAGCACGCGGTTGGTCCGTTCGAGCTGCGCGTCGCGGTCTGCCGTCGACTTCGCCGTCACGTTCCACGACACGCCGGTGAACGAGGGGTGGTTGTACGTGTGGTTGATGAAGGCGTGCCCTTCGCGAGCCGCGCGGGCGACCAGGTCACGATTCAGCTCCGCCCACTGGCCCGTGAGGCCGAACGCGGCGGGCACTCGCTGCTGCGCGAGGACATCGAGGATGCGTTCGGCGTGGCCGCGGTCGGCGCCGGCATCGAAGGTGAGCGTGACTGCGCGCCGGTCGGTCCGGCCGCGTGACACCACGACCGAGGGCGTGGAGGTAGCCACGGGTGCACGAGCCCCCTCGGCGACCCGTGTCGGCAGCGGGTCGTTCTGCGGCGGAGGTCCCGCCGCTCGCGGCGTCGATGCGGGGGACGCCTCGGGGCCACCGGTGCGAGCGACCTCGGCGGGAGGTTGCACAGGGGCCGGCGCAGGATCGAGGCGAGGCGGCACCGCCGCAGCGACGCGCGCGGGGGCCTCGATGGTGGATCGGTCGGTCTCGAAGCCCCCCGTCGCCGCGACCACCATTCGAGGCGTGGAAGCCTGTCCCGCCAGGACGATGCCACCCACCGTCACGGTCGAGGCCAGCGCCACAAGCGAGACCGCATTGCCGCGCAGGGAGCGCACCGCCCCCCGTCTCACGGGACCTGTCGTTTCACAGTTTGTTCACCCCCAGCCCCCGTGATGCCGCATACGGTAGTTGGACTTCGCTCGGGCGGGAGGGCACATGGGCGGTCGCGGAGTCGCGCTCCTGACGGGTGTTATCGCCCTCGCGCTGGTCGGCGTTGGGGGATGGTGGTTCCTGTTCGGCGGCTCCGACCCGCCTCCGGTGTCGCTCGAGCAGGCCGTGACGAGTCTGCAGGCAACGCCCGCGGCTACCTCCGCGGCGGCGCGCGCGACGCCATCCGTGGTCGCCGCGACCATCCCGAGTGCGACCGCCAGCCCTGCCGCTGCCGCGCCGAAGTCGACCGGTGACGTCGCGAGTCGCTGGGTCGTCGACGGGTCGAACTCCTTCGTTGGCTACCGCATGGTGGAGCAGCTCGCCAGCATCGGCGCGAACACCGCGGTCGGACGCACATCGGCCGTGACCGGTGAGCTCAGGTACGACGGCGGCAGCGTGACCGCGCTGCAGGTCCAGGCCGACGTGCGCCAGCTGAAGAGCGACGACAACCGCCGCGACAACTTCCTGAGGACGCAGTCTCTCCAGACCTCGCAGTTCCCGGAGGCGAAGTTCGTCCTCACCGAGCCGATCGCGATCTCGGTCAGGCCTGCCGAGGGCGCCGCGATGACGACGACCGCTCGCGGCGACCTCACGCTGCACGGCGTGACGAAGCGCGTCGACGTGCCGCTCGAAGGGAAGATGGCGAACGGGAAGCTCGTCGTGGTCGGCTCAACCCGAATCGCGCTTGCCGACTACGCCATCTCACCGCCCCGGGCGCCGGTAGTCCTGTCCGTGGAGGACGCCGGCGTGATGGAGCTCTCCCTCGTGTTCGCACCCGAGGGCTAACCGCCGGGGCGCCTGCGCGGCTCGTCGCCCATGGTGGCGATGACGCCCTTCAGCAGCTCGTCCTTCTCGGCGGCGCTCAGTCGCGCCTCGGGATGGGTCGGGAGGTACAGCGCCGGCGGCATCCCGCCTTCGCGAATGGCTTCCGCCGCCTGGCCCGCCCTGCGGGGCTTCGGATTCGTCCACTCGCTGAAGTTGAGTTCGCCGCGTCCCTCGTCGGTGTCGCGCTGCACCAGCCACGACACCGGCGCAACGTTCGAGTACCACGGCCACACGGTCTCGTTCGAGTGGCAGTCGAAGCAGGCGCGCGCCGCCAGCTCGCGCGTCCGAGGGCTGTCCCACGTCGGTTCCGCCAGCACCGGCGGGTTCGTGTGCGACCGACCGTACGGCACCAGCTGGATGCCGAGAGCCAGCACGACGAGTCCGATCAGCGCCTGGCGCGCACGCCGCATCCCGGCCTCCCTCTCAAGAGCGAAGAGAACGAACGCTCCAGAACCGTACGCGAGGGAGGCGCCGACGGTAATGGCTGTTCGTGGACTCCCTTGCATGCCCCTTGGCCGTTGACGGGATAGCCTTGTGTTCCTGGGAGGTCCTGTGCTCACGCGCCTGATGCCACGTGTTTACGAGGGCTGGATCGTCGTCGGCTCCACGGCCGTCGTCGTCACCATGATCGGCGCCTCGTTCTTCTACGGCTTCGGCACCATCTTCAACCCGCTCCGCGCTGAGTTCGGTTGGAGCGCGGCCGCCACCTCGTTCGCGTTCTCGCTCAGACAGGAGACGTCGGGCATCGCGTCGCCGTTCATCGGTATGGCCATCGATCGGCTCGGGTCCCGCCGTGTGCTCTTTGCCGGGCTCGCCCTCGTCGCGCTGGGCGTGGTCGCGATGTCGTTCATGCAGACCCTGTGGCAGTTCTACCTCGTGATGGGCCTGATCGCGGTCGGCACGAGCGCGTCGGGCGGCCAGGTGGGCCTGGTCGCGATCGCGACGTGGTTCGAGGCGAAGCGCGCCCGGGCGATGTCGATCATGACCGTCGGCGGAGGCATCGCCGGCACGATGGTTGTCGGCGTGGCCGCCCTCGTCGAATCACTGGGCTGGCGCGGTGCGCTGCGCGCGCTCGCGCTGCTGATCGTGGTGCTCGGCGGCCTCGCAGCTGCCAACGTGCGGTCCCGCCCGTGGAATCATCCGCAGCCGATGGATGGCCTCGCCTCGGCGCCCGGCATCGACGTGGTCCCCTACGAGGACTGGGGCATCCCCGTCCGCATCGCCATCCGCTCGAAGTCGTACCTGCTCTTCACCTACTCGATCCTGGCCAACGGCTTCGCGACGACTGCCCTGATTGTGCTCCAGATCCCCTTCTTCGAGTCGATGGGCGTGAGCAAGACCGCGGCCGGTACCAGCGTCGCCGTCTTCACCGTCACCTCCATCCTCGGGAGGCTGGGGGCAGGCTTCCTCGCCGACCGCTTCGACAAGCGCTACGTCCTCGCGGCGGCCGTCGGGAGCGTCGGCATCGGGATGCCGTTGCTGGCGTTCACGCACAGCTACTGGCCCGCGCTGGCGATCATGGTGATCGTGGCGCCGGGTTTCGGCGGCGCGATTCCCGTGCGGCCCGCGATGATGGCCGACAACTTCGGGACGCGCTACTTCGGCACCCTGAACGGCATCACCGCGTTCATCACCACGTTCGGTGGGTTCGGCTCCCCGATCCTCGTCGGGTGGCTCGTCGACCGCACCGGCTCCTACGACATCGGCTGGGTCGTCTGCGGGCTCATCGGCCTCACCGCCATGCCGGCCGCGCTGATGGCGCACCCACCGCGCGCGCTGATGGCCACGTACCGCCGAGGATCGTCGGCGCACGACGGGGCACTGGTGGCGGCGGGCTGACCGACGACGGCCGCGCCCGCCGCGCAGAGTCTCGAGGTCGAACGCGCGCGGGCTAGGCGCGGCCCTCGAACAGCTCCATCAGCACGAAGTTCGTCGACAGCGGGTGCACCCAGATGTTCGTCGAGTTCGGCGCGCGGTTCACGCGGCCGCCGTTCGCCTCGATCTGCTGCGCGATCGCGTCGGTGCTCGGTACATCGAAGGCGAGCAGGTAGATGCCCTCGCCGTGCGGGTTCAGGCGGTTCACCCGGTCCTGCATCAGCCGGTAGATCGGGCTCTCCTCGGACGACGGGCAGATGAGGTGGCAGAACGTCTGGCCGTCCTGACCGAGCACCACGAAGTCGAAGTTGCCGATGCTGTTGTGCGCCTTCTCGGCCATGACGCTCAGACCCAGGCGGGCCTTGTAGTTCGTCACCGACTCGTCGAGGTCGTGCACGGCAACGGTGAAGTGCTTGAACGACAGCACGCGTACTGCTCCCTGGTCCGGGCTCTGCCCATGGCTCGTCCGTCTGATTGGCTGGCGCAGCATACGCGCGAGCCTCGGACGCGGCCAGCCATCGGCGATTAGAAGAGCGGTCCTCCCGGGTCGAGCACGGTGCGATCGAGCGCGATCACCGAGGGGCGTTCCTCGCAGTAGCCCTCGTTCTCGCACTTATCGAACTGGAACGCCTGGCGCTCCTTGTCGTAGTGGATCGTCCACGTGCCGAGCACGTTCCCCTCGAGGCCGCGTGCGAGCTGCTCCTGCAGCACCTCGACGAGCGCCTGCAATTCCTTCGAACCCATGGGACCTCCTTGCTTGTCGCCGAGTATAGGCAGCCCTCGGACGAGCCCGTGGCCAATAGTGCTTGTGGTCACAAGTACACACGTGGACCACGCTCGATCACGTGCGATCGCGGTTGACACATGTATTGACACTCTACAACGGCGATGCTTTCCTACGCGCACCGGGCGCGGGTTCTCCGATCGGCGAGGTGCGCCCGTTAGAGGGAGCTGGTGAATACGTGACCGAAGGCAACTACTGGAGTCGACGGGTGGGCCGGCGTGGCGTCCTGCGGGGCGCCGGCGTCGGCATCGCCGGCCTCGCCGGCGCAGCGCTATTCGGGTGTGGTGGAGGAGGCAGCGAGGAACGGGCCACAGCCGTCGCGATCACGCCGCCGCCGAAGACCGGCGGCACGGGCGTGTTCTCGAAAGAGCAGTACCCGTCACAGGGCAAGGTGGGCGCGGACCAGGTCCGCATGAAGCCGGGCGCGTACGAGGGCCCGCAGCCGCCGACTCCGGCGGAGCGCGACATCCTCGCAAACGGTCGCCGCGGCGGCACCGTCCTCACGCGCTACCTCGACCCGCCGCACATGGACTTTGCGCGCACGCTGTCGTGCACCATCAACTCCACGATGGACTACACGAAGAACAAGCTCGTGCGGGCGGCCATGAACCCGTATGCCGACCCGTACCGCATCCAGCCCGAGCCCGACCTGGCCGAAAGCTGGGAGGTAAACGCGGATGCGACCCAGTTCACGTTCCACCTGCGCAAGGGTGTGAAGTTCCACAACGTCGCGCCGGTGAACGGCCGCGAGTTCACGTCCGATGACGTGAAAGCCAGCTACGAGCGCTACGTCGGCGCTGGCGTGCAGAAGGACGTGTGGGCGGTCGTCGCCTCCGCCGAGTTCCCCGACAAGTACACGGCCGTCTTCAAGCTGAACCAGCCCGTCGCTGACTTCGCGACGAACGTCGCCGCGTGGTCGCACATGGACGCCCGCGAGATCATCGCGGACGCCGAGCTGCTCAAGTCAAAGGCGATCGGCACCGGGCCGTTCCTGCAGCAGCAGTGGACCCCGAAAGAGAAGTCCATCTTCGTCCGGAACCCCGACTACTTCGAGACGGGGTTGCCGTTCGTCGACCAGGTGATCACGTTCGTCCAGGACGACGTGGCGGTGCAGCGAGCGGGCTACATCACCGACAACTGGTTCAACTGGGCGCCTCGCGACGAGCCCGACGCGCAGGACATGCTCACCAAGGGACCGAAGGACTCCGTCTACCACAAGTCGCCGTCCGTGGTCGGCACGAACACGACGGGCATGCACTTCCAGATGAAGAACCCCCGCTGGGCCGACATCCGGCTCCGGCGCGCCCTGACGATGGCCATCGACAGGCAGGAGTGGGACGCAGCTCGATATGCCGGTGAGGGCGGCGGCTACTCGATCATGCCCGTGCCGTGGCCGTACATGTACGACAAGCGCCCCGACCTCGCGCAACAGGGTCCGTACTACCAGTACAACCCCGCCGAGGCATCGAAGCTCCTGCAGGCGGCCGGCTACTCCGCCGACAAGAAGCTCACCATCGACGCGCCCGCCTGGTATCTGCGGGCCGAATACCGCGAGATCCTCAAGCCGATGTACGACAAGTTGCCGGAGATCGACTTCAAGCCGCGACAGGTCGACAACCCGACTGCCGTCCAGATGCTGAACGACCGCAACTACGAAGACACGATGAACATGACGTACGGGCCGCCGGTGTACACGCCGGACCAGGCCCTGTACCCGTTCTTCCATTCGACGGCCGGCCTGAACCAGAACAACATCAACGACCCCGAGATGGACAAGCTGGTCACCGATCAGCGTCGCGAGCAGAACCTCGAGAAGAAGAAGGAGATCTGGAAAAAGGCCGAGGAGCGAATGCTCGACCAGGTGTGGGGAATCTACTTCCCATCGGCGGCATTCCAGCGCGTCTTCTTCCACAACTACGTGGTCAACATCCGGCCGCACGGCGTTGGTGCAGCCCTCAACTGCTACGCCGACGGCAAGGCGCGCGCCATCTGGCTCGACCGGGGCGCGCCCAACGCGATGGTGATGCCCAACGGCGACGTGAAGATCGAGAAGGACGGCGTGATTCGCACCGTCTAACCGGTCGACGTCGCAGCCTGCGCACGAGGGGAGTGCGAGCGAAACAGACGTGATGAGTTGAACGCTCGGCGCGCTCGAAACGAGGGCGCGCTGAGCTACTGATGTCCCTCATCGAGGAATCCGTCTCGCGCGTACGAGCGTACGTGCTATACAGACGTAGGTTTCGAACCGGTACGACCGGATCGAAGGCGTTTCTGTGTAGCTCGTCGCAGCATCGCGGCGAGGACCCCCGGAGGGACTGGATTCGATGGCTGAAGGCAACTACTGGAGCCGGCGCGTTGGCCGCAGGTCGGTCATTCGCGGCGCCGGCGTAGGAATCGCCGGTCTCGCCGGCGCGGCCCTCCTGGGCTGCGGCGGCGGCACTGTCGAAGAGCAGGCTACCGCCGTCGCGATCACGCCGCCGCCGAAGACCGGCGGCCAGGGCGTGTTCTCACGAGAGCAATACCCCTCGCAGGGCAAGGTCGGCGCGGACCAGGTGCGCGTCAAGCCCGGCTCCTACGAAGGGCCCGTCGCTCCCACCGGCGCCGAGCGCGACGTGCTCGCCAACGGCCGCTATGGCGGCACGCTGCTCACGCGCTACCTCGACCCGCCGCACATGGACTTCAACCGCACCCTCTCGTGCACCATCAACTCCACGATGGACTACACGAAGAACAAGCTCGTGCGCGCGGCAATGAACCCCTTCGCCGACCCCTACCGCATCCAGGTCGAGCCCGACCTCGCCGAGAGCTGGGAAGTCAACGCCGACGCGACCCAGTTCACCTTCCACCTCCGCAAGGGTGTGAAGTTCCACAACGTCGCCCCGGTCAACGGCCGCGAGTTCACCTCGGACGACGTCAAGGCCAGCTTCGAGCGCTACTCCGCCGGTGGGGTGCAGAAAGACGTCTGGTCCGTCGTCGCGTCCGCCGAGTTCCCCGACAAGTACACCGCCGTCTTCAAGCTGAACCAGCCGGTCTCCGACTTCCCGCAGAGCATCGCTGCGTGGTCGCACATGGACGGCCGCGAGGTGATCGCCGACGCCGACCTCATCAAGTCGAAGGCCATCGGCACCGGGCCGTTCCTGCAGCAGCAGTGGATCCCGAAAGAGAAGTCCGTCTTCGTCAAGAACCCGGACTACTTCGAGAAGGGCCTGCCGTTCCTCGACCAGGTCATCACCTACGTCCAGGACGACCTGACCGTGCAGCGGGCCGGCTACATCACCGACAACTGGTTCAACTGGACGCCGCGTGACACGCCGGACGCGCAGGACATGCTGTCCAAGGGTCCCAAGGACTCCGTGTACCACCGGAACGTCAGCGTGATCGGCTGCAACACCACCGGCATCCTGTTCCAGTTCAAGAACGCGACGTACCAGGACGTGCGCATCCGGCGCGCGCTCTCGATGGCAATCGACCGCAAGGAGTGGGACGCCGCGCGCTACGCCGGTGAGGGTGGCGGCTACTCGATCACCCCCGTCCCGTGGCCCTACATGTACGAGCAGCGGCCCACGCTCGAGTCGCAGGGCCAGTGGTACCAGTTCAACCCGGCCGAGGCGAGCAAGCTGCTCCAGGCTGCGGGCTACTCCGCCGGCAAGAAGCTCACCATCGACGGCCCCACCTGGTACTCCCGCGCCGAGTACCAGCAGATCCTCAAGCCGATGTGGGACAAGATCCCGGAGGTCGAGTTCAAGGCCCGCCAGGTCGACAACCCCACGGCGGTCCAGATGATCAACGACCGCAACTTCACCGACACCATGGGCAGCACGTACGGCCCTCCGGTGTACACGCCGGACCAGGCCCTGGTCCCCTTCTTCCACTCGAAGGCCGGCCTGAACCAGCAGAACCTCGCCGACGACACGATGGACAAGCTCGTCATGGACCAGCGTCGGGAGCAGAACCTCGACCGGAAGAAGGAGCTCTGGCTGCAGGCAGAGAAGCGACTCCTCGATGAGGTGTTCGTCATCTACACGCCGTCGACGCCATACCAGCTCGCCTTCTTCCACAACTACGTGGTCAACATCCGCCCGCACGGCGTCGGCGCAGCCCTCAACTGCTACGCCGACGGCAAGGCGCGTTCCATCTGGCTCGACCAGGGCGCGCCGAACACCATGCTGATGCCCAACGGCGACATCAAGATCGAGAAGGACGGCGTCATCCGGACGATCTAAGTCCGCGGCCGCTCGTTCGCATCCACGTGGCGCCTCGGGAAACCGAGGCGCCACTGCGTTCCTCCCTCGTTGCCTCGATGTGCCCGCGTGACTACTTGCGTTGTGCTGTACCGTGCACGACGAAAGCGAATAGCCGTTCGTGGTCCACGTGGTCGTGCCTCGCCAATCCGTTCGCGATTGACGTACGTACACCACACATCGATGTGCGCGAGTTCGCAGCTAGGAGGAGGAGCGGGATGGCAGCTGAGCAATTACTGGACCCGTCGCGTCTCACGGCGTACGGCGCTGCGAGGCAGCGGTGTCGGCATCCTCGGCCTGGCGGGAGCCGCCCTGTTCGGCTGCGGCGGGGCGCGGTGGAGCAACAGGTCACCGAGATCAAGGCGGAGAACTCCTTCGCCGCCGGTGACGCGCTTGCCAATCCCACGCCCGCAGGAAAAGTGGGCAGGACCAGGTCCGCATCAAGCCCGGCTCCTACGAGACCCTGGTTCCGATGACCCCGGCGGAAACCGATCCGCTGGCCAACGGGCGCTACGGCGGAACGCTGCTCAACCGCTACCTCGACCCGCCGAGCATGGACTTCAACCGGACCCTGTCGTGCACCATCAACACCACGATGGACTACACGAAGAACAAGCTGGTCCGAGGGGTGTTCGGTTCACGCGCGAATCCCGCACTCATCAACGTCGAACCCGATCTGGCCGAGAACTGGGAAGTCAGCCCGGACCAGACCGTGTTCACGTTCCACCTCCGCAAGGGCGTGAAGTTCCACAACGTGGCTCCCGTCAACGGCCGCGAGTTCACCTCGGCGGACGTGCGCGCCTCGATTGAGCGTTACAAGGCCGGCGGCGTCCAGAAGGACGTGTGGGAGCCGGTGGCGAGCATCGAGACGCCCGACAACTACACCGTGAAGATCACGCTCGGCGAACCGCTGGCGGACTTCCCGCGGAACATCGCCGCGTGGTCGCACATGGACGCGAAGGAGGTCCTGGACAACCCCGATCTGCTCAAGGACAAGGCGATTGGGACCGGCCCGTTCCTGCAGCAGGAATGGACGCGCAAAGAGCGCTCGGTCTTCACGAAGAACCCGGACTACTTCGAGAAAGGCCTGCCGTTCCTTGACCACGTGATCGCGACGGTCCAGGAGGATGCAGCCGTCTGGCGAGCGGGCTACCTGACGAACAACTTCGTGGAGTGGAGTGCACGCGACCGCGACGACGCGGACGAGATGCTGAAGCGCGGCGGCGATTCGGTGATGATGAAGTACACCACCGCCCAGGGCGTGAACACCTCGGGCTTCCACTTCCAGATGAAGAACCCGAAGTTCCAGGACATTCGTGTGCGGCGCGCGATCAGCATCGCGATGGATCGCAAGGAGTTCGACCTCGCGCGCTACCTGGGCGAGGGTGGAGGGTACTCGAAAGGCCCGATCCCCTGGCAGGTGTTGTACTCGACGCTGCCGACGCTCGAGTCGCAGGGCCAGTGGCTTGCCTACAATCCCGGCGAGTCAAGCAAGATGCTCCAGGCTGCCGGGTACACGGCGCAGGCTCCGCTGCTGGTCGACGCGCCCGTGTGGTATGGCCGCAACGAGTACCAGCAGATCATCAAGCCGCAGTACGACAAGGTTCCCGAGTTCAAGTTCAACATCCGCGTTGTCGACAACCCGACCGCCGTGCAGATGCTGAACGACCGCGCCTACGAAGACACGATGAACGTGACCTGGGGGCCGCCCTCCTACTCGGTCGACCAGGTGGTCTACCCCTGGTACCACTCGAAGGGCGGCGTGAACCACGCCAACGTCAACGACCCCGAGATGGACAGCCTGCTGGTCGCGCAGCGCCGCGAGAAGAACCCGGAGGCCCAGAAGGAAGTCTGGAAGAAGATCGAGAAGAAGTACTTCGACGAAGTGTGGCAGGTCTGGTACCCCATCGGAGTTCTCGCTCGTGGCTTCTGGCACAACTACATGGTCAACTTCCGTCCCCACGGCATCGGGTCGTACACGTGCTACTCGAACGCGCAGGCGCGCGCCGTGTGGCTGGACGAGGGCGCGCCGAACGCTCTCGCGATGCCCGAGTACCGGGACGTCCTCGAGGTCCTCGGGCAGGCGTAGCGCCCCCGTCCCGAGGTCGATGTGCCTGAGCGGGGCCCCGTCACACGACGGGGCCCCGCTGTTTCACCCCTTCCCCGGCGTCGCCCGGGGTTGAATGGTCAAACGTAGTCCACGTTTGTGTATGCGTTCACAAGAACATTGACAGAGACCAACGCGGGCGTTTTCATGGCACCCGACCGTCTTCAGACAAGCGCGTGAAGTCCCCGCGCACGGGGGAAGATGGTCACCGAGGGAGCTGGAAACATGACCACGAGTGAGTACTGGTCGCGCCGCCTGACGCGTCGAACCGCGTTGAGGGGCGCAGGAGTCGGCATCGCCGGCATCGCAGGGGCCGCGCTCTTCGGCTGTGGTGGCAGCGGCGCCAACGATGACAGCGTTGTGCAGCTGAAGGCGGAGAACGCCTTCTCGTCGAAGGCGGGCGACCAGCTCGCCGTGCCCACCCCGGCCGGCAAGGTCGGCAAGGACCAGGTGCGGGTGAAGCCGGGCATCTACGAGGGCAGCGTCCCGATGACGCCCGCCGAGACCGACCCGCTCTCCAACGGACGCTACGGCGGCACACTCCTCAACCGCTACCTCGACCCGCCGAGCATGGACTTCAATCGCACGCTCTCGTGCACCATCAACGTCACGATGGACTACACGAAGAACAAGCTCGTGCGCGGCGTGTTCGGCCCCCGCGCCAACCCGGCGCTGATCAACGTCGAGCCGGACCTTGCCGAGAGCTGGGAAGTCAGTCCGGACCAGACAGTCTTCACGTTCCACCTGCGCAAGGGCGTGAAGTTCCACAACGTCGCGCCGGTCAACGGTCGCGAGTTCACCTCCGCGGACGTGCGTGCCTCCATCGAGCGCTACAAGGCCGGCGGCGTCCAGAAGGACGTCTGGGAGCCCGTCTCCAGCATCGAGACGCCGGACAACTACACCGTGAAGGTCACGCTGAGCCAGCCGCTCGCGGACTTCCCGAGGAACATCGCGGCGTGGTCGCACATGGACGCCAAGGAAGTCCTCGATAACCCGGACCTCCTGAAGGACAAGGCGATCGGGACGGGCCCGTTCATCCAGTCCGAGTGGACGCGCAAGGAGCGCTCGGTCTTCACGAAGCACCCGGACTACTTCGAGAAGGGCTACCCCTTCGTCGACCGCATCATCTCGACCGTGCAGGACGACACCGCGGTGTGGCAGTCCGGCTTCATCACCGATAACTTCTCGGTCTACGTCGCCCGCGACGCCGAGGACGCGAAGACCATGATCAAGCGTGGCGGCGACCTGGTCGAGGCGAACTACACCACTGCGCAGGGCGTCAACACATCCGGGTTCCACTTCAACATGAAGAACCCGAAGTTCGCCGACATCCGCGTGCGGCGCGCCTTCAGCCTCGCGCTCGACCGCAAGGAGTACGACCTCGCGCGCTTCCTCGGCGAGGGTGGCGGCTACTCGAAGGGCCCCATCCCCTGGCAGGTCCTCTACGACAAGCTGCCGACGCTCGAGTCGCAGGGCCAGTGGCTTGCGTTCGACCCGAAGCAGGCGAGCCAGCTGTTGCAGGCCGCCGGCTACAGCGCTGAGAAGAAGATGTCGGTGGACGCGCCAGTCTGGTACATGCGCAACGAGTACCAGTCGCTGCTCAAGCCGATGTACGACAAGATCCCCGAGATCGAGTTCAAGCCACGCGTCGTCGACAACCCCACCGCGGTCCAGATGCTGAACGACCGGGCCTACGAGGACACGATGAACGTGACATGGGGGCCGCCCTCGTACTCCGTCGACCAGGTGGTCTTCCCCTGGTACTACTCGAAGGGCGGTGTCAACCACGCCAACGTGAACGACCCCGACATGGACAAGCTCCTCCTCGATCAGCGCAAGGAGACCAACCCCGAGGCCCAGAAGGACCTCTGGAAGAAGATCGAGCGCAAGTACTTCGACGAGGTGTGGCAGGTCTGGTTCCCGATCAACGTGATCGGGCGCGCCTTCTGGCACAACTACATGATCAACTTCCGCCCGCACGGCATCGGCGAGTACACCTGCTACGCCAACGGCCAGGCACGAGGCGTATGGCTGGACGAGGGCGCACCGAACGCGCTCGCGATGCCCGAGTACCGCGACATCCGGGAGGCCCTGAACCTCTAGACCGCCGGTCCTGCTCGGTTGTTCGAAATGGAACAGGCCCCGCCTTGCAGCGGGGCCTGACTCCTCCTGAGCCCCGACGGCAGATGAGCGGCGCCTCATTCGCATTCGTGGTGACGTGTCCGCCGGTCGATGGTAGAGGTCGGACGAGTCGCGTTCGGATCTCCTCCGCCGGGAGAGGACAGGGTGAGGGATCCGCGGGCTGCAAGCAACCGGAGCGTCCGCCTACAATGGCGCCGTCCGCGCGCGTGACCTCGACTGGGAATGTGACCCGCGAGGGGTGGCGTGAGCAAGGCCAGCACCGGCAACTACTTCGAGGACCTGGTCACCGGCCTCGAGATCGAGCACCCGACGCCGCGCACCATCACCGAGGTGACGCGTCGCTGTACATCGCGCTCTGCCGACCGCTACCCGCTGCTGCGACGCCGGACGCGCGCCCTCGGTTTTCGCCGCGAGACGGTGAACGACCTCCTGCTTTGTTTCACATGGTCTTCGGGAAGTCCGTGCCCGACATCTCCACAGACGCTGTCGCGAACCTCGGATACGCCGACGTGCGGTTCGAGGCCACCGTCTATCCCGGCGACACCGTCCGCGCCCATACGACCGTCCTCGGACGTCGCAGGTCCGCACGAGGCGACACGGGCGTCGTGGGTCCACACATCAGGCTACAACCAGCGCAACGAGGAAGTGCTGCCTTCATCCGCTGGGTGCTGATGAACAAGCGCGACCCCTCGACAGCGACGGGCGTCGACGACGCGCCGAACTCGAGTCGGTGGACGCCTCGACGCTCCACGTGCCCGCTGAGCTCAACTGCCGGGCTTCTCCTCGAGCGTTACCGGCGGCCGCGCGTGGTGGGGCCCAGGCCGGCGAGCGCATCCACCGTCGAGGGCGTTGCCATCGAGGAGGCGAAGCCAGATGGCGGCCCGACTCTACCAGAACACGGCGCGGGCGCACCCGGCGCGTACGCGCTCCAGGGCACGCGCTTCGGCAAGCGCGTGATCTACGGCGGCCACATCATCTCGATGGCGCGCGCGCTCGGGTACAACGGCCTCGAGAACGCGGTGCGCGTGCTCGCGTTCAACGGCGGCACGCACAGCAACCCGACCTTCGCCGGTGACACGGTGTTCGCGTGGACCGACGTGATCGAGCGGATCGACCTCGGGCGGCCCGATGCGGGCGCCCTCCGCCTCCGACTGGTGGGCGTCAAGAATCACGATCCGCACACCGAGGAGACGTCGTTGCGCGTCGCCGATGAGCAGGGCGCAGGCGCTACCACGAGCACGTGGTCCTCGATCTCGATTACACGGTCCTGATGCCAAGGCTCGCTGACCGCACCACCGACAAGCACCGTACGAGGTAAGGGGATCTCGATGGCGACCGCGCGCTCACTCGTGGATGGCGCCCAGCAGGTAGTCGATGCCGCGCTCCGCGCGCGCGGCCGCTTCCGGCGGCGGCGGCGGCATCGACCAGCGCAAGGTGCACACCGAGCGGCTCGCCTACCTCGCGACGCAGGTACGCGCCGCCCACGAGCTCGTCGCCTACGCGGAGCGCCTCGACGAGCAGCACGCACGGCGCCATCGTCGAGTGCGCGTGCATCTACGCGGCCGAGTCGACGCACATCCTGCGCAGCGCCATCGAGGCAGCGTGGGACGACTTCGGCGTCGACGCCGCGATCGTGGACACGCTCTCCACCGAGGATGTGCGCGCGGGGTCCGCGCCGGCCTCGCGCACGCATCGAGGCCCTCGGACGCACCGTGCTCGCCAACCTCGAGCAGAACCATCGACCTGGAGGACGAGGTGGCCACGCTCACGCGCGACGCCGCTCGCGACTTCGCGCGCAACGAGGTGGTGCCGCGCGCCCAGCAGATCCACCGCGAGGACCTGATCGTCCCGGACGACCTCATCCAGAAGTTCGCCGCGCAGGGCTTCTTCGGCTCCTCGATTTCCCGAGGAGTACGGCGGGACCGGCATGGGCGACCTGCCCATGATCATCATCACCGAGGAGCTGTCGGCGGCCTCGCTCGGCGCGGCAGGCTCGCTGGCCACGCGCCCCGAGATCCTCTCGAAGGCCCTCCTCGCAAGGGCACCGACGAGCAGAAGCGCGAATGGCTGCCGCGCATCGCCTCGGGTGAGACGCTGGTCGCCATCGCGGTCACCGAGCCCGACGTGGGGTCCGATGTCGCCTCGCTCCAGACCCACTTCGAGCCCGCCGAGCGAGGGCGTCGCGGCTGGCGGCTCAACGGCGCCAAGGCGTGGAGCACGTTCTCGGGGCGCGCGAACGTCCTCGCGCTGCTCGCCCGCACCGACCCCGACAGCAGCAGGGGCAACCGCGGCCTCTCACTCTTCATCGTCCCCAAGGACGCCTACCCGAGGCATCAGTGGCGCTACGAGCAGCCCGAGGAGGCGTGATCTCGAGGACCACAAACCCACCCCCGGCTATCGAGGCATGCACTCGTTCACGCTGGCCATCGAGAACTTCTTCGTCCCCCACGACAACCTCGTGGGTGGTGACGCCGGGGTGAGCAGGGCTTCTTCCTGCAGATGGGCGGGTTCGCGGCTGGGCGGCTGGACGGGAGGTCGCGCGTGCGGCGTCGCTGAGCAGCCCTCGAGGAAGGCGTGTCAGTACGTGAGCCAGCGCCAGCAGTTCGGACGGCCGGTTGCCGACTACCAGCTGACGCAGCACCGGATCGGCATGATGGTGACGCACATCGCCGCCTCGAGGCGAAATACGTACGCGGCGCGCGGATTCAACACCCGTGCCGTCGAACCCGCGATGACTGGCTTCTTGCCTGCGACGTCGCCGTCGAGGTGACACAGTCGGCGCAGCAGTTGCACGGCGGCTGGGGCTACTCGAGGAGACCCGATTGCGCGCTACACCGTCGACGCGCTCGTGCTCCCCATCTTCGAGGGCGTGAAGCCCATCCTCGAGCTCCGCGTCATCGGCCGTGCCCTGCTGGCACAGCGCTCGTAACGAGCACGTCGGATGGCCGAGCCGCCACCGTTCGCCGAGGACCATGAGCACTCTGAGGAGTGCCGCGGTCCTCACGCCAGTGGAAGCGCCAGCATGCCGTCCTCATGGACCTGCACGGCCGCTTCTCGAGGCAGGGCCGATGCTGGCAGCGCACCGCGAGCGACAAGTTCGAGCACCAGCTGCGCCTCCTCGGATGCTCGGGGAACGCCTCCACGCCGCATCGAGCGCGACAAGGAGATCGCCGAGCACGGTCGACCGCTCCTCGGATAAGCTCGCGCGACCGCAGGCGTGCGAGCACCGCAGCGGGAACCTCGGCATCCTCGGGGGCGCCGTCTCGTTGTACGCTGGAGGCGCAGGAGGTGCCCCATGATGGGACCCGGATTTCACCGCCACGGCTGGAACGCAATGAAGTGGTGGGCTGATGTTCCTCGGCGGACCTGATCCGCTGCTGCTGATCGGGCTGGTGGTGTTCCTCGCGATTCGCGCCTTCAGCAGGCCCGGCGCACTCGATGGCGCCGCCGACAGCGTATCTGCCGCCAGCGCCGACGCCTCCCGGACCACCGCGCGAGACAGCCCTCGAGGTGGCCGAGCGGCGCTACGCGAACGGCGACATCACCCGCGACGACTTCATCCGCATCCGCGACGACCTCGCCGGGACCCCAGCTCCCCCACCGGCCAGCCTCGACATGGCGCTGGCGCTAGCTCGCCCAGCATCGAGGCCAGCGTCAGCACGGTGCGCCAGTTCCGTGCCGTCGCTACGGTCCCCGGGTGCAGTCGAGGTAGTCGCTGGTGAGCTCGACCGCCCCATGCCGTTCGGCAGGTAGAGGTAGGATTCGCGCCCACGAGGGCGAACTCATCTCCAGCGACCTCGAGGCGTCGAGCGTCGCCCCTCGCGTGGCCGCCGGCGTGGCGGCGAGGAACGCCACGTGCAGCGCCTCGGAAGGCACGCCCCTCGCGAGGAACGGGTTGGCGTCGATCGCGCTCGCGAGTTCCGAGGCGGAGCGCATCACCACCGGCACCCGCAGCCGCATGCGCTCCTCGAGGGCGGCACTCAACGCGCCTGGCAGACCGCGCGCGGTCGCCGCTGGCGCCTCGAAGAGCACGTTCCCGCTCTGGATGTAGGTCCGCACGTTCGAGCAGCCGAGCTCGGTCACGAGCGCTGCGAGGTCGCTCATCGGGAGGCGGTTCTTGCCGCCGACGTTCACGCCTCGAAGGAGCGCGACGTAACGCGGCACGCGAGGTCGACGTAACCCTGCCGACGCGTGGGCGAGGTCAGTCGCGGTACAGCTTGACGACGTGCACGCGGTCGCCCGCAGCCTGGATGCAGAGGTCGCACAGCGTGCACTCATCGAGGTTGGCCTCGACCGTTTCCACGCGACCGGAGCCTCCGATGGCGAAGATATCGACGGGACACACCTCGACGAGCTGCTTCTTCAGCGCCTCGTCGCTCTGCGCGGCATCGTCGATATCGACTCGGATGAACATCGCCATAAGGGGAGCCCTTCGTGTCGCCCTCGACGTAACGTACGCATCGAGGACGGGAGCGCGTGGAACGGGTGGCCGCGCGTGATCTAGCCGATCCGTTCCTTCAGGAAGCGCGGAATGTCCTCGATGCGCTCGGCGACGCCGATGCCCGCCGCCTCCATGCGCGCGATCTTCTCGGCGGTCGTGTCGGCGCGCCCCTCGACGATGGTGCCGGCGTGACCGAAGCGCATGCCCGGCATCGCGTCCATGAAGCGGCCTGCCATGAACGCGACCACCGGCAGCTTCGAGCCGCTCGATCGCATGTAGTCGGCCAGCTGTGCCTCGGCCTGGCCGCCCGGCTCGCTGTAGATCGCGATGCCCTTCGTGTCGGGGTCGGCGTCGAAGAGCGGCATCAGCTCGGCGTACGTGCTCCCGATGATGGCGTCCCCGCCGATCGAGACTGCCGTCGAGATGCCCAAGCCCGACTCGGACAGGGCGTTCGAGATCTCGACGGTCATCCCGCCCGACCTCGACATGACGCCGACGACGCCCGGCTTGAAGGCGCGGCGCGTCGATTCGGCGGCGCCGCCCACGCCGCCCACGCGCGCCTTGCCCGGAGAGATCACCCCGAGGCAGTTCGGGCCGATGATCCGTGCGCCGTGCTGGTCCGCGTACTCGACGAACTGGGCCACCTGCTTCCGAGGAATGCGCTCGGTCACGATGATGACGAGCTTGATCCCCGCCTCCACCGCTTCGAAGACCGCATCCGTCGCGAACGCCGGTGGCACGGCCACCACCGAGGCGTCCACGCGCTCGCGCTCGGTGAACGCGCGCACGGTGTCCTCCACCGGGAGCCCGTGGACGTTGCGGCCCTTGCGACCGGGCGTCACGCCGCCGAGGACCTTCGAGCCGTAGTCGAGCACCTCGCGGGTCATCGTGACCGCCTCGCGGCCCGTGATGCCCTGGATGATGAAGGTGGTGTTCTCGTCGATGAGGATGGACATCGGGACCTCCGTCCGCGGCGCGGGCGCAGCCGGCTGGGTGGGTGGCTCTCGAGGGCGGGTCGGCTAGCCGGCGGCCATCTTCGCGACGGCGCGCGCGGCTGCCTCGTGCATCGAGACCGAGCGGTCGACGAACTCGACGCCGTACTTCTTCAGGATCGCGAAGCCCTCTTCCTCCCACGAGCCGGGGATGCGGAAGATGGCGATCTTGTCGGCGGGGTCGAAGCCCGCCTCGATCACGCCCTTCACGATGCCGCGCGCCATCATGTCGGCGCGCGTGTTGGAGACGACGTTCATCATCACCGCGATCTTGTCGACGCCCGGCTTGGTCAGGACCAGCTTCGTCAGGGCCGCAGCCTTCGCCACCGAGGGGTTGCCGCCGATCTCGCAGTAGTTGGCCGGGTTGCCCCCTGCCGCGCGGACCGCGTCGAAGAGCGTGAGCGAGCCGCCGCCCGCGCCGATGATGAGGCCGAGGTTGCCCCCGAACTCGGTGATGTTGCCCGCGATCCCTCGCGTGTCGGCGTCGTTCACCTTCGCGCCCGCGATTTCGAACTCGGTGGGCGGGCGCGCCATGCGCGTGTCCTCGTCCGGGATGCCGAGGGCCTTCAGCAGGTCGCCGTGCGTGCCGCGCGCCTCCTGCTCCATGTCCATGTGGGAATCGAGGGCCACGAACGTGCCGTCCGCGAGCCTGCCGATCGGATTGATCTCGGCCAGCGTCATGTCGCGCTCGACGAAGACCCTCGCGAGCGCGGCCACGATGCGCGTGAGTGGACCGAGGTCGTTTCCGGTGACGCCCACCTTCGAGACGGCGACCTTCGCGATGTAGTCCGAGAACGGCGCGAGGTTCGAGAAGTGCGTGCGCGAGAGGTGCTCGGGGTGCTGCTCCGCCACCTCCTCGATGTCGATGCCGCCCATGTCGCTGAAGATGATGACCGGCCGCTTGGCGCGCCCGTCCCACGTCACTGCCGCGTAGTACTCCTGCGCGACGTCGCGCCGCTCCTCGACGAGCACGCCCACGGGCGCCTGACCGTTGACCGTGATCCCGAGGATCTCGGCCGCCGCGTTCCGGGCCCCCGGGGCGTCATCGGCGAACTTGATCGCGCCCGCCTTCATGCGTCCACCGCTGAGGACCTGCGACTTGAGGACCAGCGCCCCACCGACCTCGCCGGCGGCCTTCTCGGCCTCCTCCGCCGTGCGAGTCATCACACTCTTCGGCAGCGGCACGCGCGCGCGGCGGAGGACCTCTTTTGCCTCGAACTCGTAAAAGCGCACGTTGTGCCTCGATCCGCTGAAGGGCCGGCGCCCGTCGTGCGAGCGTAGCTGCGAGAGGGCGCGAACTTGTCGCGCGCAGAGGCTAGCGAGGGCCGCGAAGCGGGTCAACGCAGCGCGGTTCGGCAGGTGACTGCGATGCATCCGCGGTGGGCATCGCGTATCGCTGTCACTCGGGTGGTGGGTACGCTCCGCGCACGGTGACCTGGCGCGGGCACGTGAGGGCCTCTCAGATCCGGGGCGACTCGCGCGAGCGTACTCGTATGCATGACCGTTTCAAGGGAGGTACGCATGCGCGCAGGTGGGTTGCTTCGGGGTCGTTCATGGCTCGCAATAGGGTTGGCGATCAGTTCGATGGCCCTCGTCGGGGCTGCCTGCTCCGGCGGATCGACGCCGGCGACTCCCGCCAAGAGCACGGCCACCACGGCCGCCAAGGCATCGGCGACCACCGCCGCGACGCCTGCTGCCACTCCCAAGGCCGCAGCAACCACTGCTCCGACGCCCGCGGGGTCCCCGAAGGCCGCCGCACCCGCGGCCACGACTGGCCTCAAGGTCGCCGACACGTCACTCGGCAAGGTCATCGTCGACAACAACAACATGACGCTCTACACGTTCAAAAATGACCCGACCGACGGATCGAAGAGCGCGTGCAACGGGAACTGCGCCGCGATCTGGCCCCCCGCGTTCACGCCCGAGACGGGCGCTCCGACGAAGGCCGCCGAGATCACCGGCGCTGTCGCCACCGTGAACCGCGACGACGGCACGAAGATGATCGCCTACAAGGGCCAGCCCCTGTACCGCTACGCGCAGGACCAGGCTCCCGGCGACACCAAGGGTGAGGGCGTGGGCGGCAACTGGACGGTCGCCCGCCCGTAGCCCGCACGTGTGAGGCTGTGACCGGCCTTCACCCGGGCCGCGCAGTAACCGCCCCTGCCGACAGGCAGGGGCGGTTCGTTCGTGCGCCTACCGGCTCGAGGGTCGACTCGCCTGGCGCCGGACGATCGAGCGCAACAGTCCGAGCGTTGCGAACGCCGCCCCGAGGCACGTCGTGATCACGGCATTGCGCGCGGGTATTCCGAGCAGCGCGCCGACGACATCGATCTCGTCTCGCAGCAGCGAGTTCCCCGTTGCGGCGCCCCCCTCGAGAAGCACGCCGGCTCCTGCGATCACCGCGACCGTGGCTCCGCCGCCGAGCGCGAGCGCCAGTCCGATGGCGAGCCACGCCGCGCCCCCACGAGACCACAGCATGAGGACGGCAAGCATCGCACCGGCGACCACGAGCGCGACCGTGAGCCCGAACGCCTGCTGGTACCGCTCCGCGGTCAGCGCCCACGTCGCGGCCGCGATCACGGCGTCCCGAGGCTGACCCCCCTCGAGGCTGCGCTCGTAGGCGCCGATCGCGACCGTCGCGAGCAGCGCCGATCGAAAGCGCAAGGGGTCGAGCGCACCCTCGGCGGTGCGCGCGTCCTCGACAGGGACCGGGGTCTCGACGAAGAACCCCGGCAGCAGGAGCGTGGGCGCGCCTGCCTCGATCTGCGCCTGCAGCTCCGGCGCGTGGAGGGCGACCAGGCCGTCGACTTCAGTGAGCGAGCCGTACAGCCGCTCGAGGGCCGGGATCGCCACCGACGGCGACGCCGCCTCGGCCAGCGACGTCGCCGCGATCGCAAGCACCGTCAGCGCGCCGAGCGCAATCGTGAGTGCAATCGCGCCGCCGATGCCGCGCCGGGGAACCGGAGGCGGCGCGTTGTTCTCCTCCAGCTCACCGAGGTCATCGCGGTCCGCAGGGTCGTACCGGAGCAGGTTGCGCAGGGCCTCGCGGCCCGCGAGCGGACTGGGTTCCGAGCGCCCTCGCATGGGCTGGCGTGTCATTCGTTCGATCCCCGGGCTGCGCGCCACAGTCGCGC
>JAXLWY010000006.1:0-104225 GCA_046328255.1 Dehalococcoidia bacterium | reverse complement strand
CGCCGCGGAGGCCGACGTAGAACACTCGCAGCACGACGGCGAACCCGGCCGCTTTCGAGGCGACCGCGAGGAAGCTCGTCACGATCGTCGGCGCGCCCTGGTAGACGTCGGGCGTCCACGCGTGGAACGGAACCAGCGCCATCTTGAACCCGAGCCCCGCAGCCACGAGGGCAAACGCGAACAGCAGCGCCATGCGCCCGCCGGGTTCCGCGGACTGCACGTAGCTCGCGATTCCCTCGAGGGAAGTCGAGCCCGAGATGCCGAAGAGGAACGCGAAGCCGTACAGCAGCACTGCGGCGGAGACCGACCCGAAGAGCAGGTACTTGAGGCCCGCCTCGGAGGAGCGTGCGTCGCGGGCGATGCCGGCGAGGATGAACTGCGCCACCGAGGTCGTCTCGAGGGCGACGAAGATGATCATGAGGTCAGCGGCCTGTGTCAGCAGCACCATCGACGCCGCGGACGCGAGCAGGAGCGAGTACACCTCGCCGCGCTGGGAACGCGCCTCGACCCACTCGGAGCCGGCGAGGATCACGATCGCCGTCGTGAGCGTGATGAGCACGGTGAAGAACACCGAGAACGCGTCGACGCGCACTGCCCCGGCGAAGGCCTCGGCGGCGGAACCGGCGGCCCCCTGACCGAGCGCAAACCCACCAGCGAGGACAAGCGCGGTCAGGACCAGCGGACGAAGCGCACTCGGGCCGCTGATGGCGGCGAACAGGACGAGTGCGGCCCCCAGGTAGAGGATGAGCGCGGGCGCGATGACGATGAAGTCGGCCATCAGGCGGCCCCCACGATCGCTGCGATCGGCTCGATGCCCGCCTCGATGATGCGCGTCACGACGGCGGGGTAGACGCCGACCACGACGATCGATGCCGCCATCCCGAGGACCGCGGTGCGCTCCCACCAGGCGGTCGCGTCAGGCATCGAGGCCCAGCGCGTGCTCGGGGGTCCGAAGAAGACGCGCTGTGCCATCCAGAGGATGTATCCCGCGGCGAGGACGACGCCGAACACGGCGAACGCGGTCGCGATCGGGTGGGCGCTCCACGACCCGAGGAACACCGTGAGCTCGGCGACGAACCCCGACAGCGTCGGCAGTCCGAGCGAGGCGAAGCCCGCCACCATCATGAACACGCCGATGAACGGCACGTGGTGCATCAGGCCGCCGAAGTCGGCGATCTGCCTCGTGTGGGCGCGGTCGTAGACGAGGCCCACCATGATGAAGAGCAGCCCGGTGATCGTGCCGTGGGTGAACATCTGGAGGGCCGCGCCCGACATCGAGACCGGCGTGAGTGCGGCGACGCCGAGCAGGACGTATCCCATGTGGGACACCGACGAGTACGCGATCAGGCGTTTGAGGTCGCGCTGCTGTAGCGTGAGGATCGCGCCGTACACCACCGAGAAGCCCGCGATCGTCGCGAGCAGCGTCGCGAACGCGTGCGCCTGCGTCGGCAGGAGCGAGACCGGGATCCGCAGCATCCCGTAGCCGCCCATCTTCAGGAGGACGCCGGCGAGCATCACCGAGACTGCCGTGGGCGCGTCGGTGTGCGCATCGGGAAGCCACGTGTGCACCGGGAAGACCGGCAGCTTCACGAGGAAGGCCGCCATGATCATCCAGAACACGAGGGCACCCGGAACGAGCAGCTCGAGGTCGGGCTTCCTCGCGAGCTGCGCCATGTCGAACGTCTGAGCCGTGAGCCCCACGAGGAGGAAGCCCACCGCCATCAGCGCGGACCCGCCGATGGTGTACAGCAGGAACTTCATCGCGCTGTATTCCTTGCGGCCGGACCCCCAGATCGAGATCAGGAGGTACATCGGCAGCAGCTCGAGCTCCCAGAAGAAGAAGAACTGGATGAGGTCGAGCGCGGTGAAGACGCCGGCGACAGAGGTTTCGAGGAGGAGCAGCATCGCGAAGTACGCGCGAGGGCGGAGGCTCACGTTCCACGACACCAGCACCGAGGCGAGGGACAGGAGGCCGGTCAGCAGGACCAGCGGCGCCGACAGGCCGTCCACCCCCAGGTGGTAGTGCACCTCGAAGCCGACCGAGCGCGCGTCGATCCACGTAACGTCCTGGACGAACTGGTAGCCAGTCCTCGCGGGATCGAACGTCGCGAACACGAGCACCGAGACCGCGAACGCGAGGCCGCTGAAGAGCAACGCCACCACTCGAGCGGGGATGCGCTCGTCCTCGGGGAGCAGCAGCAGCGACAGGGCGCCGGCCGCGGGGAGCAGCAGGAAGAGCGTCAGCATCAGGGCCTCAATGCCTGGAGCGCGGACATGGCGGTTCCGCCGAGCACGAGGATCGCGCCGACGATGGTGATGGTGCCCGCGAGGAACATCGAGGTGTACGCCTGCGGCTGCCCGAAGACGGAGCGTCGCAACCCATCACCGATCAGCCTCGAGGCGAACGCGACGCCGTTCACGGCGCCATCCACGACCCACGTATCGAAGAGCTGGAGGGCGCGCCCCAGCCCCTTGTCGAGGCCGTAGCGAATGATGCCGTCCTCAGCGATGACGTCCATGTAGTACTTGTTCGAGATCAGCCGGTGCACCGGTGCGAACGTCCGCACGACCGCGGCGGGACTCGGCACGCCGCCGAGGTACATCGCGGCCGCGAGGAAGGTGCCGCCGATCGCGGCGATGAGTGACGCCGCGACCACCAGCGGCTCGGGCTCCACCTCGTGGCGGAGGGCGACCGGGAGCGCGCCCTGCACGAACTCCCCGAACCCGCCCACCGTGGCGAATCCGATGATGATCGAGGGGACCGCGAGGATGATCAGCGGCCATGTCATCGACGCCGGTGACTCGTGCGGACCACGCCGGCCGCCCGCGCTGTGGCCGCCGTGCTCGGGTTCCGCGCCGCCCTTGTAGCTGCCCATGAACGTGAGGAAGACCGCGCGGAACATGTAGAACGCGGTCATGAAAGCAACGAGCGTGCCGATGACCCAGAGGAAGCGGTCCTCGTGCCACGCATCGAGGAGGATCTCATCCTTGCTGAAGAAGCCCGATAGCGGATACCAGCCCGCGATCGAGAACGCCCCGATGACGAACGTCCAGAAGGTGATCGGCATCGGCTTGCGGAGGCCGCCCATGAGCCGCATGTCGAAGGTGTTCGTCGCGTGGTTCACGGAGCCGGACCCGAGGAACAACATCGCCTTGAAAAAGGCGTGCGTGAACAGGTGGAACGTCGCGGCCGCGTACCCACCAAGACCGAGCGCCATCACCATGTAGCCGAGCTGCGACACCGTCGAGTAGGCCAGGACGCGCTTGACGTCGGTCATGACGAGGCCCATCGAGGCCGCGAAGATGGCGGTGAATGCGCCGGTGTAGGCGATGAGGGTGTGCACGCCCTCGGGCGCCGCGTGGAACGTCGGGAACATCCTTGCGAGGAGGTACACACCCGCAACCACCATTGTGGCTGCGTGGATGAGGGCGGATACCGGCGTCGGGCCTTCCATCGCGTCGGGCAGCCAGATGTGCAGCGGGAACTGCGCCGACTTGCCCATCGCGCCCATGAACATGCCGAGGGTGATCCCGGTCAGGGCTCCGGCCGCGAGCTCGCCGCCCTCCGCCATCTCGTTGATGGCGCCGATGTCGAACTTCCCCTCGGTGGTGACCCAGATCATGATCACGGCGAGCATGAATCCGAAGTCGCCGAACCTCGTGACGATGAACGCCTTCTTGGCGGCCGCGGCAGCGCTCGGGCGGTCGAACCAGAAGCCGATCAGCAGGTACGAGGCGAGACCGACCAGCTCCCAGTGGATGAAGAGCTGCAGGATGCTCGAGGCGAGCACGAGCCCCAGCATCGCCGCGGTGAAGAGCGCCATGTAGGTGTAGTAGCGCGCGTACCCCGTGTCCCCGTGCATGTACCCCGTCGAGTAGATCTGGACGAGCAGTGACACGCTCGTCACGACGACCAGCATCATCGCGCTCAGGCCATCGAGGTGTACGCCGAGCTGGACCACCAGGTCGCCGAACTGCAGCCACGTGTGCGGCTCGAATCCGACCGACTCGCCATCAACGGCAAGCGCGGACTGGAGCGCCCACAGGGCGAGGCCCCAGGACAGCCCGATCGCGGCGATCGTGACGCGGGAGGCCGTCTGCGGGGCGCGCCGGAAGATGGCGGCATTCAGGATGAATGCCGTCACCGGCGCGAAGTAGATGGCCCAGACGGCTGCCTCGGGAATCATCAGATCTTGTTCAGCACTTCCCGCGCGACGTGCGTCTTGCCGTTCGGTACCCAGATTTCACGCGCATCCGCCATCGAGCCGAGCTCGATGGGGGGAACGACGCGTACCGACACCGCCTCGGCACGGAGCAGCTCACGCCAGATCTCTGCCGCGTAGCCATCCGGCACATCCATGAACTTCGTCCACATCGCGCGTCGCCCTCGTTACCAGCGCAGCAGGTTCAGCCGGTCGAGGTCGACCGTCTCGCGGCGCCGGTAGACCAGCACCGCCATCGCGAGGGCGACCGCGGCCTCGGCAGCCGCGACCGTGAGGATGAAGACCACGAACACGTGTCCCGCGAGGGGCGGCGTCGCCGATGCCGGCGTGCCGAATCGGCTGAAGGCGAGGAACGCGAGGTTGGTCGCGTTCAGCATCAACTCCACGCCCATCAGCACCGCGATCGCGTTCCGCTTCGAAAGCGCGATCAGGATGCCGATCGCGAAGATCTGGCCCGACAGCGCGAGGTAGTGCGGCAGTCCGGGAACGATGAGCGGCTTCAGCGCTTCTGGGATCACGCCGGTTCCTCCTCGCGAACGAGGACGATCGCGCCCACGAGCGCTGCGAGCAAGAGCACCGAGGCCACCTCGAACGCGAGCACGTACGGCCCGAGGAGTGCCTTGCCGATCTCGGAGATGGTCGTCGCGAAGGAACCCGGATCGCCCTCCGTGGCCACGTGCCACTTCGTGGCGACCGCCACCAGCGCGACGATCGTCGCAAATCCGCCCGCGACGAGGACACCGGGGATGACGAAGAGCGAGTTGGCGTTGTTGCGGTCGCCCAGCGGCGTCAGCATGACGGCGAACACGAGGAGGATCGAGACCGCGCCCGCGTAGATGAGGATCTGCGCCACCGCCAGGAAGTCGGCCGACAGCGTGATGAAGAGGCCCGCCATGCCGACGAACGCCAGCACGAGGAACACCACCGCGTGCAGCAGGTTCCGCACGAAGAACACCGCCAGCGACCCAAGCACCGTCACTCCCGCGAGCGCGTAGAAGCCGGCGATGACGCCGATGTTGTCCATCAGTGCGCCCCGCCCTCGGACTGACGCAAGGCCTCCGGTGACCGCAGGGCGCGCGCCGCGCGGAGTCCACCCACGCCCGAGGTCATGATGGGGGCGTTCGCCTGCAGCTCGGGCTGGTAGCCGAGCATGTGCGCCCAGCGTCGCATCGCGACACGCGCGAAGCCCCAGTTCACGAGGGCAAACAGGCCGAGCGAGACGATCCCCGGCACGTGCCACCTCGCGAAGATGACCGTCTCGACCGCGACCAGCAGCGTGTTCGCGATGGACAGCGGGATCAGGTACTTCCACGCGAACGCCATCAGCTGATCGAGGCGGAATCGGGGCAGCGTGGCGCGGATCCAGACGAGCACGAAGTACACGACCGCGATCTTCAGGCCGAGGATGACGTACGCGGGAATCCACGTCTCGAGGCCGAACAGCGTCCAGCCACCGAGGAAGAGCGTGCTGACGAACGCACTTGACGCCGTCGCGTACCCGAGCTCGCCCGCGAGGTAGAGGCCCATCTTCATCCCGGAGTACTCGGTGTAGTAACCGGCCACGATCTCGGACTCCGCCTCGGCGATGTCGTTCGGTGAGCGGTTCAGCTCGGCGGTCGAGGAGAAGAAGAAGGTGAACAGCGCCAGCGGCAGCAGCACCGCGAACCAGGCGTTGTGCTCACCCTGCCAGCGCACGATGTCGGTGAGCTGGAGCGAGCCGGTCAGCAGCACGATCGTCAGCAGCGAGATCGAGATCGGGATCTCGTACGAGACCATCATCGCGACCGTGCGCATCGCGCCGAGGAGCGCGTAGTGGTTATTCGAGCTCCACCCCGCGAGGAAGATCGCGAGCGTCGTGAGCGACGTCACCGCGACCAGGTAGAGCACGCCAACGTTGATGTCGACGTACGCCATCTTCGGGGCCCACGGCACGGCGCCCCAGAGCAGCATCAGCGGGATGAAGACGATCACCGGCGGCAGGAAGTAGAGGAACCGGTCCGCCCCTCGAGGGATGACCGTCTCCTTCTGCATCATCTTGATCGCGTCGGCGAGCGGCTGCAGCAGCCCGAACGGACCGACGCGGTTGGGGCCGCGTCGCACCTGGAATCGTGCCAGGAGGCGGCGCTCGGACCAGACGAGGATCACGAGCAGCACACCGACGAACGAGAGGATGGCGGTCCCGCCGATCACCGCCGCGAGCAGGTAGGCCAGCTGCGAGCCCGGGAGCGCACACGTCCCCGCGAGCGTCACGACGCACGTCGGGATCAGGCTGCGGAGGCCGTCCATCAGGTTGCCGAGGTCGCGGATGTCGTACCACTGGCCATCGAGGGCGCCGCTCACGACGACGACGCCACCGAGCACGAGCAGCGCCGCAACGGCGAGCAGCACGCCGAGGCCCACCAGCTTGAGGCCGGGCACGGGAATGCTCGGGATGCGCACTCGGGTCCCCGAGGGGAACGAGGCAGGCGCGTCCTTCGACGTGTCGAGCAACATGCCGAAGGGGAGCGGGAGCCTCATCGGTCGATCTCCCCCACCACGATGTCGATCGAGCCCAGCGCCACGATCGCGTCGGGGAGCGACGAGCCCACGGCCATCTGCTTCAGGAGTGAGAGGTTGATCAGCGATGGTGCGCGGATGTGGAATCGAGCAGGCGCAGGACCACCGTCCGAGACGAGGTAGAAGCCAAGCTCACCGCGCGGACCCTCGACGCGTGCGTAGGCCTCACCGGGCTCCGGCCGCAGCGCGAGGGGCACGTCGGTCTTGTGCGCGCCCGACGGCAGCCCATCAAGCGCCTGCCGGATGATCCGTGCCGACTGCTTGACCTCCTCCATGCGCACCATGAAGCGGTCCCACACATCGCCCACGCGCCCGACCGGCACCTCGAACTCGAATCGGTCGTAGATGCCGGCGGCGTTGTCGGCCTTGCGGAGGTCCCACGGCACGCCCGAGGCGCGCAGCATCGGGCCGGTGAACGAGCCATTGATCGCATCCTCGGCGGAGATGGCGGCGACGCCCTTCGTCCTGCCGAGGAAGATCTCGTTCTCGATCAACAGCGTGTGGTACTCGTCGATGCGGTCCGGCAGGTCGGCGAGCAGCTGCTCGACGGCCGGGTAGAACTCGGGAGGCGGGTCGAAGGCCACACCGCCGATGCGCATGTAGTTCGTTGTCAGGCGCGCGCCGCACGTCATCTCGAAGAGGTCGAGCACCTTCTCGCGCTCGCGCCACATGTACAGCAGCGGCGTCTGGAGGGCGCCGGCATCTGACACCAGCTGCCCGTTCGCCATCGCGTGGGAGGCGATGCGCTGGAGCTCGGCGAAGATCACACGCAGGTACTGCGCGCGCTCGGGCACCTCGACGCCCGCGAGCTGCTCCGCCGCCAGGCAGTACCCGAGGTTGTTCGACATCCCCGCGAGGTAGTCCGCGCGGTCCGTGAACGGGATGTTCTGGGTGTAGGTGCGCTCCTCGGCGAGCTTCTCCATCGAGCGGTGGAGGTACCCCACGATCATCTCGATGTCGTCGATGCGCTCGCCGTCCATCACCACGCGGATCCGGAACACCCCGTGCGTCGAAGGGTGCTGCGGCCCGATGTTGAGGACGTAGGGCTCGCTGTACGGCTCGTGCGTGAGGAGCGTCATCGGACCTGGACGCCCTTCTCCTCGTAGGGGAAGCCGGGCAGGCCCGGGAAGCGCCCCTCGAGCTTGAGGAAGTCCTTGCGCAGGGGGAAACCCGGGAAGCCCTCCCAGAGGAAGAGTCGTTTCAGGTCGGGATGGCCCTCGAAGCGGATGCCCATCAGGTCGTACGTCTCGAGTTCCTGGAGGAGCGCGCCGGTGTAGACCGGGTAGCAGCTCGGCAGTGAGGGCTCGTCGTGGTCCTCGAGGATCGCCTTCACCTCGATCTGGTGGTTGTTGTCGAGCGACTGGAGCCAGTAGACCACCTCGAAACGGTCGTAGCGGTCGACGGCGGTGAGGCACGACAGCTGCGCGGCATCGAGGTCGTCATCGTCCCGCAGCCAGCGCAGGGCCTCGACGATCCGGCGCGGATCCACCTCGACCCACTCGTCGGTGGCATTGAGGACGATGCCGGAGAGCGCAGCATTCAGGCGCTGCGCGACCGCGTGCCCTTCGAGCTGGTGGACCGCACGAGGCATCGCTAGCGCCACTCGAGGGCGCCGCGCCGCCAGGCGTATGCCAGGCCGAACGCGAGCACCGCCATGAAGAGCGCTGCCTTGAACAGGACCGAGAAGGGCTCAGTGAGGGCCATCACCCCCTGGTTGACCGCCCACGGGTAGAGGAAGATCACCTCGACATCGAAGATGACGAACCCCAGCGCGAAGAGGTAGTACCGAGCGTTGAACTGGCCCCAGGCCGTGCCCTCCGACTCCACGCCGCACTCGTAGGTCGCGTTCTTCACGGGATCGGGGTGCTCCGGGCGGAACCGACCGCGAAAGAGAAGCTGCGACACGACCAGCGGGAGGGCGGGGAACGACAGTCCGAGGATGATCAACAGGCCTACTCGCCCGTAGTCTGCCGGGATCACGCAGCGCTGCTCCCCCCGGTCGATCGCTCGGTCACGGGTGCGCGAGATCGGCACCGCGGGCACGATGTGTGAGCGCGTCTCAAGTCGGCTGGACCGTAGCACGGGCCCATACCGGGCGCAACGAAAATCGGAGCTCCCGACAACACACGGCGAGGGCGGTCGGCTACCATCACGCGCGGCATCGCAACCGGCGGAGGGAGCCCTCGCATGGGTGGAGTCGAGTTCCAGGACATCATCGTCGAGGAGCGCGCGAGCGGCGTTGCCCTCGTGAAGCTGAACCGGCCGGAGAAGCTCAACGCGTTCGGTGGCTCGATGAATGAGGAGCTCGCGCAGTACCTCGAGTCGCTCAACCACGGCGAGTACCGCATCCGCGCGGTCGTGCTGACCGGCGAGGGGCGCGCGTTCTGCGCCGGGGGCAACGTGATGAGCTTCCCTGCCGCAGATCCAACGCGAGCGGCGGCGCCGTGGCGGCCCGGACATCCGTACATGCAGGTGGTCCACACGATGCGGCATTGCGACGTGCCCCTGATCGCGGCCATCAACGGGTACGCGGTGGGAGCGGGATGGTCGCTCGCGCTCGCGTGCGACCTGCGGATCGCCGCCGAGGACGCCCTCTTCCAGGTCGCCCAGACCAAGCGCGGCATCGTCGCCGACGCAGGGCTGTCCTACTTCCTCCCGAGGGTGCTCGGGAGTCAGCGCGCCCTCGAGTTGATGTTCACCGGCAGGCGGATCACAGCGCGCGAGGCCCTCGACCTGGGCGTGGTGCTCGAGGTCGTCCCGCCGGAGCTCCTCGTCGAGCGCGCCATCGAGATCGCCGAGGGCATCGCCGCCGGGCCGCCGCTCTCCGCTGCTGCCCACAAGCGCCTCGTCTACGGCATCGAGGACGACGACATGACGCGCGTGCAGGAGCTGACCGGTCTGTTCGTCGGCAAGCTCTTCTACACAGAGGACGGGCGCGAGGGCGTCCGCTCCTTCGTCGACCGGCGTGAGCCGGTGTTCAGCAGGCGCTGAGGCACCCTCACGCCTCACGGTGGGCGGCGAGCCCGGAGGAACTCCGGGGAAGCGCGCCGCCGCTCCCGGCGTGAGCGGCGCGGACTCGAGGGCGCCGCGCGCGGCGTTCTCCTCGGCCGCCGCGAAGGCTTTCGGTGGCGGCGCGGCCGCCCGAGGCGCTCGCGTGCTGCCAGCGCGGCGTAGTCCTCACCCGGCGCAGGTGCCGTGCGTACGCGTTCGCGAGCACGCATCCGCCTCGTCTCCGCCGGCCTCGAAGCGCCGCGATCACGGGCAGGGTCATCTTTGCGTGCGCGCACGTCGTCGTTGGCAGGCTTGCCCATCGGCGGTCGCCCAGATGCCGAGGTCGTCGGCGGCACGGAACGCCATGCCGGCGTGATGCCCGAAGCGCCGAAATACGTCGACGTCGCGGGGAGCCCCCGCCGAGGAAGCGCGCCGAGCGCGAACGGCGTTGCGAACATCGCGGCGGTCTTGCCCTCGATCTCGAGGTAGTGAGCACGGCTTCGGTGTCGACGCGCCCTTTCCATGCGCCATGTCGCGTACTGGCCTCGCACGAAGCTGCTCGTCGTCGAGCTCGCGTGCGGCCTCCAGGACGGTCGCCGCCTCGAATCCCCGCTCGCGCAGGCGCAGCACGCCGAGCCGCGCGAGCACGTGGAGGCCGTCGCCCGTGTTGATCGCCTGCACCGGGCCGACGAGCGTCCACGGCGTCGAGGCGATCGCGCCTCCGCTCGCTGCGGTCCTCGATGTCGTCGTGGAGCAGCGAGGAAGTCATGGACGAGCTGCACCACGCAGCCGCCGCGGGCGCGGCACGCGAGGGGTCGCCGCCCAGCGCGTCGAGGACCAGCAGGACGGCAGCAGGACGCAGCAGCTTCCCGGCGAGGCCTCGACAGGCGCGCCGTCGATGTCCTCCCATCCGAGGTGGTACCGCATCCAGCTCGAGGCGGTCCGGCCTCGACGCCGACAATGGCGCGGAGCTCACGCTGGATCAGCTCGCGGTACGCGGCCAGCCGCGCGTCGAGGTCGCTCATGCTCGTGACTCCTCGGCGGGGACAAGCACCAGGCGATGCTCGGCATGGCGCTCCACCGCCGCCTCCGAGTAGGCAGCGGCCGGTGACGTCCCGCGAGGAAGTCGGGGAGCGCGTCGTCGTACCGCGGATGCCCGGGAATGCCGGGTTGCCCCCGGCAGCGCAAAGGTCGAGCGGTCGAAGTCCGCGAGGTCGATGACCTGCCGGTAGGCAGGCGAAAAGCCGCTGAACGACAGGTCGCGAGGGCCGAGGTTGAAGCCTCCTGGCACACCGTGTTGGAGTCGCCTCCGTAGGCGAACGGGCCTCGAGAGAGGACGCGCCCGGCCACGGGGACGCGTGCGAGCACGTGGCCATACGTGATCCGGTGCAGCCCGCCCCACGTCCACCCTCGTACGTCGGCGCCGAGGTCGGAGGTGAGCCACGTGATGGCACGCGAGGCCGCCGCACGCAGCATGCGGTCGCGATCCTCGATGCTGTCGAACCACGGCTGACGAGGCCTCACCAGCACCTCGACGATGCGCCCCTGCAATCGATAGTGGAACGACGAGCCGCCGATCACGGCGCCCAGCCCCGCCCCGAGGGCAATCTCGGCGTATTCGCGGCCGAGGCGCGTCACGAGTGCGCGCGTGAGCTCGATGTATGTCGCCTCGAGGATGGCGCCGCCGGTACTCGAGGCGTTGGCCTGTCCGTCCCACGCGCGCACCACCTCGAGCGGCACGTCCGTGAGCGCGCCCGCCCTGAGCAGGTGCGTGCGCAGGTCAATGAGCGCGGTGGCGTGAAAGTCGACTGGATCGCCTGCAACGACGCGACGGTGTCGCCATCCTCGATGGTCGCGTGATCCGCTCGGCGCGGTAGCGATCGCACCACTCGACGCCGAGCGAGGCCTCACCTCCAGGTGCGTTGTTCGCGGACACGATCATGCCCGAGGGCGGGTTCCGAAACGCGGGCATCGCGTCGGGGGGCAGAGGCGGCGGAGGACCGTTCGAGGCGGCTCCGTCCTGCGGCAGCAGTCCCTCGCCGTGTGCTCGGACCGGGACGCTCCCCGCCATCCGGTAGCCGATCTCGCCGCCGGTCGATGCCCAGACGAAGTTGAACGTCGCGCCCGGCCATTGTGCGAGGGCCGACTCGAAGGCGCCCGGATCGCGAGCGCGCAGCATCGCGAGGAAGGGCGTGGCGAGGTCCCCCTCCTCGAGGGCGGTGCAGCGCAGCGCGACGGCACGCGTTTCGCCCGGGAGCGCCGGCCCCAGGATGGGACCGTGTCGAGTCTCCAGCACGCGCTCCTCAATGGTGGGCGCGCCCCGGACCTCGATCCGCTCGATACGCGTGCGGCCGGTCTGCCAGCCCTCGGGCGTGAGGTACCGCGAGGGCTCGTCCGGGTCGATCCGCTCGATATAGCAGTCCGCGACGTCCGCCATCCCCGCCGTGATGCCCCAGGCCATTGCGCCATTGTGTCCGAGCACGAGGCCGGGAGTCCCGGGCAGGCCCGCGCCGATGGCATCGAAACCGGGCCCCGTGACGTGTGCGATGTGGAAGAGCGACGGCATCCGCGCCTGCAGGTGTGGGTCCGAGGCGAGCAGCGGCGCACCTGTGCCCGTCCTCGACGGCGCAAGCGCGAACGCGTTGGACGCGCCACCGACCGGTAGCCCCGCCTCGAAGGCAGCCTCCAGCGCGTGCAAGAGCCGCTCGCCCGCCGGCACATCGAGGCCGGTCGTGGTCTGGCCGTCCGGCGGATAGACCGCGTCCAGCTCGAATGCCCGGTCGGGGCCGAGTGCGCTGAGCAGGCGCTCACGCAGCAGCTCCGTGTCCCAGTTGAGGGCGAACGTGAACAGCACCAGCCGCGCCACGGCGAGCGTGTGCTCGGGATGCCAGCGCTCCGGCGGCTCCTCCACCAGCGCGTACTCGGGCGGAAGCGCGCGCGTCGCCTCGATCCCGGCGTTCACGCCTCGCGCGTACGCATCAAGGAGCGTGCGCTCGTCGGTCCCGAGGCCCGCGTAGTCGCGCCCGGCCCGATCCGCCAACCCGAGACAGCGCATGAAGCGGTCCGCCTCGACGACCGCAGGGCCGCCGACCTCCGCCAGGCGTCCGAGGGCGAATCGACGGGTGGAGTCGAGCTGGAAGAGCCGGTCCTGCGCGTGCACCAGTCCGAGGCCGAACACGGCGTCCTCGTCGTTGTGCGCGCGGATGTGCGGCACGCCGAACGCATCGCGCACGACCTCGATCTCCGCGCGTGCGCCGCGCACCTCGAGGCGACCGTCGACCTGTGGGTGCGAGCGCGTGGACCTCGAGGCCGCGAGCGCGCGTCCGAGTCGGAGCGCGTCGGCGGCCGCGGTGCGAATCTGGGTCGTCGAGGGGAGGCGCATCGACGCAGGATAAGGGTGTGCGTGAGGGCCGGGCGATCCGGGACGTCCGTACCGGCCTGACTCCTCCATCCCCGCTAGCGTGGATGCAGGAGTCAGGTAGCGCGGGAAGGTGGCCGCAATGGCGTTCACGGTAGCCGAGGCAGCGGAGATCGCGGCGAAGGTGGGCATCGAGTTCGGCAACGAGGAGTTCGACCTCGAGCAGTTCTGCATGGGCGTGAACGTCGAGCTGGAGCACGGGTCACGCGACCCATCGACGAATGTGACCAACGACGATCCCGTGATGACGGGGAAGATCGCGCTCGCACACCTCCGGGAGATGCCGGATTACTACACCCGGCTGGCGGCAATGGAGCGAGAGGCGGAGGGCTAACTCGGCCCGTCCGCCGTGCCCGGCTCAGGGATGCCGAGGTCGCGAGCGGAGACCGGACCGGCGCGGAGCAACCGAGGCGGACCGCTCGCGAGATCGACAACGGTGGACGCCATCCCACCGAGGCGCGGTCCACCGTCGAGGATCAGGAGCGCTTCCCCGAAGGCTGCCGCGACCTCCTCGGCGGTGAGCGCGGGCGCCTCACCGTGGCGGTTCGCACTCGAGGCCGCGAGCGCACCGCCGCACGCCTCGATCACCGCAATCGCGAGTGCGTCGTCGGGCACGCGCACCCCGACCGTGCCCGCGCGGGTCACGACCGCGTCCGCGAAGCCGGGTCGCACTCGCACGATCGCGGTCACTGCACCGGGCCAGAACGGACGCACGCGATCGAGTGCTGCCGGGTCCTCGAGGTACGGCGCGATCGCCTCGATGGAGCTCACGAGCAGCTGCGTCGGCTGCTCGGCGGAGCGGCCCTTCGCCTCCGCGATGCGCGCCACCGCCGCGGCGTCGTCCGCCCTCGCGGCGAGGCCGTAGACCGTGTCCGTCGGGATCGCGACGACCTCGCCTCGGTTGATGGCTGCGACGAGCGATTCCATGTCGGCAGGCTGGACGATGGGCACCGGGGAGTCCTCGGCAGGCGGCGCGCACGTTGCCGGACGCGCCTCAGGGCGGGTACGATTCGAATCTAGCAGGGCCCTCCCCGGAAACTGGCACCATGGTCGAAACGACCGACCCCACCGCCGCGAGCACCGACGGGTACGTCCGGACTTTCGAGGCCACCCGCTCCGCGGACACCCGCATCTCCGGGGACAACGAAGTCGCCGCCTACCTCGAGGTGGCCGGCGGTCGGGCTCCGGCGAGCGCCCTCACACCCGCGCCGAATGCACCCGAGACGATCGTGGTGCTCGATTACGGCTCGCAGTTCTCGATGCTGATCACGAGGCGCATTCGCGAGGCCGGCGTCTACTCAGAGCTGGTCCCGTGGAACACGCCTCCCGAGCGGTTGAGCCACCTCCGGGTGAAGGGCTTCGTCCTCTCGGGCGGCCCAGCCTCGGTGTACGAGGTGGGTGCGCCGACGCTCCCCGCGTGGGTCCTCGATGAAGGGCTGCCCATCCTCGGGATCTGTTACGGGATGCAGCTGCTCGCGTTCGCCCTCGGCGGGAAGGTCGCGCCCACGGGTACGCGTGAGTACGGACACGCCGTGGTGCAGCTTTCCGAGGCAGGGCACGCGCTCCTCGAGGGGCTGCCCGCCTCGATGCCGGTGTGGATGTCGCACGGCGATCACGTCATCGAGCTGCCACCCGGCTGGCGCTCGATCGGCCAGTCCGAGTCGTCCCCGGTCTCGATCATGACCGACGACGCCGGCCGCCTCGGGATCCAGTTCCACCCCGAGGTGGTGCACACGCCGCAGGGCGACCAGCTGATCCGCAACTTCGCGTTCAACGTCGCTGGTTGCGCGGGCGACTGGACCGCGAGCAACTTCGTGGCCGAGTCGATCGAGAACATCCGCGCGCAGGTGGGCACCGGCAAGGTGATCTGCGCGCTCTCGGGTGGCGTCGATTCGGCGGTCGCGGCGCGCCTCGTGCATGCGGCGGTGGGCGACCAGCTGACGTGCATCTTCGTCGACAACGGTCTGCTTCGCCTCGGCGAGGCCGAGCAGGTGGTGGCGACCTTTCGAGAGCACCTCGCGATTCCGTTGCGCCACGTCGACGCGAGCGACCGCTTCCTCGAGCAGCTCGCCGAGGTGACGAACCCCGAGACAAAGCGCAAGCGCATCGGCGAGACCTTCATCCGGCTCTTCGAGGACGAGACGCGCAGCCTCGGCCAGGTGGACTTCCTCGTGCAGGGAACCACCTACCCGGACGTCATCGAGTCGGCCTCCACCGGCAACGACGCCGCGGCGAAGATCAAGTCGCATCACAACGTCGGCGGCCTCCCGAAGGACATGCGCCTCACGCTCGTCGAGCCGCTGCGCAACCTCTTCAAGGACGAGGTGCGGCGCGCGGGCAAGGAGCTCGGCCTCCCCGATGAGATGGTGTACCGCCAGCCCTTCCCCGGGCCGGGCCTCGCGATCCGCGTGATCGGCGAGGTGACGCGCGAGAAGCTGGGCATCCTCCAGCGCGCGGACCGCATCGTGATGGACGAGATCGCGAACGCGGGCATGTACTACGACCTCTGGCAGTCGTTCGCCGTCCTGACGGGCACGAAGTCGGTGGGGGTGCAGGGCGACTTCCGCACGTACGGCCACACGATCGCGCTGCGCTGCGTGGCCGCCGAGGACGCCATGACCGCCGACTGGGCGCGCCTCCCCTACGACCTCCTCGCGACCATCTCCACGCGGATCACGAACGAGGTCCGCGAGGTGAACCGTGTCGTCTACGACATCACCTCGAAGCCGCCGGGGACGATTGAGTGGGAATGACCCGCAGAAGTGACTGAGTGGGAGTGAGGGCTGGCCGTGGGTGAGTCGATGACGCTCGAGGAGCTGGCGAAGCTGCGCACGGAGGCGCGCACCGCGCACTTTGCCGCGCGCGAGGCGCGCGCCGCGCATACCGCCGAGATGACTCGCAAGATGGCGGCGGGCGAGACCGTGGACGCCGACTTCATGGCGCGCGGCACCGAACTGCAGGCGGCCGTCGATGCGGCACAGGCGCGGTTCAAGCAGCTCGACCGGCAGCACCTCGCGGCCTTCAAGGCGGCCACTGCACCGTGACGTCGCCGCTGAACGTCCTCCTGGTCGGGTCCGGCGGCCGCGAGCACGCGATCGCGTGGCGCGTCGCGGCGTCGCCGCTGCTCGCGAAGCTCTGGATCGCGCCGGGCAACGCCGGCACCGCCGAGCTCGGGGAGAACGTGCCCGAGGTGCGCGCCACGGACATCGAGGGCATCGCCGCCCTCGCAAAGCGTACACGCGCCGACCTCGTGATCGTGGGTCCCGATGACCCCCTCGCGCTCGGCCTCGTCGACCGCCTCACTGTCGAGGGGATTCGCTGCTTCGGGCCGACACGTGATGCCGCCGAGCTCGAATGGTCGAAGTCGTTCGCCAAGGACGTGATGCGGCAGGCGGGCATCGCCACTGCCGAGGCGCGTGCGTTCGACTCCATCGGTGCCGCACGCGGGTACCTGGGCCAGCTCGAGGACGCGGGCGCGCCGCCGCCGGTGGTGAAGGCGAACGGCCTCGCCCTCGGCAAGGGCGTGGTGGTGGCCGCGGACTTCGCCGAGGCGCGCGCCGCCCTCGAGGCGTCCATGGTCGGGCGGGCGTTCGGCGAGGCGGGTACGCGCGTCCTCGTCGAGGAGCGCATGGCGGGTCCCGAGACGTCGGCGCACGCCTTCACCGATGGCGTCACGGTCCGCCACATGCCTTTCAGCTGCGATCACAAGGCCGTCTTCGACGGCAACGTCGGTCCGAACACCGGCGGGATGGGCGTCTTCTCGCCTCCGGGCTGGCTCTCCGAGGCGGACGCGCGCGCGATCGAGCGCGACGTCACGGAGCGCACGGTGCGCGCCATGCTCGAGACGGGACGGCCCTATCGAGGCGTGCTCTACCCCGGGATGATGCTCACCGCGGACGGCCCTCGGGTGGTGGAGTTCAACTGCCGGTTCGGGGACCCCGAGGCGCAGGCGCTGCTCCCGCGCCTCGAGAGCGACCTGCTCGAGATCTGCTGGGCAGTGGCCGGCAACGCCCTCCACGACGTGGACGTGCACTGGAGCGACCGTGCCACGGTCTGCGTGGTGATGGCCTCGGGCGGCTACCCCGGCGCCTACTCGACGGGTGCGCGCATCGAGGGGCTGGGCGACGTCGACGCGGACGTGCAGGTGTTCTTCGCGGGCGTCGCGCGCGACGCCGAGGGCCACCCGGTCACGGCGGGCGGCCGCGTCCTCAGCGTGACCGCCTCGGGCGCGACGATCGCCGAGGCGCAGGCGCGGGCCTACGAAAACGTCCGCCGCATCCGCTTCGAGGGCGCGCACTTCCGCACCGACATCGGCGATCGCGGCGTCGCGGCGCAGCTCGCCGCCGCATCCCGATGACCCGCGAGCTGCGCTGTCCCATGCGCGAGTGCCGACGACGGATCGACCTCGATGCGCTGCCCCCGAGGGCGTTCCCGGAGCGCGACGCCTGCATGCACTTCGTGGCAGCGTGGGGCGGCTCGCGCGACTCGATGCTGCGCGAGACCCTGCAGGCGCTCGAGGACAACCGCGAGTTCGTCATCCGCAACATCCGCGCCGCCGACCTTCCCGACGCCGCCCTCGAGGTGGCGCTGCCCGAGATCGAGGGCGCGGTTGCACGCTACGCGCACGTCGTGGGCATCGATGGCGTGCAGCCCTCGGAGAGCGGCGCGCTCTTTGGCGATGAGTTCGAGCGCAACGGCCTCGGGCGCGTGCTCGCGCGCCTGATCCTCGGCGTGGACCCGATCGCAGGCCGTCTCCCGGAAAGGACCAGCCGATGAGCCCCGGCATCGTGCCGCACCACCGCCACTACGGCGACATCACCGCCGTCGAGATGTTCCCCGGCGTGACGAGGCGCACGCTCGTCTCCGGCGCCAACGTGACGCTGGTCGAGATCCGCATCGCCGCGGACGCCGAGGTGCCCGAGCACACCCACCCGCACGAGCAGGCGGGCTACGTCGCGACGGGCCGCGTCGTGATCCGCTTCTCGGACGGCGCGTCCCGCGAAGTGGGCCAGGGCGGCTCCTACCTCATCCCCGGCGGCGAGCCCCATCACGTGCGCGCCCTCGAGACGGCCACGCTCGTCGAGGTCTTCGCGCCGGTCCGCGAGGAGTTCGTGGACTACGATCTGCCCGCAAGCGCGCTCAGCCCTCGGGAGTCCGAGGGAGGAGGCTTCCCGTGATCCCTCGCTACAGCCGGCCCGAGATGACCGAGATCTGGTCCGACGAGTACAAGTTCGGGCGCTGGCTCGACGTGGAGATCGCGCTCGTCGAGGCGTGGGCGGACGAGGGCGTGGTCCCGCGCGAGGACGCTTCGAAGGTGGCGCAGCACGCGCGCATCGATGTCGGCGACATCCTGCGCTACATCGATGAAACCCACCACGACATGACCGCGTTCCTGCGCTCGGTCTCGGACTCGCTTGGCCAGGAATCGAGGTGGGTCCACTACGGCGTCACCAGCAACGACATCTGGGACACCGCCACCAGCCTCCAGATGGTGGCCGCCCTCGACGTGCTCGTGAAGCAGGTGGAGGAGCTGCACCTCGTGATCGCGCGGCGCGCGCTCGAGTACAAGGACACGGTCTGCATCGGACGCACCCACGGCGTGCACGCCGAGCCGACGACGTTCGGCCTGAAGCTCGCGGTCTGGGTGGATGAGCTGCGCCGCCACCTCGAGCGGCTCGCGCTCGCGAGGATGCACGTGGCGGTGGGGCAGATGTCGGGGCCGGTGGGCACGCACGGCACGGTGCCGCCCTCGGTGGAGGACAACGCCTGCCGCCGCGTCGGGCTCGCGGTCGCGCCCGTGACGACGCAGGTGCTCCAGCGCGACCGCCACGCGTTCTACCTCGCGACGCTCGCCGGCGTGGGCGCCTCCCTCGAGAAGTTCGCCCTCGAGATCCGCGGCCTGCAGCGGACCGAGATCCGCGAGGCGGAGGAGCCGTTCTCGATCGGCCAGACGGGCTCCTCCTCGATGCCCCACAAGCGCAACCCCGAGCTGACCGAGCGCGTCTGCGGCCTCGCGCGCGTGCTCCGCGGCTACGCGCAGACCGGGTTCGACAACGTGGCTCTCTGGCACGAGCGCGACATCTCGCACTCGGGCGCCGAACGCATCGTGCTCCCGGATGCCACAGGACTGCTCTCGTACATGCTCCACATCTTCACCGGCGTCATGACCGGCCTCGTCGTCTACCCGGAGCGGATGCGGCGCAACATGGAGCAGACGCAGGGCCTCGTGTTCTCCTCGAAGGTGCTGCTGGCGCTGATCGAGGCGGGCCTGAAGCGCGAGGACGCCTACAAGATCGTCCAGCGCCACTCGATGCGCGCGTGGGACGAGGAGCGCCCGCTCCGCGCGCTGCTGGGCGCGGATCCCGAGGTGCGCGCGCACCTCGACGACGCCGCCCTCGACGCGCTGTTCGACTACCGCTCGTTCCTCGGCCATGTCGACGAGTCGTTCCGCCGACTCGGCCTGTTGCCGGCGCTGGAACCGGCGGGGGCGCGGTGAACGCACCCGCCGTCATGATGCAGTCGCACCTCGCGGGGCTGGAGCGCCGCTCCGGGAAGGTGCGCGACGTCTACGAGCTGCCGGGCGACCGGCTGCTGCTCGTCGCCACCGACCGCGTCTCGGCGTACGACGTCGTGATGCCCACGGGCATTCCCCGGAAGGGCGAGGTGCTGACGAGACTGTCCGCGTTCTGGTTCGACCGCACCTCGGCGGTGGTGCCCAACGCGATGGTGGCGGTGCTCGAGGCGGACAACGCGCGCGCGCTCGGCATCGACGCCGACGCCTCGTTCTTCGGCCGCTCGATGGTGATGCGCCGCGCCGAGCCGGTGATGGTCGAGTGCGTGGTGCGCGGCTACCTCGCGGGCTCCGCCTGGGCCGACTACGAGCGCAACGACTCCCCCACGACGCGCGACATCGTCCGCGGCCTGCGCCAGTGCGAGGAGCTCCCCGCCCCGATCTTCACTCCCACCTCGAAGGCCGAGGCAGGCCACGACCTGCCGATGAGCTACGAAGACGTCGAGGCGCTGGTGGGCGTCGACGCCGCGAACGTCCTCAAGCTGCGGTCGCTCGCCCTGTACTCGTACGGCGCGAGCGTCGCGCGCGATCGGGGGATCCTGATCGCGGACACCAAGTTCGAGTTCGGCCTCCTCGATGGCGAGCTCACCCTCATCGATGAGGTGCTCACGCCCGACTCCTCCCGGTTCTGGCCCGCCGACCTCTATCGGCCCGGCCACGATCAGCCGTCGTTCGACAAGCAGTACCTGCGCAACTGGCTCACCGAGAGCGGCTGGAACCGCGAGCCCCCCGCGCCGGAGTTGCCGCCCGAGGTGGTCCGCAACACCAGCGAGCGCTACATCGAGGCGTACCGGCGGCTCACCGGCCTCGAGTTGCCTTCGCCGACCGTCTGAGCCCACCCCCGCACGCACCCCCCGAAGCGAACACGGAGCACACGATGGCCACGACGTACCTCGCCCGCATCGACGTGATGCTGAAGCCGCTGGTCAATGACCCGCAGGGCCTCGCGGTGCGGGACGGCCTGCACGAGCTGGGCTTCGGCGGCGTGCGCACGGTCCGCGTCGGCAAGCACATCGAGGTGACCATCGAGGCGGAGAGCGCCCCGGCGGCCGAGGGCGAGATCGACTCGATGTGCCGCAAGCTGTTGTCGAACGGTGTGATCGAGATGTTCTCGTTCACCGTCGCCCCGGCCCAGGAGGCAGTCGCGGCGAGCTGATTCGGGAGAAGTCGTGCGATTGGTTACCTGCGCGTAACACGGGACGCGTACTCTTCTGGTCTCGTGGCTGCCTCGACGGTCACCGGCCCTCGAGACGGGAGCAGCCGCGGACGGCAGCGCCTGGCGAAAGGGGTTCCGGATGGCCTCGCAGCTCCTTCCCCCACCCAACCTGCACGTGGATGTGTTCGACGAGACGGGCGGCCAGCTCCTCGGGCGCGCGATGCTCCTCTTCGAGCCCGCGCCGATCGAGGGTCTCGCGACGAGGGGAGTGCTGCACCCCGACCGCGAGTTCGGTCTCGAGCCCGGAGCGCACTATCTGCGCCTGCCGACCAACGAGGGATGGCAGGTCGAACTCCGGGCCTCGGAGCGTCCGGGGGCCTACGCTGTGGTCGCCTCGTCGACCCCGGTGTTTGTGCCGGTCGGCGGCGAGTAGCTCACAACCGTCCGCCTGACAGGCGTCGCGGTCTCAGCCCCCGAGGCGGGCGAGCAGCGCCTCGTGGAGCGCGCCGTTCGAGGTGATGCAGTGCCCGGCCTCGATGGTCGCGCGGCCCTGGACGTCCGTGAGCCGACCGCCCGCCTCCTCGACGATCACGATCATCGCCGCGATGTCCCACGGACTGATCTCGCCCTCGAGCATCGCCTCCGCGGAGCCCTCGGCAACCAGGCAGTGGCCCCAGAAATCGGAGAAGCCGCGCGTGCGCCAGGCCGCGCGCAGCAGCCCCCCGGCGCGGCCGCCCCACGCATCGAGGGTGAGCGCGAGCGACCCATAGAGGATCTGCGCGTCCTCGATGCGGTCGATCGAGGAGACGTGGATGCGCTCGTCCTCGAGGGCTGCCCCGGTTCCGGGCAATCCCGCGCGGTAGGCACCGAGGTCGCGTCCCGCCCACCAGCGGGTGCCGAGCGCGGGTGCCGAGGCCACACCGACCATCGAGGTGCCATCGACCTCGCAGGCGACGAGCGTCGCCCAGACCGGAATCCCGCGCCCGAACGAGTTCGTGCCGTCGATGGGATCCACGATCCAGCGTACGCCCGAGCCGGGCGCGCCGGCCCGATAGCCGTGCTCCTCGCCCAGGACGGCGTGCTCGGGATAGCGCTTCGCGATCGCCTCGCGCACCATCGACTCCACCTCGAGGTCCGCGCGGGTGACGAGGCTGGTGTCGGCCTTTGCGCGCACGTCGATATTCGCGGCGCGGTAGTACCGCGTCGTGATCCCATCGGCGGCATCCGCGAGATCGAGGGCGAACGCCAGCAGCTCGGAGGTCGCGGGTGCGCTCACGCGCGGGCTTCGAGGTGCCCGCACAGCCACTCGATGGCGGCACGCACGCCAAAGACCTGCGTTGCCAGCCCCATCGAGGGCGTCGCGGGGGGCTTGTTCGTCACCTGCTCCGGCAGGAACGGGAGGTGGATGAAGCCGCTCGGGAGGTCACGACCGGTCGTCGCGAGGTGGTGCTGCACGACGTAGGTGACCTCGTTGCAGATGTAGGTTCCCGCCGTGTTCGAGACCTGCGCGGGAACACCCGCCATCGCGATCGCGCGCGCCACGTCGGCGACCGGGAGCCGCGAGAAGTACGCCGCCGGACCGCCCTCGACGAGCGCCTGCTCCTCCGCGCCGCGCCCGTCGATGAGCACGTTGATGCCGACGCGCTCCACCGAGAGCGGCGCCCGTCCGCCTGCCTCGCCCAGCCCGAGCCATGCGTCGAACTCGCCCGCGTCGAGGGCGGGCAGCAGCCGCTGGAACGAGATCCGCCCGCGCACCGGCAACTCGAGCGCGGTCACCTCGACGCCCGCGGGCGGGCGCGCGGCGATCGCCCGCACGACCTCCCACGACGGGTTCACGGTCTCACCGCCGAAGGGTTCGAAGCCGGTCAACAGCAGGCGCATCGAAGCCTCACCTTGCTGTGCGAGGGTAGCGGCGGCGGCGCGCACGCGTCGATGGCGACGCGTATCTCGGACGCTGAGGCGAGGCCTGCCCGGCACCCCAAGACGTGCCGAGGCAGGCCTCGAATGATCTCAGCTAGCGGCAATCAACCCCGATGGGCGTCATCGAGGGGATTCCGGACGAGAATGCCGACTCCCATGGGTCACGCTGCAAGGCATCCCACGAGGGCGAGAACCGGACAAACTGCCCGTCGACATACGTCCAATACAGCGCCGGGTTCCCGCCGGGGCAACCAAGCGAGCTGACGACCTCGGCACTCGACCCGCCATCGACCACCACCAGGGCCAGCGCGGGCGCAGGCGTCGGTGCTGGGAACAGCTCCGGAACATCCCCGGCATCCACAGCTGCCGTCGGGGCGACCGGAACGTCGTCGTCGGCCGAGACCGGGAGCGTGGCGAAGCTGGCCGTGAGGAGGATCGCGGCAGCCGCCACCACGAATCGGGTGGGCGTGTTCATCTCTGGAAGTCCATTTCCCGCAGGTACGCCGGACCATCCTGGCGCTCTCCAGGAATGGTCGGCAGGACTCGGGGTTTGCCCAGTGGCCCGGGCGGGCGAGCTAGGTTGTGAGCGTTTCCTTGGTCGAGGGCACCTGGCCCGCGATCCGCTCGTCGGGGCGCGTCGCGGCGTCGAGGGCACGTCCGAGTGCCTTCATCGCCGCCTCGGCGATGTGGTGATCGTTCGCACCCGCCAGTTGCCGCACGTGCACCGTCAGCCTCGAGGCCGTCGCGAACGACTGGACGACGTGCGCCACCATCTCGGTGGGCGCCTCGCCGATGCGCTCGCCCACCCAGTCGAAGCTCGTCACAGCGAACGGCCGTCCCGAGACATCGACCACCGCCTGCACCAGCGCCTCGTCGAGAGGAACGAGCGCGTCACCCATCCTGATGATCCCGGTGCGGTCACCCAGGGCGCGGTCGAACGCCGCGCCCAGAGCGATGGCGGTGTCCTCCATCGTGTGGTGCGCGTCGACGTGAAGATCGCCCTCGCAGCGCACGTCGATGTCGAAGCGGCCGTGGCGGGCAAAGGCCGTCAGCATGTGGTCGTAGAAGCCAATGCCCGTGCGCACCTCGGCGCGACCGGACCCGTCGACGTTCAGGGCGACGTGGATCCTGGTCTCCGCCGTCTCGCGGTCCACGATGGCGCGGCGGTCGTTCATCGGTCGGGCCTCCTGCCCTCGGACGGCAACGTTGCGACGGTGTCGAGTTCGGAGTGGACGGCGGCCAGCGCCTCGAGGAGCCGCGTCGAGTCCTCGGGCGTGCCGACCGAGATGCGGACGTGATCGCGCAGGCGCTCGCTGTCGAAGTAGCGAATGAAGATCCCGCGCCGCCGCAGCCCCTCGCGCACATCGAGGCCGAGCGCGCCGTCGAGGCGGCACAGCAGGAAGTTGGACTCCGAAGGCCACGGGTGGATCCAGCCGGTCGCACGCAACGCCTCCGCGAGGGCGTCACGCGTCCCTGTGATGGCGCACGCGCGCTCGTCGAGGAGCGCCCGGTCCTCGAGCGACGCGAGCGCGGCCACCTCGGCCGCGACATTGAGGTCGTAGGGCTGCTTGATCTGCAGCAGCAGCGTGACCATCTCGCTGGGCATCACGCCGTAGCCCACGCGCAGCCCCGCGAGGCCCGCCCACTTGCTGAACGTGCGCAGCACCACAAGCGGCGCGCCGTCGGCGGCACGTTGCGCCAGCGAGCTGGCGTGCGAGAACTCGATGTACGCCTCGTCCACCACCAGCAGCGCACCGCTGTCGAGCAGGCGGTCCGCCAGGTCCGATGGCAGCACGTCGCCGGTCGGGTTGTTGGGCGAGGGGATGAAGACGACCTTCGCACTCGACGCCGCCTCGAGAAGCGCGCCGGCATCGAGGGCCCACCCCTCGCCGCGAGGCACCTCGATGACCGTGGCGCCGTGCAGCTCGGCGTCGAACGCGTACATCCCGAAGGTCGGAGGCGCCACCACGATGCGGTCGCCGGGCTCGACGTACGCGCGAAACAGGAGGTCGATCAGCTCATCGGACCCCGCGCCCGCGAGCACATTCGCCACCGGCACGCCGAGGTGACTCGCCAGCGCGGTGCGCAAGCGTCGCTGATCGGGGTCCGGGTAGCGGTGCGCCGCGTACGGCGCCGCGAGGGCGGCCAGCGCGCGCGGCGACGGCCCGTACGGATTCTCGTTGCCGTCGAGCTTGAGGATCGCCTCCGGCGCGACGCCATAGCGGGCCGCCACCTCCTCGGGAGGCTCGATCGGGACGTAGCCGCGCATCGAGCGGAGCGCCGCGCGCACCGCCGCCGACGGGTCGAATCGCGTCACGCTATCGGCCTTCCAGTCTCAGCTCGATCGCGCGGGCGTGTCCGGTCAGCCCCTCGGCGCGCGCGAGGGTCGCCGCGTAGCCACCAATGTGGCGGAACTCCGCGGGCGACACGTCGATGAGCGAGATCACCCGCAGGAAGTCGTTGACCGACAGCGGCGAGGCATACCGTGCCGACCCGCCAGTCGGCATCACGTGGCTGGGCCCGGCGACGTAGTCGCCCAGGACCTCCGGCGAGCTCTCGCCGACGAATATGCCACCCGCGTTGCGCACCAGCGATACCAGGCGCTCGTTCTCACGCGTGAGCAGGCACATGTGCTCCGGCGCGAACTCGTTGGCGAGGGCCACCGCCTCGTCGAGGTCGCGGGCGACCACCGCACCGCCGCGCGCGAGCGCCTGTCTCGCGATCGCGCCCCGCTCGAGGTCGGCGAGCTGTGCCTCGATCTCCACGGCCACCGCCTCAGCGTGCTCGGCACTTGTGGTGATCAGCACCGGCGTGGCCAGCACGTCGTGCTCCGCCTGCGCGAGGAGGTCCGCGGCGCAGAGGTCGGCGGCCGCGCTGTCATCAGCGAGCACGAGCGTCTCGGTGGGTCCGTACAGCGCATCGATGCCCACGGTGCCGAAGAGCTGCTGCTTCGCCAGCGTCACGAACAGCCCGCCGGGGCCAAAGATCTTGTCCACCCTCGGCACGCTCGCCGTCCCGAGGGCGAGCGCGGCGATCGCCTGCGCCCCGGACGCGCGAAAGGTCCGCTGGACGCCGGCGATCTCCGCCGCGACCAGCTTGAGCGGGTGCACGCTGCCATCGGCTCGCGCGGCGGTCACACCCACGATCTCCTCGACGCCCGCGACCCTGGCCGGGACGGCGGTGTGCACGATCGAGGAGGGGAGCACTGCGTCGGTGCCCGCCATGTAGATTCCGGCGCGCTGGATCGGGCGCACGATCTGTCCGAGGCCGTGCTCGGCGAACCCGCGTGGCGCGTGCTCCTGTTGTCGCTCGTGGTAGCGCCGCACGCGCTCGGCCATGAACGTGATCGCCTCGACGAGGTCGGGTGGAACTTCGCGGAACGCGGCGTCGATCTCGGCGCGCGTCACCTCGATCACGTCGAAGCTCGAGCGGTCGAATGCGCGAGTGAATCGTGTCAGTGCTGCGTCGCCCTCGGTGCGCACAGCCTCGACGATGCGCGCAACCGCGCTCGGGGCATCGAGGTCGGCTCCGAGTACCTCGCGCAGGGTGGCGCGCATGGCGTCGGGCAGCACCGCAGACTGCAGGGGCTGCCGCACCAGGATCGAGGAGCGTCCCGCCTCGGCGCCGACGACGATACGGAGGGCTCGTGTGCCTGCGGTCATGCGTCGGCCGGCCTCTCGAGGTAACGCGCGACGCGCACCTCGGCGCGCGCCGTCGAGTCTTCGATGAAGTGCGCAACGCGCGACTCCCCCACGTAGTCCAGCGACCGCTGCGCGAGCGCCGGGCCGTCGCCCGCGTACCGCTCGATGTCGGCGTCGGAGAGCCCCGCGCGACGCAGGTGGATGTTCATCATCCGGGGGAAGCGCTCCCACGTCGGACCCTGGCGGGCGAAGTCGACGACGACCTCGCGCCATTGCGCGAGGTACGCGTCCTCGATGAAACCAACGCCCGCCGCGGGCACGCACCCCTCGAGGGCGCCCACGATGTCGCGCAGCGCGGCGCCGTCCTCGAGCTCCCGCCGGTTCATCTCGAACTGCAGCGCGCGGTCGAGCACGTCCGCGAAGGGATCATCCACCATCGACGAGCGCACCCCGAAGTAGTCGCGGTACATCGTCTCGATGTACCGCTCGTCCAGCACGAGATGCGTGATCACGCCGGCAGTGAACGCTCGCGTCATCGCACCGATGGTCTCCGGGTCGCGCAGCCCCGGGTACTCCTCGAACATCTTCGCCACCGAGTCCTGCATCGCGAGGGACTCGAGGTTGAAGAAGTGCGTGTGGATGCGGTCGCGGCGGGTGAGCACGCGAATATCGGGCGCGGTGGCGCCGAGGTAGAACAGCCCGCGGTGCGCCTCGAGCGCGGGGGCGCGCAGGCGTTCCGCGATCACGCGGGCGCGCGTCATGTGCTGCCCGAGCGACGGCACGCTACGGCCTCGCCTCGGAAGGGGCCTCGAGAGGTGGCGCGGCCTCGACGAGACGGCGCACCAGGTCGTCGCGCAGCGCGCCCCGGGCGCCCGAGGGTGCGTCGCGGTGCCCGATGATGCAGTTCGTCGAGACCATGATCACGTCGAGCATGCGCAGCCGGTTCGCGCGCAGCGTCGTGCCCGTCTCGGACCCCTCGATCAGGATCTCAGCGTCCTCGGGCACGAAGCCCTCCGACGCTCCATTGATCGGGATCACGCGGTACCGCCCCAGGTGGCGGTCGCGTGCGTAGCGGTCGGCCAGCGGCACGTACTCGGAGGCCACGCGGATCGCCTTCCCCGGCTCATCGCGCCGCCAGTAGGCAACGGCTTCCTCGATCGTGGCGGCGGGCACATCATCGTGGACCACCGCTCCCAGATCGTATCGCGAACGCCGCAGGTCGCCGAGTTCGACAACCGGTGACGCCGGGAACGACGCCTGGTGCGCGAAGAGCCAGTCGCGACCCGTCAGCGCGAGATCGAACTGGCCGAGGGCGACCGCACGCGGCATGTCCTGCGGACGCATCACCTTCACCTGCACACCCTCGAGGCCGGGTGTCACGCTCCGTGGTCGCCGCACCGCCTCGGTCTCGCTGTAGCCCTCGAAGGCAACGCCTGCATCGGCAAGCGCGGCAACGGTGTGCCGCTGGGCGTGCCCGTCGGGGACCGCGAGGCGCAAGGCGTCACCCTCGCGCTGCGCGAGCGGCCTCGGCCCCGGCCGCACATCGAGGGGTGCGGGCGCGACGAAGCCGTCGCCGGCCGGGCCTGCGGGCAGACGCACCAGCAGCTCGAGGATGGCGCCCAGGCGGCGCCGTGCGAGCGCGGTCCGGTTGCCGATGAGCCACGCCGGTCCCTCGTGCACCACCGCCAGCGCCTCGAGGCCTTCCGCGCGTGCGTCGGCCTCCGGCAGCACCGCGAGATCGGCGTCCTCAGGCAGCCATGCCTGGGGTTGGCCCCACACATCGAGGACCCGGTATGCGGGCACCCGCGCGCGATTCAGCCAGCGCTCGGTCAGGGCGGGGTACTCGGAAGTGACTCGCAGCGTTCGCTCCGAGGCGAGCGCGGCGAGGTCGGTCCCGGGCGGCCCCGCGAGCACGAGTCGCGTCTCGCCCACGTCGAGGGGACGAATCAACACCAGCGACTCGCGCGGGTGACGCGCGAGGAGCTCGTCGACGACCGCGCGGCTCGCGATGCCGAGGTCGTACTGGCCGAGCGCGACCTGGATCGGGATGTCGCGGTCCGAGAACACCCGCACCAGCGCGCTCGCGTCGCCGCGAGCAGCGACGCGGAACTGGTACGTCCGCGCGCCCTCGCGGTAGCCGGGCACGTCGAGACCGGCGCGTTCGAGGCGCTCGGCGAGGGGCACGCGCAGCTCCCCTCGAGGCAGCGCCACGCGCACGGTCGTGTCGGCCTCGGTCATCGCGAGTGCCCTCGGCGACGGCGCGGGCCTCGAGTCGGCACGAGCGAGACGAGCCGAAGGAGGTCGGCGCCAAACCCCGAAGCCGGAGCGGGCTCACCGCCGATCGCCTCGCACAGCGTGTCGTAGCGGCCACCCGCAATGCACTCGCTCGTTCCCGCGAGCAGACGGAACGTCACGCCGCTGTAGTACTCGAGGTTGCGCGCGGTCGCCGGGACCACCCGGTACGAGAGCTCGAGCTCATCGAGTGCGAGCGTAACCGCCTCGAGCTCCGCGAGCGCCGTCGTCGCCGCGGGCACCGCCACGCCGAGGCTGGCACGCAGATTGGCGATGTACGCCGCGGAGTCGCCGTTCACGCCGAACAGCAACCGGAGCGCAGAGCTGCCCTGCGGGTAGCGCGCCAGCAGGTCGTCCGCCACGCCCGCCTCGCCGCCGAGGAGGCGGTCGTATGCCTCGACCTGCGCGCGGCGGTCGAGCCCCGCCGCCTCGAGGGCGGAACGCACGAGGCCCGCGTGCGCCACCTCGACGCTGACCCCCTCGATGCCCATGGCCTGGAGCAGACGCAGCCCGAGGCGGAGCAGCTCGATGTCGCCCTCGGGCGCCGCGACGCCGAACGACTCGACGCCACACTGCCACAGCTCGCGGTCGGTGCCGGCCGGTTCGAACCGGTACACCGGCTGCACGTACGACAGTCGTGCCGATGCCTCGTGCTCCTGCCGCTCGACGAACCAGCGCGCGGCGCCCACTGTCGCGTCAGGCCTCAGCACCACGCGTTCGCCGCTCCAGCCGTCCCAGTCGAGGAACGAGTACACGCGGTCGAGCAGCTGCGGTGAGAGCGCGCTGCTCGACGTGTACAGGTGCAGCGGTTCGACAGTGGGCGTGCGGATCTCGAGGTAGCCGGCGCGCTTCGTCACATCGAGGAAGGTGCGCTCCACGGTCCGGAACGCTGCCATCACCTCGGGCCCGAGGTCGCGCATTCCGCTCACGCGGGCACTCGGATCCGCTGGGCCGGGTACGGGGTCGTCCATGTAGTCACGTCGCAGTTCATGCGGCCCGAGATCGGGCGATCGAGTGTTTGAGGCGTCGCGAACAACAAAAAGCCGCGACGAGAGCCGTCGCGGCGGTGCTATCGGGCTCGGCCGGCGGACCAGCTAGGCGCGAAGCGTGCGCGACGGCGTCGCATGCGCATGGCTCGCATGGACGTGCGTCCGTGTTACGTCGTGAGCCCTCGCCGCTCGCATGCCCCGAGGGTACGCGCGCCCTCCGAGGCGGTCAATCAGGAGGACCGTGAAGCACCAGGGACACCCGAGCCGCCGGCTGCGAACGACCCGAGGGCGAGACAGCGAGGGAGGGACAAAGAGGGCCCCGACTTCCGTCGGGGCCCTCCGTAGAGTCGGACAGGGCAGTAAGCCTAGCCCGCCATCCTCAGCAGACTGGTTGCTAGCGAACTAGGAACGAACCTCCGAGGAGATGCCAGGCCTCCGGCTCACCACCGTCCGACTACTATCGTCAACCACGAGCATCACCTCCTTTCACTGGAGACGACACTACTGGCCTCGGCAACGCGCGTCAATCAGGGTACGTCCCTGATCAGTTCCTACTCGTCGACCAGTACCGGCGTCACCTCCGAGGTGCATGCGGAGCACTTCGTGGCGTCGACCGGAATCTCCGTCTTGCAGTAGGGACATTCTGTCGTGCCCTGGGCACGCATCTTGAACAGCCCCGCGACCGCCATCCCCTTCACAAGACCGAACAGCACACCGGCGACGATCAGGAAGTTCACGAGCGCCGTGAGCAGCTTCCCGTACTCGATGACCCCGTCACCGATGTTGAAGGTCAGCGCGTCGAAGTTGGGCTGGCCAAAGATGGCCGCGATGAAATTCATCAGCACGCCCTGGACCAGTGCCTCGACGACGCCGGAGAACGCGAGCGCCAGGACCACGCCAATCGCGAGGTCGAGCGCGTTGCCACGCAATGCAAACGCGCGGAACTCCCTGAGCAGACCGTTCAACCGGAGCCTCCCTCACAACCACGCCGCGAGGGTGACTCTAGTCGCCGCTGGGGCAGCGCAACACGTGCGGCTCCCGCCGCCGATGCGCTACTCGGTGATGGCGCGCACCGACTTCGTCACGGCATCGACGAGGAAGTCGATGTCGTCGTCAGTGCTCGCGAGGGGCGGCGCGAAGACGAGCTGGTCGCCGACGAATCTCGTGATGACCTCTCGCTCCTCGCGGAGATGGCGCGCGACTCGACCGCCCACCGCCTCCGAGGCGTCGTAGGCCTCGTTGGCGGCGGCGTTGCGGACGAGGGTGAGACCGGCAATCAGGCCGAGGTTGCGGATGTTTGTCACGTGGGGGTGCCCCTCGAGGCCCGCGCGGATGCCGTCGCTCATCCGCTCGCCCAGTACCGCCGCCCGCTCGACGAGGTGCTCGTCCTCGAAGATCTGGAGGTTCCGGAGACCGACTGCAGACGCCGCCGGATGGGCGCTGTTCGTGTAGGCGTGCATGAACCTCGCGTCGGACGGGAGGTCGAGGAGCGCATCGTGAATCGGCTTCGAGACGAGGAAGGCGCCCATCGGGATGTACGCGCTCGTGATCGCCTTCGCCGGGGCTCAGGATGTCGGGCTGCACGCCCCAGTGCTCGAGGGCGAACCACTTCCCGGTCCGCCCGAAGCCGGTGATCACCTCGTCGGCGATCAGCAGCACCTCGTAGCGGTTGCAGATCTCACGGACGCGCGGCCAGTACTCCGGCGCGGGCGTCCAGACCCCGCCCGCACCCTTGACCGGCTCACCGATGAACGCCGCGACGCTGTCCGCGCCCTCGCGCAGGATCGCCGCCTCGAGCCAGTGGGCGCACTCGCCATCGGAGTTCGGCGTGCAGTCGCACTCGAGGTTGTCCGGCTTCGTCGCGCGCACCACCTCGGGAACCAGCGGGCCGAAGTACTTCCAGAAGGGCGGCAGCCCGGTCATCGAGGAGGTCGCGAGCGTCCCCCCGTGGTACGAGCGCTCGCGAGCGATCAGCTTCACCTTGCTGCCTCGGCCCTTGAGGTTCCAGTAGAACCGCGCCACCTTCAGTGCGCCCTCGTTCGACTCGGACCCCGAGTTGGTGAAGAAGACTCCGCTGAGGTTGTCGTAGGCCAGGCTCGCGACCTTCGCCGCGAGTCGGATAGCGGGCGCGTTCGAGAAGCCGACGTAGTTATTCGTGAAAGCGACGCGTCGCATCTGGGCGGCCGCGACATCGGCCAGCTCCGCGCGTCCGTGGCCCACCGCAACGTTCCAGAGCGACGACAGCGCATCGAGGTAGCGCCGCCCCTGCACGTCGTACAGCCACGAGCCCTCACCGCGGTCGAAGATCACCGGCGCCTGGTGATCCGGCGCATACCACTGCGGATGGATGAGGTGCGCCAGGTCCTCGTGGATGAGGTCGCTGATGGCGTCGGGCGAGAGGGTGGTCATGGTTCTCCTCGATGCACGGCGTCCCCGCGAGGGTGGCCGCCTCGGCTGCCTGCGCAGTGTGCGAGGGAGGGTAGCGCAGCGTCCGCATCCAGATCCGCAGCCGCACGGAGCACGCCTCATCCGCGCCGCGAGCCATCGGAGGAGCGATCGATCGGGATTCGGTTACTTGACGTTAGCGTCAGGGTACGAATAATCTCGGAGTAACGTTATCGTGAACGTGAACGATACTTATTCAGTACCGCTCGCAGTCACCAGACTCGTCCTCGAGCTGGCAGAAGGTAATCGATGGCTCTCGACTCCGTTCATCCCGACCCGGTTCGCGTCAGACCACCAATTCGTGGCGCCAACCGTGCGGTCCCAACTCCACCGGCGCCCGCATACAACCTCGCCGCCCGAGTCTTCGGCGGCCCGGTGCGCACACAAGTCGCGGCGCCCGAGCGAGAACCGGAGGCGCCGTACAACCTCGCCGCCCGAGTCTATGGATCGGGACCGCGACTCGCGTTCGCGTCCGCGGCGCCCGCGCTCGCCCTCGAGGCGCCGGCGCTCCCGTCGCGCCCCGCGCGAGACGAGGCGCCGAAGGCCAAGGTTGGGCTGTTCTCGGCGCTCGCCGACAGCAACTTCCGCTTGCTGTACCTGGGCAACGTCGCCCAGTTCGCCTCGATGCAGATGCAGCTGCTCGTGCGCGGCTACCTGGTGTTCCAGTTGACCGGTTCTTTCGCCGCCCTCGGCACGATGGCGCTCGCAAACGCGGTCCCGGGCCTCATCTTCTCGCCGATCGGTGGCGTGGTCGCCGACCGCGCGCCGAAGAAGACCGTCATCCAGATCGCGCAGATGTACAACGTCATCAACGCGGCGGTTCTCGCCGTCCTCGCGGCAGGGCTGTTCGGACTGCATCTCCAGTTCTGGCACCTCTTCCTGAGCGCGTTCCTCCAGGGCGGCGTCAACTCCGTCATGATGCCTGCACGACAGTCGATCATCTCGGACCTCGTGCCTCGCGACCGGCTGATGAACGCCATCGCGATCAACACCTCCGGTCAGAACCTGATGCAGCTGATCGGGCCTGCTCTCGGCGGCTTCCTCATCGCGTGGGTGAGCCCCGCGGCAGTGTTCGCCCTCATGGGGGCGATGTACGGCCTCGCGGTCACCTTCACCATGCGTCTGCCGAAGCACCCGGTCTACGCGTTCACGGGCGGCGCCCACGGCCCTCGAGGTCGCGCGCGCGGCGGTCGAGGCGCGGGCGCGGCCAGGGACCTGCTCGACGGCATGAAGTACGTCGCGAAGGACCCGATCATCCGCCTGCTGATGGTCGTGAACTTCATGATTGTCCTCGTGGCGATGCCCTACACGATGCTGCTCCCCGGCTTCGTCAAGGAGGTCCTGGGCAAAGGCGCCTTCGAGCAGGGCATCATGGTGGCGCTCTCGGGCGTGGGCGCGCTTGGCGGCTCGCTCGCCGTGGCGGCCAGCCCGGAGACGGGCCGTGGACGGCTGATGCTCGGCTGGGGCCTGCTCCTCGGCGTGGCGCTCACCGGCTTCGCCATCTCGACGAACTTCTGGATCACGCTGCCGATCATGCTGCTCATCGGTGCCGGCCAGGCGGGGCGCATGTCGATCGGCCAGGTGCTCGTACAGTCCTACTCGCAGGACGAGTTCCGCGGACGCGTGCAGTCGGTCTGGTTCATGCAGTTCAGCCTCGTCCAGTTCGGAACGTTCTTCGTTGGAGTGCTCGCCGAGTTCGTCGGGCCGCAGCTCGCGATTGGTGGTCTTGCGGCGCTGATGGCGATCTCGATGGTCCTCGTGTACAGCTTCGTGCCGACGATGCGCCGCCTCGACTGAGGGGCGTCCTCGGACACCGCCACGAACAGGGGCTGCCTCGCGAGGCAGCCCCTGTTGCTATCCGCGTCGACGACGGGCCGGCCCCTCAGTCGAGCCAGCGCCGCAGCAGGTTGACCACGAACGTCAGGATGAGCGACACGACCAGCATCGAGGCGAGCGGCGCGAACAGGCGGACTCGCCCGTCTGCCGACTCGAATCGCAGGTCCCCCGGCAGCCGCCCGAACCAGCTCAGCGCACCGAGAGCAACGAGCCCCCCGATGGCGACGACCACGAGCCCGGCAACCGCAATGGCGAGACCAAGACTCCGAGCGGTCATCGCCTCGACCCGTCCCGCGGCACGTTCGAGGGCGCGCGTCTAGAGCAGCCGGCGGATCGGCTTTCGTCCGGGTCGCGGGTCATAGTTCGACTTGAACATGTCGAGCTTGTCCCGCTCGATCAGGTACTTGCCCGCGAACAGGTGCGCGCCAAGGCGGCCCTGCTTGATCAGGCGGCGCAGGCTCTGGGGGTGAATGCCCAGTTCGCGGGCAGCCTCCACCAGATCGAGATAGTCATCGAAGGGAGAATCGGACACTGGGGACCCCGTCGGCTGGGAAACGGCGGAACCCACGAGCAGCGTCGGCGGCAGGTCGACAGCCGTCGAGTACTGATCATGCGCTTAGGCAGAGAATAAACTGTGAATCCTGGTGTGTAAAGTGCTTAGGCGAATGAGCCGCCCGGCACCCGAGGCAGCGCATGCCCGGGGCGGCCATCGCAACGGCTGGCAGGAGTCGAGGCCTTAGAGGGCCGGCGCTCCAGCCGCGCGCAGGCGGGCCACCACGGCGGGGAGGCTCTCGATCACGCGGTCCACCTCGGCGTCTGTCATCGTCGGCCACGTCGACATCCGCACGGACCCGATCGCCAGCTCGAGCGGCACGTTCATCGCCAGCAGCACGTGCGAGGGCTCCCATGTCGCGGAGGTGCACGCCGCTCCCGCGGAACACGCAATTCCCGCACGGTCGAGCGCGGTGACGACCGCCTCGCCCTCGACGCCCGGAATGCAGACGTGGACGTTGTTGGGCAGCCGCTCGGCGGGGTGCCCGTTGAGGATGGCGTCCGGCAGGAGGCGTCGAATGCCCTCGAGGAGGCGGTCGCGCAGCTGGGCGCTGCGGCGCGAGAACTCGGCGCGCTCCGCCTGCGCGAGCACGAGCGCCCTCGAGATTCCCACGATGCCGGGCGTGTTCTCGGTGCCCGAGCGTCGCTGGCGCTCCTGTCCCCCGCCGGACATCTGCTCGAGGTAGGGCACGTCCCGCCGCAGGTAGAGGACACCCGTGCCCTTCGGTCCACCAAACTTATGCCCTGACAGCGACAGCAGGTCGACACCCAGCGCGTCCACATCCAGGGGCAGCGCGTTGGCCGCCTGCACTGCGTCGGTGTGGAACGGGATGCGCGTTCCCAGCTCGGTCGCTCGACGCCGCAGTCCCGAGGCGATCTCCGCGAGCGGCTGGATCGTGCCCACCTCGTTGTTGGCGTACATCACCGAGACGAGCACAGTGTCGGGCCGCACGGCCTCGACCACCTCCGCCGGGTCGACCCGTCCGAGGTGATCGACGGGGAGGTAGTCCACCTCGAACCCGAAGCGCTCGAGGAACTGCATCGAGTGCAGTACGGCGTGGTGCTCGATCTGTGTGGTGACGATGTGGTGTCCGGCGCCCGCATCGCGCTGCGCGAAGGCGACACCCTTGATCGCGGCGTTGATGCTCTCGGTCCCGCCCGAGGTGAAGACCACCTCCTCCTTCAGCGCACCGAGCACCGACGCGATCTGTGCACGCGCTTCCTCGATGGCCGCGTTCGCTCGGAAGCCGCCTGCGTGGTGGCCCGAGGGGTTGGCGTACACCGAGGTGAAGTAGGGCAGCATCGCCTCGAGCACCTCGGGACGCACCGGCGTCGATGCAGCCGAGTCGAGGTACAGGAGATGGCCGCTCGAGGGGTTCGCAGGGGAGGCCAGGGCGGGGGATTGGTACGTCACGCACGCAGGATATACCCCTGCGGGGTACCGAGGAATCACGAATGGCGAAAGGCTGCCCCAGATTCGCAAGACTGCCGCCGTGACGCATCGCGGGGTGGATTCGCCTACTCCTCCGGACCGATAGTTCACGCGGGGGCTGCCACGCCGTCGTCGCGTCAGCGCTGCGAGGTGCCCGTGCCCACGTCATTCGTCCATCGCCCCGTCCCCGGCCTCGTGACGCTCGCGTTCCTCGGGTCGGCGCTTCTCGCCATCGTCGCCGCGCCGGGCGACGTCCGAGGCCAGGCACCCCCGGCCGGACCCCCGGCGGGCCAGCTCAGCGGCGACCTGCCGGCGAACGGCCTCGGGCTGGTGGTCTGGGGTGGCGGCGGCGTCGACGCCATCCGCAGCGCCGCCGGCGGCCGAGGCTGCACGCTCGTCTCGGTGTGGGTGGTGGACCGCGGCGCGTTCCTCGGCCACCTCGTCGGCGCGCCCGACGCCGTCAATCGAGCGTTCGTGACGCGATTCCCGAGCGGCCTGCCCTCGACGCCCGCGATCGTCGTGTGCCGGGGTGGGACGGCGACACCGCCGCCGAGCGCGACGCCGGCCCCCACGTCGACGGCAGTGCCCACAGCCACGCCCGTCCCCGCGCCCGCGCCACCCTCGACGAGCGCACGCCAGATCGAGGACAGCGGCTGCTCGCTCTTCCCTGACGACAACCCCTGGGCGACGAAGGTCACGAACGCCCCGCGCCATCCGAACTCGGAGCGGTACCTCGCGTACATCGCCGCGGCGGGCGGGAACCAGGCCCTCCACGCAGACTTCGGCGAGAACCCGGACTACGGCATCCCCTACGTCGTCGTGCCCTCGGATCAGCCGACCGCGCCCGTGAGCTTCGACTACGCCGATGAGAGCGACGCCGGGCCCTACCCGATCCCGGCGAACGTGCCCATCGAGGCGGGCTCCGATGCCCACGCGCTCATCATCCGCAAGGGGGAGTGCAAGCTCTACGAGCTGTTCGCCCTCGCGCGGAACGGTTCCAGTTGGAGCGCCGGCTCGGGCGCTATCTTCGACCTGAACTCCAACGCCCTGAGGCCGGACGGCTGGACCTCGGCGGATGCGGCGGGGCTGCCGATCTTCGCCGGCCTCGTGCGCTACGACGAGGTGGCGCGGGGCCACATCGATCACGCGCTGCGCTTCACGGTCTCGAGGACGCAGCGTGGCTACATCCACCCCGCGACGCACTTCGCCAGCGCAATCACCAACCCGGATGCGCCACCGATGGGCCTGCGCCTGCGCCTGCGCGCCGACTTCGACCGCTCGCGCTACACGGGCCAGGCCCGCGTCGTCCTCGATGCCCTGCGTGACTACGGCATGATCGTCGCCGACAACGGGTCGAACTGGTTCATCAGCGGCGCGACCGACCCTCGATGGAAGGACAGCGACCTCAACCAGCTCAAGACCGTGCCGGGAAGCTCGTTCGAGGTCGTCGATACGGGGCCGGTTCTGCGCTGACCCACGCGCGCGGAGGGCCGCCGTAGCACCAATTGCGCGTATGATGCGCAACGCGGCGGCCACCAGACGCATCGAGCGGAGGGCAACCTTGACGACCAACACAGGTAACGCGGGTCTATCGACCAACCTCGCGTCGGCGTTGTGTTACTTGCTGGGGCTCATCAGCGGGATCGCGTTCCTGGTCATCGCTCCGTACAACCAGGACAAGGAGATCCGCTTCCACGCGTTCCAGTCGATCTTCCTCAACATCGCGTGGATCGTGTTCTGGGTGGTGTTCAACGTCATCACCAGCATGTTCGGGTTGTATGTCCTGTACCTCCTGACGCCGTTGATCAGCCTTGCTGCTCTGGGAGCGTGGCTGTACCTCATGTACACGGCGTACCAGGGCAAGAAGATCGTGCTCCCCGTCATCGGGCCGCTGGCCGAGCAGCAGGCCTAGAACCTCAAACCGCCGTCCGCGCCGAGATGTGCCCCGCCGCCGGGCACACTCGGTGACGGCGTGCCCTCCAGGCGTCCCGCCCGGCGACTAGGGACGGCTCGACCGCGAGTAGTGGTAGGCAAACCACGCGAGCCGCCGTGCGCGTCGCCACAGTCGCGCAGGCGTCGGCGCCGCCTCACGAGGTTGCTCCGCCAGCCCGCGCAGCGCCTCGCCAAACCGGCCGAGCACCGGTGGACCGTGACCCGCGCACCCGACCTCGGGCGCTTGCACGGAGAACCGTCGTAGCGACTCCACGAACTGGGCATCGTCCGCGCTGATCGCGCGCATGGGCCTCGCGAGGCCGTCCGGAAAGCTGAGTACGAGGTCGCCGACGAAGGCGAGCTCGCGACCGCTGTCGACGAAGCAGTACGAACCGGCCGTGTGCCCGGGCACCGGCACCGCCGTCAGGCCCGTGACCACCTCGACCTCACCTTCTAGGGCCACGTCCACCTCGACGCCGTGCATCGTTCCCTCCCGCGGCCGCAGCCAGCGCGGGAGTCGGCGTGCCATCGAGGGCATCGCATGCGCCGCTCGAAGCCGACCGCCGGCGACCTCGCAATCACCGGCCCCGAGGGCGACTCGCAGGCCGAAGTGCCTCCGGATCGCGGCGGCGCCGCCCGCGTGATCCGGATGAGCGTGCGTCAGGAGCAGCAGCGACGGCGCGTCGAGATGCTGAGTGGCGACGAGGTGTTCGATCTCCCTCGTGAGCGCATGCGCACCGCTCGCAAGGCCCGCATCGATGAGGACCGTGACTCCCGCGGCGTCGAGCAGGTAGGCGTTGCAGCCTCGAGCACCGGCCAGCAGCCAGAGGCCGGGCATCAGTTGACGGGGCATATCGGCGGCCCTTCGACACTGGAGCTTCGCTCGAGGACTCGTGACGGCGGACAATGATCACCGGCACGTGCCATCACGAGACGAGGCGGGAGCCGGTTGTGACACATACCGCGATCTACCGTGATGACGACGGCACGATGCGCGTCCAGGTCGACGACGCCGCGCTCACCGAGGTCCACGCGAGCGGGCGGGGTCTGCTCTGGGTGCACATCACCTCGGCTGACGCGGTCGATGCCGCGCTCCTCAAGAGGGTGTTCGATGTGCACGCCCTCGCGATCCACGACATTCTCAACCCAGAGTACGAGTCGCCCAAGGTCGACGACTACGGCGACTATCTCTTCATCAAGCTGCACGGCGTCGATCCGGTCGCGACCGATCAGGTGGTGGCGACGACCGAGCTGGACCTCCTGGTGGGGCGGAGCTGGGTCGTCAGTGCCGCGCACACGCCGCTGCCCGCGATCGAGGAGGTGCGCGCCTCGATCGAGGCAAACCCACGACCCATGGAGCGTGGCGCCGACATGCTGGCGCACGTGCTTATCGATGCGCTCGTCGACAGCATTCTCCCGACCGTGCACCGGATGGACGACATGGCCGACGACGTGGAGGCGCGCGCGCTCGACTCCCCGCGTCGTGAGCTCCTCGCGGACATCCTGCGCGTGAAGCGCTCGGCGATGCACGTCTACCGCGTGATGGTGCCCCAGCGTGAGGTGATCTACAGGCTCTCGAGGAACGAGTACCCGCTGATCTCCCCGGACGCCACGATGTACTACCGCGATGTCTACGACCACCTTGTGCGGTTGGAGGACCTGGTCCTCAACGTGCGTGACCTCGCGGAGGGGGCCCTCACCACGTACCTCTCAGCCGTCAACATCCGCCAGAACGAGACGATGCGCGTGCTCGCCATCGTCACGTCGGCGTTCCTGCCGCTCACGCTGCTCGCCGGTATCTACGGCATGAACTTCCACTACATGCCGGAACTCGATTGGCCATGGGCATATCCGGTGGTGCTGGCTGTCATGGTGGTCGGCTCGATCAGCGTGTCGGCCTGGCTGTTCGGCGGATGGGTGCTCAGCCGGGGGCGGCGCGCCGCCGGCGTCACGTTCCGGGTGGAGCAGCGGCTGCTGCAGGAGGCCATCCGCGAGGCGTCGCGCCTCCGCGACGCGGTCCTCGGCGGGTTCCACGACTGAGGAGGCTGGCCCCGCCGCGGAGTCCTCCGCTCGGGAGGCCCTCGACGCTGGGCACGATTCGAGTAAGGTGAGCGCGTCCGGGTGAAGTCGGTGCATGTCGGGTGAGGTGAGGGGTCGCGATGTCGTCACGAAACATGATGATCATCGGGCTGATCGTGCTCGTGGTGCTGGCGCTGCTTGCGCTCGGCCTCTGCGGACGCGGCGGCACGAGCACCGAAACGACAGCGTCGCCGACTTCGAAGGCGGCAACGGCCACCTCGAAAGCCACCTCCGCGGCGACATCGGCGGCCACGACCGCGCCGAAGGCGGCCGCCACCACCGCTCCCGCGGGCGGTGGTGCAGGCGGCAGCAACGAGCTGGCCTCGGCGCTGGCGGCGTTCCAGAAGGCCGAGTTCAAGGCCACGTACGAGATGACCGGACTGCCGGGCGGCCCCACGAACGTCGTCATGGCCAAGCTCGGCGATAAGACCCGGATGGAGATCACTGCGCAGGGACAGTCCATGGTGATGCTCCAGTCGCCACAGAAGTCCTACATGTGCCAGCCAGATGCGCGCGCGTGCTTCGAGGTCCCCGCCAGCGGCGGACCGATCGCCAACCCCGCGCAGAACGCGATCCAGGGCATGGGCGCGGGCGTCAACGCGAAAGCGGTGGCGGGACGCACCATCGCCGGCATTGCCGCGAAGTGCTACGAGTACACGGACCAGACGCAGGTCAGCGGCATCACGTGCGTGGGCCCGGACGGCCAGCTGCTCGCGATCGAGTCGACGACCCCGCAGGGGACCTTCAAGATGACGGCGACCAAGATCGAAGCGAAGCCGGCGGCGGCCGACTTCGAGCCGCCCTACCCGGTGACCCAGTTGCCGGGCATTCCCGGCGGCATCCCGGGCGGCATCCCTGGTGGACTGCCCACGCCGCGGCCGTAGCAGCGCATCGCGTTCGTAGTTCCCATCCGTCGAGGGGTGGTGGTCCGGTCCGGCTGGACCACCACCCTTCGAGGCGTACACGCTCCTGATCGACGGCGGCACGCGCACCACGCGCGCATTTGACAGCGAGCCGGGCGCGGTCCAAGATCGCGGCCAGCGACAGCCCTCGAGGCTGCCGATCGTTGCGTGCGAGCTGACCTCAGCCGACCCACCCCGCTCCGAGCCTGGAGGCACGATGGACTGGAACGACAGCCCCGAGCAGGCAACCTTCCGCAAGGAAGTGCAGGACCTGATCAGCAGCGGACTTCCGCAGTACTACCGCGATCACCACGGTGAGTGGGTGCAGGACCGCAAGTCCGAGAACCCGGATCAGCGCGGCGCCGCGAAGGAGTGGCAAGACGCCCTGTCCGCCAAGGGCTGGGTGGCCCCACACTGGCCGAAGGAGTACGGCGGCGCCGGCCTCTCCCCCATGGAGCAGTTCATCTTCAAGCAGGAGATGACGCTCGCGAACGCGCCGTCCGTCGGCGGTCAGGGCGTGAGCCAGCTCGGTCCGACGCTCATCATCCACGGCACGCCCGAGCAGAAGGCCGAGCACCTGCCTCGGATTCTCTCCGGCGAGGTCAACTGGCAGCAGGGCTACTCGGAGCCGGGCTCGGGCTCGGACCTCGCCTCGCTGCAGACGCGCGCCGTCCGCGACGGTGACCACTACGTCATCAACGGGCAGAAGATCTGGACGTCGGGCGCCCAGTACGCCGACTGGCTGTACGCGCTCGTTCGCACCGACCCCGATGCGCCGAAGCACCGCGGCATCTCGTTCGTCCTCCTCAACCGCGACACGCCCGGCCTGTCGATCCGCCCGCTGATCGACATGAGCGGCCACCACCACTTCAACGAGACGTTCTTCGAGGACGTGCACGTGCCCGTCGGCAACCGCGTCGGCGAGGAGAACCGCGGCTGGTACGTCGGCGCCACCCTGCTCGACTTCGAGCGCTCGAACATCACCGGCGCCATCTCGAGCCGCCGCTCGATTCGCAAGCTGGTTGACTACGTCAACTCGGATGCCGGCAAGCAGAAGTCGCACATGACCGACACGCTGCGCCACCAGGTAGCCGAGCGTTACGTCGAGTCGGAGGTGCAGTTCCAGTTCAGCTTCCGCATCATCTCGATGCAGAGCGCCGGCCAGGTGCCGAACTACGAGGCATCGACGGCCAAGCTCTTCAACTCGGAACTGAACCAGAAGCTCTCGCGCACCGGCACCCAGGTGTTTGGCCTCTACGCCAACTTCTGGGGCCACGACGACGACGCCCGCAACACCTACAACGACCCGCCGAACGCGTACGCACCGCTCGATGGCTCGTTCACGCAGGAGTACGTGCGCTCGATTCCCTCGACGATTGCCGCCGGCACGTCCGAGATCCAGCGCAACATCATCGCCACTCGCGGCCTGGGCCTGCCTCGCGGCTAGTCCACCCTCGACGGCTGATCGATCAGCGGGGCGCCGGACGGCGCCCCGCTTCTTTGTGCCTCTTCGTGTACGGAACGCGCCACCGGATGACCGAGGTCACCCCGGATCCCAACTCTCAGCACGGGGAGACGCAGTCGATGGGCGAGATGATCCGCGATGAAGGAGGGTGAAATGTCCGCATTCATTGCGTTCATGAACGGCCCCATCGGGCGCATCGCGAGAATCGTCCTGGGCCTCGTGCTCATGTACGTCGGCATCGTGACTGTCGGAGGCGTTGGCGGCTACTTGCTCGCCGCGCTCGGGATCGTCCCGATCGCCATGGGAGCGACCGCGCACTGCCTCGTCGAGTTCGTCATGCCCTCGGGCGGTCGCGCGTAGTCCGGCCGGCCGGATGCACTACATCGCGGGGCACCGAAATGGTGCCCCGCTTTGATTCCAGCGCCCTGCGTCCCGTTTCCGGGCTCGGCACCCAACGGCCGGGTTGGTCTCACCCCGGCAATCAGCCTCGGCGATCGCCTCGTCTCGATGTGATGTGCGTCGAATTCCCATCGCGGTCGGTTACAGCATCGGTCGAAACATCTGAGCCGCATCAGAGTTCCCCCGATCTTCGTAGATTCGCTCTGCATCATCGCTCACAAACGCCCGAACATCGCGCCATCTGAATACAACCAGTAACCGGTGCGCATACCGGGCGTGGACTGACGCGAGATACATCTCCGATCATTCCTCGTTTCGTTCGGGTGAGGCGGTTCCGTGCTTCGACTTCTTGCATCGTTCCCAAAGGCCGTCGCGGTTGCGGTTGGGGGTCTTGCGCTGGCCGGCGGCGCCGTCGGCGCCGCGGCCTCGACCGGCGGCACCGAGATTCCGCGGCCGGTCGAGGCGGTCCTGAGCGCCCTCGGGTTCTCCGACAGTGGACACCACGGTGATGACGACCATCGACGTGCGACCGCGACGGGAACCGCCCGCACCGGATGGAAGGCCACGGCCACGGGCACTCCCCGTGCGGCCTCGACGGAGGGTCTCTGCAACGCGGTCGAGCATGGCTCGGACCAGGGTCGCGAGCACAAGAGCGACGGATTCGCGTTCATCCGACTGAAGAACGCAGCGGCAGCGGCGGGTCAGAGCATCGACGACTTCTGCGCCGACCACGAGCACTCGAACAAGCACGCCACGCCGCGCGCTACAGGCACCGCCACCGCTCGGGAGAAGATCGAGCACGGCAAGCCGGAGAGCGACCACTCGCATGGCAAGAGCGAGGAGCACCGGCAGGGCCTCGGCGTCACGGGTGGCACGATCACGCTCGCACCGCCCTCCGACAGTCATGACGACAGGGACAAGAAGGAGACGGGCGGCAAGGATGCAGTGACGCCTCGAGCCACGCCCGTCGGCACGTCGGGCAACACCTCACCCGCGAACACGGAGTCGAAGGGCCGGGGTGGCGGGAGCGGCTCTCGAGGCGAAAACGGAGGTGGCGGCCGCGGCCACTAGGCTCGCGCGAGCGCGCCTCGGATGCTGATTCGAGAGAGGGAGGGCCGACGGCCCTCCCTCTGCTCATGCGCGTTCAGCATCCTGACTTCGACGGCACTAGTACCAACCGAGGCAGATGCACTCAGGGTCGAAGTACAGGTCCACCTGCGACAGGTCGAACGCGGGGTGCGGCGCGAAGAAGCTCGCGCTGTCGGAAGGAGCGTACCCGGGCGTCTCGGCGACCGGCACGTCCGAGGACGGCGGCGCTGCCAGCGCTACTTCGATGGCAGGCGGCGGCTCGATCGCCACGGGTGCGACCCGCGGCACGGGACTCGCGAGAGCTGCCGCTATGGCGGCGATCGGCATGACCACCGCGAGGACGGCGACCGCGCCCCAGCGGACGCGAACGCTGAACAGGCGGCCCGCGGCGCCCGCGCCCGTGCCGAGCGGCCTCGGCCCTGCGTACCCGGCATACGTCTGGATCATCGCGACCTCCAATTCCCTCCGGTCGACCCCCCCGGTCAGGGGCCGTGCGAGAGACGGTAGACCCCGCCCTGCCGGATCACAACATGCGGCGTGACGGGGTGAACGGAGGTTATGAGGTCTTCGCGGGCTCCTGTCGCGCCTGCGGGGCCGGGCGCGGGTTCGCCTCGCGCCAGGCGTGGTACACCGAGGGCGGGAGCGTACCGGCCCTGTGCTTCGCGATGACGTCGTCCATGACGCGATCCACCTCGGCCATGAGCTCCTCGACTGTGCCGTCGTTGTGGAACACGTGGTCGGCGCCGGGCGCACGCGTCTGCCAGGGACGCTGCGCGGCCATCCGCTTCTCGGCCTCTTCCTCGTTGAAGTTGTTCCGCGCCATCAGGCGCCGCTTCATCGTCTCCGGCTCCGCGGCGACGAGCCACGTCTGGTCGCACCAGGCGGCGTATCCCGCTTCGATGTGGTTCACGGCCTCGAGAATGGCGATGTCGTCCGGGCCCAGCTCGGCGCGCCAGCGATCCACCTGCGTGCGGATCTGCGTCTCGATGTTGCCGATGGCGCGCATCCAGCGGCTCATGACCTCGGGGTTTCCGAACGCCATGTCGCCGATCTTCTTGCGGTCGACGTAGCCGTCGGGGAGCAGCACCTCGCGGCCGAACTCCTTGATGACGTCGTAGTAGCCGCGCGTGCCGGGGTCGAACATGCGGTGCACGAGCTTGTCGGCGTCGCCGTGGAGGGCGTTGTACTTCTCGACGAGGTGCCAGCAGACGCCGCTCTTGCCCGTCGCGATTGCCCCCGTCACCCCGATGATCAAGGCCATGCGCCACCCCCTCGAGCGCTCACCTTGAGCGCGTAGAGCCATTCCCGGCATTCGATGCCGCACAGACTAGCCGAGGAGGGCGCGCGGGGGAACGTGGCGACCAGGTGGTGCGGGGACCTCGCCGGGGCGGCGCAAGCGCCTAGGCGAGTAGCTCGGCCAGCGTGACGTCGTCGGCGCGGCGCCCGGCGGGCTGGAATCGGAGCTGGATCCAGCAGCGGACGGCGCAGTCGAGGCAGTAGTCGCGGCCGTTCTCCATGTACACGAGCGGGCGCGTGAGACGGGTGCAGTTCGCGCAATGCGACGCACCGCGCCGTCGCTCGGGGCGCGCGGCCGCGGCCTCGAGGGCCTGGGGGGCTGCGGTCTCGCGACTTCGATTGAAGAACCTCATGCGCCAAGTATGGCGGGCGCACGCCGCGTGACGAGGTGGAACACGTAAGAATCAAGACTGAACTCTGCCTGTCGCCGACCGTCAGGCGCTCACCGCCTCGGCGCGCTCGGTGTGTGCGACGAGTCGTGGCACCAGCTCGTCCACGCGCGCGGCGGCCTCGAGGTGGTTCGCATCGGTGACCACGAAGTGCTGATCCGCTGACAGCCCGTACTCGGAGGCGAACCGCGTCACCCCTCGATGCGGACCAACGTCGCGGTCTCCCGCGAAGAGCACGTACGGGACGCGCGTCGTGCGGAGGGCCTGCACCGCCCCGCGGAAGCGCCATTGCGCCTCGGACAGCGCACCCCACGCCTCGAGATGCGCGCCGGGGATGAACTTCACGAAGGGCCATGTCTCGTCCCATGGCCGGTGCGTCATCGAGAAGTCGACGGCCCCGTAGGGGGATGCCCCGCCGAGGAAGAGCGACGCGAACCGCTGCGGTGCGTAGATGGCGGCGCTCATCCCGACGTGCGCACCCATGGAGTAGCCGAAGAAGTGCACGCCTGCGGACGCCTCGAGTCCTGCGTCGCGCAGCACGGCGAGCACATCCAGGACCCGCGTGCGGAAGTCGTAGTCCTCGGGGTGCGTGGGGCGATCGCTCTCGCCGTGCCCACGCGCGTCGAGGAGGACGAGCCGGTAGCGGTCACCGAGCGCCTCGACGTAGGTGCGTCGGCCTCGACGCGACTGGCGCCAGTACTCGAGGTTGGAGTAGACGCCGTGATGCAGGACGAGCACGGGCGCGCCCTCGGGGCCTTCGACCTCGTAGTGGATGCGCACGCCGTCGTCGGCGGTCACGAACGGCATCGATGGCGCTCCTTTCAGGCAATCCCCGGGCGGCTGCCAGTCATCCGTTCGTGGTGGGGTCCTCCATCATCCGTTCGTGGTGGGGTCCGCCATCATCCGTTCGTGGTGAGCCGCATTCCTCGTTCGTGGTGAGCTTGTCGAACCACACCCTTTGCCTGAGGGCTGGAACGCCGGTCCGGATCCTCGATCCGGACCCCAATGAGGACAGCGCGCCTTTCGACAAGCCCTTCGGCAGGCTCAGGGGAGCCTCGGGCGGACGGGGGGAGGCGTGCTCCCTACTTCGCGGCGGCCTCGACCTCGTCGATGAAGGCGGTCACGCGCGGCACCACCTCGGCGGCGGACTCGAGATTCGCGGTGCGATGATCCTTGTCCGGCAGGGTGAAGTGGCGCGCACCGTAGGCGCTGACGTACTCGGTGAGTCCTCGGTGCGGTCCCGCGTCGTTCGATCCGGCGTAGATGAGCGTGGGCACCTTCGTCGCGCGCAGCGCCTGGATGGCTCCACCGAAGGTCCGACTGGCCACGAACGCCGCGCGCCATGACTCGCGATGCGTATCGGCTCCCGGGTTCTCCTTGACCTGCTCCCAGAACTGCTCCCACGGAACGGTGATGGCCGAGTCCTTCGCCCCGTACGGCGACGCGCCGCCAATGGTGAATGAGCGGAAGCGCTGGGGCGCGTAGATGGCCGCAGACATCGTGAGCTGGCCACCCATCGAGTAGCCCCAGAGGTGAGCCGAGTCGTGACCGGCATCTCGTATGACCGAGACAAGGTCGAGGACGCGCGTGCGGTAGTCGTAGTCCTCGGGACGCGTCGGCAGGTCGCTCTCGCCGTGCCCACGCCCGTCGACAAGAATCAATCGATAGCGGTCACGCAGCCGCTCGGGATAGCCGCCGAGCCGCCACCGTTCCATGCTGGACGTGAGGCCGTGCATGAGCACGAGCGGCACGCCGTCCTCGGGGCCTTCGAGCTCGTAGTGGATGCGGACGCCGTCCTCGGCGGTGACGAATGGCATCGGTGGCGCTCCTTTCAGGCAATCCCCGGCGGCTACCAGTCATCTGCTCGAGGTGGGGTCCGCATTCATCCGTTCGTAGTGAGCCGCATTCCCCATTCGTGGTGAGCCGCATTTCCCGTTCGTGGTGAGCCTGTCGAACCACACTCGCCTTCATCGAGGGCTGGCCGGTAGATCCGAATCCTGGAGTCGGACCTCCCCTGGACGGCGTGCGCCCTTCGACAAGCTCAGGACGAACGGTGAACGGCGGACTCCTTTCGAGGGTGGCGGGTGCCTTCGACAGGCTCAGGACGAACGGTGGACGGCAGGCGGCACGAACGGATCAGGCCCTACGCGTGGACCTCGTTCTCCACCTCGGCAAAGAACTCGGCGGCGCACTGCACGACCACCTCGCGAGCGTCGGCATCCTGGAACGCCTGGCGGTGATCCTTGTGTGGGATGGGGAAGAACGAGCCGTGCGCCAGCATCGAGGCGGCGCCGAGCATCGTCGCGAAGTGGGGGTCCTGCTCGCCCGCCCAGAGCATGATCGGCAACTGCGTGGTCTTGAGGGCCTGGCGCGCGCCCCCGAAGCGGGCCGTCTCCGCGAACATCAGGCGGACCACCTCCTGCTCCTCATCGGCGAACTTGTGCCAGAGCTCGCCGAAGTGCTCCTCGACGCTGCCGCCCGCAAACGGGTCGGCCGCGGGACCGAACCCGCCGAGGGCGAGCGACTTGAAGCGCTGCGGCATGTAGATCGGGATCCCCCAGCCGACCCATGCACCCGTGCCGTAGCCCATGAAATGCGCCTTCTCGAGGCCGGCGTCGTTGAGGACGCTGGCAAGGTCCATGACGCGCGTGCGCAGCTCATACGCCTCCTGCGTGCGTGGGTAGTCGCTCTGGCCGCGCCCGCGGGAGTCGATGAGCACGAGCTGGAACTCCTCGGCGAGCGGCTGCGCGTAGCCAGCGCCGCGCCAGGACTCGAGGTTGCCGCCGAGGCCGTGCATCAGCACCAGCGGCGGGCCGCTTCCCTCGAGCTCGTAGTGGATCTTGACCCCGCCCTCGGACGTGGCGAACGGCATCAACGGCCCCTCTCGGCGCGGCACGCAGGATTCGTGCCGCATCATAGTCCCGCGCGCGGCCCTCGATAACAGGCGCGCGCAATTCCCCGATGGGAGCGCGCTCTGCACGCCGCCTATAATCGAGGGAATCTCCGCGCTCGGCGGCGCCTCCTCGGCGTGTGCCCGGGCCGCTCGAGGTCCGACCAGCCTCGAGGGTGTTGCCCGACAACAGGGCCACCCGATGCCACGGAAAGGGGTCCGCCGATGCCCCGCTCGATCTGGAAGGGTGCAATCAGCTTTGGACTGGTGAGCATCCCCGTGAAGCTGTTCACCGCCACAGACTCGAAGGACATCGCCTTCCGGCAGATCCACGACGACGACTGCCACAGCCGCATCCAACAGAAGCGCTGGTGCCCGGTGCACGAGCGTGACGTGCAGTACGGCGAGATCGTGCGCGGCTACGAGTACGCGAAGGACCGCTACGTCATCCTCGACGACGACGATTTCGAGAGTCTGCCGCTGCCGAGCAAGCACACGATCAACCTCGATGCGTTCGTGGACGCGTCCGAGATCGACCCGATCTTCTACGAGCGCTCGTACTACCTCGAGCCTGACGAGGCCGGCGCGAAGCCCTTTGCGCTCCTGATGCGCGCGCTGCAGGAGAAAGGCCTGGTCGCCGTCGCGAAGATCGCGATTCGCAACAAGGAACAGCTGTGCGCACTGCGCCCGCAGGACGGCGCGCTCACCCTCGAGACGATGTACCTCGCCGACGAGATCCGCGAGGCGCCATCGGAGGTCGCCTGGCAGGACATGGCCGTGTCGAAGCCGGAGCTCGCGATGGCGCAGACGCTGATCGAGATGCTGCACAAGCCGTTCGAGCCCGAGACCTACCACGACGACTATCGCGAGGCACTGCAGCGCGTGATCGACGCGAAGCTCGAGGGCGTGGCACTCGAGGAGCCCGAGGCCGCCGAGCCGCCCAAGGTGATCGACCTGATGGCAGCGTTGCGGGCCAGCGTCGAGGCGGCGCAGGCCTCGGGAGCCACGGCCGCTGCGCCGGCTGCCGAGGAGGAAGCGCCCGCGCAGTCCGCGCGACGTCGCGCGAAGGCCGGCTAGCGACCGGCCCTCGGCGCCGCGCTCATCGCCACGATGCCTCGAAAGCGCACGCCGTCGCGAGGCCGAGGGCGCCCCAGTGGCGGGTGCGCCCTCGACGAGCGCGGGCGACGACGCGAGCGTCGAGGGCGGCGCCGCGAGCATCCCCTCGCGAAGTACGACTCGATGCGCGACTTCTCGCGCACGCCGGAGCCGGCACCGCATCCCGCACCCCTCGAGGGCGAGCTGACGTTCGTCGTCCAGCAGCACCGCGCCACCCGGATGCACTACGACCTCCGCCTCGAATTCGGAGGCGGGATGAAGTCGTGGCCGATCCCCCGCGGCCCCTCGACGAACCCGGCCGACAAGCGACTCGCGGTGATGACCGAGGACCATCCGCTCGACTACGCCTCGTTCGAGGGCATCATCCCGAGGGGCCAGTACGGCGCAGGCGAGGTGATCGTCTGGGACAACGGCACCTACTCCCCGGACGAGGGCGGCGCGCTGTCCTTCCTCGACCGCGCTGAGGCGGAGCGTCGCATGCTCGCCGAGCTGGCGGCCGGCAAGATCTCGGTCACGTTCGAGGACGCAAGCTCAAGGGCTCGTGGACCCTGGTGAAGACCGCGCAGGACCCGAAGTCGTGGCTCGCGATCAAGCACCGAGACGACTACGCCGACCCTCGCACGACCTGATCGCCGAGGACCGCTCGGTGATCTCGGGCTGAGCATCGCCGACCTGCAGGCGGGCCGCCCTGCCGGACCGCGGTCGCCCTCGATCCCGCTGCGGCCGCACGAGCTGCCCGGCGCGCGTGCCGCCTCGCTCCCGCGCACGTTCGAGCCGATGCAGGCCGCCCTCGCGGACGCCGCCTTCTCGCATCCGGACTGGCTGTTCGAGCCCAAGCTCGACGGCATTCGCGCGCTCGTGACCATCGAGCGCGGCGACGGACCAGGGCCGGCGCGCATCTCGATCCGCTCGCGGCGCGGCAACGAGATCGCGCACCAGTACCCGGCGCTCGCGGCCGCCCTCGCGCGGCAGCCCGTGGCGAGCGCGATCTTCGACGGCGAGATCGTGGGCTTCGACGCGAACGGACGCCCGTCGTTCGAGGCGATGCAGCAACGCCTCGGGCTTGCCGACCCGACTCAGATCCGAGAGGCAGACGCGGCGAATCCCGTTGTCTTCTACGCCTTCGATCTGCCCTACCTCGATGGGTACGACCTGACGAGGGTGCCCGTGTGGCTGCGCAAGGAGACGCTCGCGCGAGTGCTCCTCACCTCTGGACGCGTCCAGTACCTCGATCACTTCGAGCGCGACGGCGAGTCTGCCTACCGAGGCGCCGAGGCGCTCGGCCTCGAGGGCGTCGTGGCGAAGAAACGCGACTCGGCGTACGAGCCCGGCCGCCGTTCGAAGAACTGGCTCAAAGTGAAGTCGCGCCGCTCCGAGGACTTTGTCGTGGGTGGCTTCACGGCGGGAAACGGCGGGCGTGGCGGCTCGTTCGGCGCGCTGGTCGTCGGGCAGTACAACGAGGCGGGGGAGCTGATCCCCGCGGGACGCGTCGGCAGCGGCTTCACCGATCAGCAGCTCCGCGACTGGCAGGTGCGCCTCCAGCCGCTCGTGCGCGCCTCGATGCCGTTCGCGGCGGCGCCGTCCTCGAAGTCCGCGTTCTCGAGGAACGGCGACGCGCCCGTCACCTGGGTCGAGCCGGAGATCGTCGTCGAGGTGGCGTTCGCGGAGTGGACCTCGGACGGCAACCTCCGCGCGCCCGTGTTCCTCCGCCTGAGGCCCGACCGGAGCGCCCTCGACGTCACGAAGGCGCAGTCCGAGGTGGTGCACGTGGGCAGCGGGCGTCGCACAACCGCCACGCGCGTCGCCTCGGCGGGCATGCCGGGGACGGCGGAACCCCTCGAAGCTGGGACCATGTCGACCCGGCGAGGCAAGGCGCGAACCTCGAGCCCAGCGCAGGGAAGCACGGACGAGCGTCCCGCGGTCGATGGCGCTCTCGCGAGCGGCGTGGCGTCCGTTCTCGAACAGTTGGAGCGCCTGAGGGACCGAGGGACGCTCTCCGTCGAGGGGTCCGAGCTCCCCGTGACCAACCTCGACAAGGTGCTGTGGCCCGCGATCGAGGCTGGCCAGGATGGGCGCATCCACGCGCAGCGCGCGCTGACCAAGCGCGACCTGCTCACGTACCTCGCGAGGACCGCGCACCTGCTGCTGCCGCACCTCCGCGACCGTCCGCTGACGCTCACGCGCTACCCGAACGGCCTCGATGGCGGCTCCTTCTACCAGAAGCACGTGGAGAAGGCGCCGGCCTTCATCCACGAGTTCCTGGTCTGGGCGGACAGGCGCGACCAGGAGTTTATCGTCTGCAACAACCTCGCGACGCTGCTCTGGACAGGGCAGGTGGCGAACCTGGCGTTGCACACCAGCCTCGCGAGGATCAACCCGGAGCCCGATGCCCTCGACAGGCCCGCGGAGTTCGCGGGCTCGCGCGAGACCGTCGAGGCGTCCGTGCTCAACTACCCCGACTTCGTGCTGTTCGACCTCGATCCGTACATCTATGCGGGCCACGAGGCGGAGGGCGCGGAGCCCGAGCTGAACCGCACCGCCTACGAGCGCACCTGCGAGGTGGCGCTGTGGCTGAAGGAGATGCTCGACGGCGCCTCGCTGTCATCATTCGTGAAGACCTCCGGGGCGACTGGTCTGCACGTGTACGTGCCGATCGTGCGGAACCTCGACTACGCCTCGGTGCGCGGAGTCGCCGAGACGCTCGGGGGCTTCCTCATGAAGGCGCATCCACAGCAGGTGACGATGGAGTGGCAGACGAAGAATCGCGCGGGCAAGGTCTTCTTCGATGCGGGCCAGAACGCGCGGACCAAGAACATGGCTGCGGCGTACTCACCTCGGGCGAAGCCGGGAGCGCCGGTGTCTGTGCCGCTCCGCTGGAACGAGCTCACCGAGGTCTATCCCGCGGAGTTGACCATCCTCAACGCGCCCGAGCGCTTCGAGGAGCTGGGCGACCTCTGGTCCAGGATCCTGGATGCGAAGCACGACCTGCGTGCAGCCCTCGGCGTGACGCCGGAGCCGGAGCGCTGAGTCTCGAGATCAGGCGGTCTCGGAACTAGGCGGCCAGCTGTTCGATGATGTCGGTGGCGTACCACTCGCCACGCTGGGACCAGAGCAGCAGGCACACGACGCAGTACGCCTGACGTCCGCCGGATGCGATGCGAATCGGATGCCCGAGTTCGCGATGCACGCGCGTCACCGGCTCGTACGGCGGTTCGGTCGTCGGTCTGGCCATGCCTCTATTGAGGCGCATCTGGCGTCAAGCGCGAATCGGGGAATGTCCCTACGCGCGGCGACTTTGCGCTGGGGATGCCGGTTTGTTCGATATCGCTCGCGTACGATGCTCGTCATGCAAGAACGCGCGCGCACCCGGTTGCAGACGCCACGCCTGCTCCTGCGTCCATTCCGGCTCACCGATGTGGATGACGTGCTCGCGTATGCCGTCCTCGAGGAGTGGTCCCGCTATCTCGACCTGGTCGTGCCGTATCCGTACGCGCGGCGAGATGCGGAAGAGTTCGTCGCGAGGCGCCACCTCGAGGACTGGAGTGCGAGCGCGCACTTCGCCATCGAAAGCCGGGGACGCGTGATCGGATCCATCGAGATGCGGATCACGCGGGATCACGTCGCAAACCTCGGCTACGGCCTTCGCCGCACCAATGGAGCCAGGGGAGCCTGATGACCGGGCGTGTCGGCGGTCCTGGAGTACGGCTTCCGCGAACGCGGCCCTGGAGCGCATCCAGGCATGGGCCGACCTCCGGAACACCGGTTCGTGGCGCGTGATGGAGAAGTCGGGATGTCGCGCGAGGGCGTGTTCCGCTCGGCCCGACTGGACCGCCGGGGCGGGCGCTCCGACGACGTCCCACTACGCAATCCTGCGCCCGGAATGGGAGACGGGCGCCGAGGACGCTGAACTGAAGCTTCTCCTCGACCGCGCGCACCTTGGCCTCGAGGGCGTTCGTGACGCCGGGGCGATAGTCCGCTTTCACCACGAGACGACGCGCTCGGAGCCGGCTGCGACCGCCATCGTGGCCGCCTTGAGCACCGCGAAGACCTCCTCCACTCGCCCTCGATGGTGGGTGAACATCGAGTCGGTGCGGTTCGGCAGTCCAGGCGCGCACCACGCGCACCGCGTCGGCGACCTGTGCGCTCACCGATGCGGAGCCGGTCCCGATCGGCGTGATGGAGAACGCGAGCAACATCAGACGCCCCTTCCATCAGTCAGTGGACTGTGGCCCCGGGTTGGTCAGAGCTTGGCCTGTTAGTGACTGTGTCAGCGTATACCGTGTACGGCATGATCTGCGTTGGTCGGCTCATCCTTTCCTTGTTCTGCTCTTGGGCTGTTCTTCGCCGCGCGCTGTTCCAACGGCGACTCCGAAGCCAGCCGCCGAGCGTCCAGTCAACGCGCCGCCTGATGCCAGTCGTTCGTCCTACCCGCAACTCGATCTGACTAAATATGCCCCGAACTCGGCAGAGGCCGCGGTCGCTGAATTCCTCCGCGCGTGGCAGGACCAGGACTTCGATCGGATGGCCAACGCCACGGACGTGTCTTCACGTCTACGAACGCCCAAGGACCGCCTTGTTTCCGAAATCAGAGCGAGCCACGACTTCAAGCGCTTCCTCCAGGCGGAGATCGTAAGTTCGGATGCACGAGCGAGTGCCCGCGACTGACGTCACGTTCAACGTCTGGTACGAGACCGATCTCAACGGAAAAGAAGGTTTGGAAAAGCAGGTCGCGGTAAAGGTGCTCCACCTAGATGCGCAGGGCACGCCGATCGCCCGAACTCGGAGATGCCTGCCCCATGGGGAGTGAATCCCATTTCGGCGCTTCGGGAGAACGACGTGCCGTAGAATCCCGGCCGTACACGAGATATCGCCATGGCTCCGCGTCGGCGTGATGGAGAACGCGAGCAACATGGGATGCCTCCTAGAGGTTCGCCGCGGCCACGGCTCGAAACGCCCGCTCGATCGAGGCGGCGCTGTCCGAGGTCCACGATCGGCTGTGCGAGCACCGGCCCCAGCGCGGCGTCGGTAGGAGCGCAATCGCGCGGCCACGTCGTCCTCGGTCCCCGACACCACCAGGTCGTCGAGCAGGGCGTCGCTGTAGCCCTCGGCGGCGTCGGCAAACCCGGCCTGCGCGAACATCGCGAGGTAGAACGGCGTCCCGCGAGTAGTTGCCGAGGCGTTCGCGGGTGGCGAGACCACGGGCGACGCTGCGGTCGGCCGTGACCGCAACGGGCACGTGCGCCACGAGGGGCGGGACCGGGCGGTTCGCGCGGCGTGCGCCCTCGGCGAGCGCGGAGCAGCGCCTGCTCCACAAGGTAGGCGCGCGGGCACATCGGGAATGGCATCGGCAAGCTCGCCGCAGAGCGCGAACGAGGCCGGACGCAGCGCCGAGGCCATCAGCGCGGTGTGTGGCCGGGTGCAAGCTCGGCGCGCGCGGTGACGTGTTCGCCCTCGAAGTCCCGCTCGGCCTTCGTCGAGGAGCGCCCGCAGTACGCTGAGGTACTCGCGCAGCTGCTTGAGAGGTCGATGCCAGCGCACGCCGTACGTGCGCACCATCGCCGGCTCGTGCGCCGGGCCCACGCCAAGGATGAGACGGCCGGGCGCGAGCTGCTCCAGCGCCAGCGCCTGCTGCGCGATCGCAATCGGATGCTTCGGCCAGGTCTGGACGATCGCCGTGCCGACTGTGATCCGCTCGGTCCGGTCGAGTGCGACAGCGTACGAGGTGAGCGTGTCGGCGCCGCCCGCGCCGCCGATCGTGCTCCACGCGGTCGGCACGCCGAGGCGCTCGGCGAGCATCACCTGGTCGACGAACGCGCGCGCGGTCGGCGCCTGGATTGCCACTCCGATGGTCATGATGCCTCCACGCCTCGTGACTCCCGCCGGCCTCGATGGCGGGACGCTATCGAGGGCGGCACGGAGCCGTCAACGCGGCGTGGCGGACGGAGTGGCGCTCGATGCGGGCCACGGCGGTGGGCCCTCGGATCGCGGTGCCGGGCGCGCGGGCGGCGTCGGAACTGAGGCCGGGCCGACCAACGACGGCGAGACCGGCGCACCGAGCACCTGCCCGCATGCGGGAAGCACGACCCGGGTACCGTCGCCGGGATAGCCGGGGCCGGGATCGTCGGACTTGAGTTCGCACGGCCGAGGCGTGGGTGCGGGCGTCGGTGCGCCCCAGTGCCCCGAGGTCACGACGCCGTGCGCGCCGTCCGAGGCGGTCAGCGCGCCGAGCGTGCCGTCGATGGTGAACCCGTTGGTGAAGACCAGCAGCATGCCGGTGACGAGGACGCACAGCGGCGCGCGCCAGGTCACGTACGCGCCAGCCTCGAGGCGCGGCCGTGGATCGGATTGGGCTGCGCGTCCTGCGTCGTGCGCCCTCGGCGAGCGTCGCGGGCGATCTTTGCCGACTCCACCAGCACGACGATCGCGGTCGGTGTACCGAGGAGCATGAGGAAGGACGTGCCATGCCGCAGCCAGTCGGCCACGTAGCCCAGACGGGGCACGGCGAACACCACGGTGCCCACCACGTTCGAGGCGAGCACGGGCTGCACGTCGGGATGGTCGCTGTGGTCACCCTGCGTCTGGAAGCGGCGCCCGTCCTCGTCCTCGATCACCGCGATCACCCGGTGCGAGACCGTCATCCGGGGGTCGCGAGGGACGCGAAAGGTGATGATGTCGCCCGCGCGGATAGCCGAGGTCGGCGTCCAGTCGCGATCCACCTCGGGTGGGGCGGCGGAGGAAGGCCTGGCGAGGGGACGCATGTAGGCGATACCGCCGGTCGGGAGCGTGGGCTCCATACTGCCGGTGAGCACGATCAGCGGCTGCACATCGAAGGCGCGGGGTCCGAGGAAGAGCGCGGCCAGGCCGAGCACCGCGGCGAGCATCGAGGCGGTGACGACCCATCCCGCCAGCCGCAGGCCGTACGCGACTGCGCCCCGAACCAGCGTCGTGTGCCTCACTCGAGGGTCATCGAGGAGCGAGCGGACTGCACGCTCGCCCCTCGGATTCCCGAATCGCTAGGCCGAGGCGCCGACGGTGACGTTCACCGTGGCCGTCTCATTCTGGCAGCCGAGTGGCGCCGTCGGAGACAGGGTGACCTTGACGATGAACGACGTGCTCGCGCCTGCCCCCAACGTCGTGTTGTAGCTGCTCTGATCGAACGTCACAGGCCAGTCGGAGTCGAGCACCCCGAAACACCGCTGGTGTCGGTCGTCGACGCAAAGCCATTCGGCGTGCTCGAGGGGATCCCAGGGTAATCTGTGGAACGAGCTATTGTTCGTCACGTTCACCGTCGCAGTGCAAAACTGCGGGCTGCAGGCCATGGACACGTCGGCGCACCGCGTCGAGCACGAGCGCCTCGAGGTGGTCCGGTGCCGGCAACATTGAGGTTGATCGAGAAGGTCCCCGAGCTCACGGTGCCAGCTCGTGCTTATCCGTACCACTGAGGGCGAACGTGGCGCCGGTCGCGAGATCGCGAGCGTCGAGACGATGGTGATGAGGCTGACGAGCGTGCTGCGGCTGAAGCCGAACGAGGGCGAAGCGTTCCTGGTTGTGAAGACACGATCGAGTCCTTTCGAACGCGCTCTCATGCTGTGGTACCGACAGACGGGCACCGGCGGAGTCGTCCGTGACTCGGTATCGAACGCACTATCTGAGCGCGCGACAGCGAATGAGCCGTGGCGGCTCGGAGGAGCCGACTCGCCACGTTGCGATGGCGTTGCGGCGAGGAATCGGCGAGGCGTGCAGGGGTAACCTGATCGGGTAAGGCACCGGGGCGCACCCCCTCTCTCCTTACATGTGTCTCGGGACGGCGACACCGTCGGGCCACTTGCGGATGAGGACGGGCCACGCGTTCGCGTCGCGCAGGCGGCCCCTTGCCGGTGCTGCATCCGGGCTCCGGGATCGCGATGCCGCTCCATCGGCATCCTACGGTGCATCGTCAGCGTATTGAGGAGATTCGGTGCGATCAAGGTGTCGGCGCCCCGCCTCCCCGCTACTACTCCACCTCGCCATGGGGTGCGACCGCGTGAGGGCTCCGCCCCCGGCCAGCTGACCGTTCCATCCCTGAGCCAGGAGGCGACTTCGCGCCCCCGGGTCGGAATGTCGCGCAGTAGAATGCCCGGAACTCCTGCGGACCGGGAGGCACCATGCTCTGGGATGTTCACTGTCACTTCCCTCGGAACTTCGAGAATCCCGAGGAGGAGCAGCACGAGCGCCTCATCGACGATCGCGCGGACGCGCCCTGGGCGGCAAGGGCGTGACTCGTGCCTCACCTGCTCGGCGGGCGGATGGGCATCTCCTACGAGCGTCGCTCGGCTTCGCGAGGCGTCACGAGGACCTGTTCTCCCGAGCGCGGTGATCGACCCGGATGACGTCGACTTCGGCCGCGAGGTGCGCATCTCCACGAACTGGGATTCCGGGGCTGAAGATCATCGGCACGCGGCGCGCCTACGACGACTACAAATCGCCAGCACCTACGCGGCCGCGGAGGAGCTGCGCATGCCCATCCTGTTCCATCTCGGCGTCATCGGTGGCGGCGTGGACTACTCGAATGCCCACCCGCGCGCCGGGACCCGGAGCGGCGGCGACGCTCCAGCGGAACTGTCGCGCTTGCGGCCGCCTCGGGATGTGTCGGCGACCCGGATGCGACCGTTCCACCTCGACACCATCGCGAACAACCCGCGAACTGCGCATCATCGGCGCGCACATGGGCGGCACCGGCAACTACGACGAGGCGTCCTCGGTGGTGCGCTGGCGCCACCACGTCTACCTCGACATGTCGGGCGGCGACACCATCGACGGCGCCGTCGGCGAGATCTCGTTGGGGAAAGAGATCGGCCCCGAGAAGCTCACGTGGGGCTCCGATTGCCGCGACGACGAGATTGCCGAGCACGTGCGGCATCTCGAGACCATCTTCGACCAGGTCGGTCTCTCCGAGGACCAGGCCGATCGGATTCGATACCGCAACGCCGCCGAGATCTTCGGCGAGGTCGAGCCGACGTTCGCGGTCGAGTGACGAACTCGCCCGGCCTCGATCCGACGCAGCCCGATGCGCCTCCCGTCGAGGCTGCCGCTCCCATCGAGCGTTCGCCCCTCGCGCCCGCCTCAAGTCGTTACGTCACCACTCTGCCGGCGCTGCTCCTCGCCGTGGTTGCGACCGGCTTCATCCTCATGTTCACGCTGATCGAGCCGTCCCCTCGCTGGCTGGTGCTCCTCGGGACGATCGCGACGACGTTCGGACTCGATGGGGTGCTCCGAGGAGGACGGCGCGCCGCCTTCGCCGAGGGCGGCCTCGATACCGCGCCGCTGCTGCTCGTGCCCGCGCTGTACATGCTGGCGGTGCCCGTCTTCATCGAGTACGCCACGCTCCGGGTTCGCCACGCCAATCGTCGCCGTACTCGCGGGCGTGGGGTACGGCGGTCGTCGTCGGTCGGCTGTCGTCGGTGCAGGAGTTCGTCCCGTTCGCCACCAGGGGCGACTGATCACCGCGGCCGCGACTTACCTCGTGGCGTCGAGGTGTTCGGGCTGGTGTTCCTGTTCGGCTACGTCGGCCAGCAGTCGGCAGGCCTGGCGGTGGGGCTGGCCGCAATGCTCCTCTCGGCGGATCTGCGGGAGGAGGGGAAGTGGACCCCGGTGAGACACTGCTCGCTGGCATCCGTCACGGGGCTGGTGGTGGCCGAGACGCGCTGGGTGATCCACTATCTCCCGATCGTGCGTGCATGGGGTGCGCTGGCGCTGCTGCTGGCGTTCTACCTCGTCACGGGGGTGCTGCACTCGCCGCGTGGTGCGCCAGCTGACGCCCGCGGTCTCGATGACGTGCCGCCGCGGGTGGGCATTGCAGGGGCGTGTATTCGACCATCGCCTTCTCCAGGGCGTTCGAGCTCTTGAAGCCAGTCGCGCCCATCGATCGAGCCGGGACGCCTCTGCCAGCATCGAGGCCTCGGGGAGTGGCGCAGCCTGGTGGCACCGCGACTGGGGGTCAGAGGCCGCACGTTCAAATCGTGTCTCCCCGACCCACTTATCTCGCGGACTCGTCTATTCGCCAGCGGCGCGTGAACCCAACCGTTGCGCCTCGGCATGGGGCGCGAACGGCCACCGCCCTTCCGGCGACGCTGGTCGGACGTGGTGGCGGGCCAGGCGGCGCACCATCTCGCGGAGGCCCTCGGGACGGTCGTTTTCGAGGATCTGCTCGCGACGGAGGTCGACGATCTGGTCGCGGAGGATGGCGGCGCGCTCGAAATCGGGTCTGCGCGGCGGTCTTCCCATCTGGCCCTCGAGTTCGCGGTCAACCTCGCGAGCTCCTCCTTAAACAGCGCCAGCAGCAGCGCTGTATGAAGACGACTCCTGTTGCACCACAGGCGGTCGGTGATGTCGCGCACCGGCGCTGCGTGATCGTGGTGGGAGTGATCCCGTTCGCGATGTTGTACGCCTCCTGGATGGCCCGGCGGCGGGTCGTCTCATCGAGGGCGGCCCGCATCGAGTCGGTGATCTTGTCGGCGTACATGATCACGCGGCCCTCGGCGTTGCGTGCAGGCGCGGCCGATCGTCTGGATGAGCGAGCCGCCCGACCGAGGGTAGCCCTCGCCATGGCGTCGAGGATGCAGACGAGGAGACCTCGGGGAGGTCCAGGCCTTCGCGCAGGAGGTTGATGCCGACGACGGCGTCGTACACGCCGGCGTAGCGGAGGTCGCGCAGGATCGACGCGCTGGAGCGTGTCGATCTCCGAGTGCAGGTAGGTGACGCGGACGCCCATCTCCTGCAGGTAGTCGGTGAATTCCTCGGCCATCTTCTTGGTCGGCATTGATGGTGACCAGGACGCGTTCGTGGCGCTGTACTCCTGCCGCCTCGAAGGTAGGTCGTCGATCTCGGCCTTGGCGTCGCGCACCTCGACCTCGGGTCGAGGAGGCCGGTGGGGCGGATGACCTGCTCGACAATGCGCTCGGAGTGCTCGAGCTCGTACGGACCGGGCGTCGCCGAGACGAAGACCACCTGGTTGATCAGCGATCGTTGAACTCGCCGAAGTTGAGCGGCCGGTTGTCCATCGCGCTCGGGAGGCGAGGCCATCCTCGACGAGGACCTTCTTGCGGGCAACGTCGCCCTCGTACATGCCCCGGACCTGGGGGACGGCGACATGCGACTCGTCGATGAAGAGCGGCCAGTCGTCGAGGAGAAGTGATCGAGCAGCGTCCACGGCGTGGGCCGGGCACCCCGCGAGGTGCATCGAGTAGTTCTCGATGCCCGGCAGTGGCCCACCTCGCGCAGCGTCTCGAAGTCGAAGCGCGTGCGCTCCTGCGAGACGGGCGGCCTCGAGGATGTGGCCGCCACGGCGCGCAGCTCGAGGAGGTGCGCTGCTCGAGCTCGGCCTGGATGTGCCCTCAATAGCCGCACTCGAGGCGGTCCTTCGAGGTGACGAGAAGCCTGGCAGCGGGGTAGATCGCGACGTGGTGGATGTCGTAGAGGGCTCTGCCGGTGAGCGGGTCGATGGTGACGATGCGCTCGATCTCGTCGCCCCAGAAGTCGATGCGGATCGCGAGGTCCTCGTAGGCGGGAAGACCGTGAGCGAGTCGCCTCGGACGCGGAAGGTGCCGCGGATGAGGTTCATGTCGTTGCGGTCGTACTGCATGTCGATGAGCTGGCGCACCACCGAGGAGCGGTTGACGTGGCGGCCCTTGTAGAGCTGCTGGACGAAGGACTGGTACTCGCCCGGCTCGCCGAGACCGTAGATGCACGACACCGAGGCGACGATGAGGGTGTCGCGACGCTCGAAGAGGGCGCGCGTCGCGGCGTGCCGCATCTTGTCAATCTCTTCGTTGATGTCGGCGTCCTTGGCGATGTAGGTGTCGCGCTGCGGGGGATGCCCGCCTCGGGCCCGATGTAGTCGTAGTAGGGACGAAGTACTCGACTGGCGTTGAGGAACATCTCGCGGAACTCGGCGGCGAAACTGCGCCGCGACGTCCGGTTCGGCGCGAGGACGAGCGTGGGGCGCTGGTAGCGCTCGATGTTGGCCGTGGTGAAAGTCGCGGTCCGAATCCGCGCCGAGCATCTCTTGGGCGCGCAGGCCGTCCTCAAGCCCCGGCGAAGGCGTCGATGGCCATGGATCGCCGGTCGGCTGGAAGTCGGAGACCAGCCGAGCACGGCGAGGGCGGCGTCGTCGGTGTGACCTGGTCGGCGGGGCGTGGTTCGCTCATGCGTTCCAGTATATGCGGGAAGTGTCCGCGCCCTGCTCGACTCGTCGCGACGAACGGTCGGCACACGGTCAATCGTACGGTCGAACAAGGACACCTGCCGACACCGGTGCGCTCCGCGCTGGCAACGAGGTACGCGTCGGCGAAGTCGAGGTCGTACACCTCGCCAAGCCTCGATCGTGCGTTGGAGGAGCGACGCCAATGCGCCTGGTCAACGCGGAACCCGAGGATCGCTCGCAGGGTCGTAGCCACCTGTATCCGTGGCGCCTCGTGAAGGACTCGAGGACATACGCCGTCTCGGCGAGGATCAGGTCGGAAGGCGGCGACCGTCGCGTCCTCAGGGTACCCGCGTCGCCCGCCTCGCCAGTGCCGCGGGCTCGCCAGTGAGGTGCCGAATGAGCACATTCGTGTCGACAAACGCCGTCATCGGCGCGCGATCGCTCGCGCCTGGTCTCGGCGAGCACGGCATTCCAGGCGTGCCGTTCTCGGCGAGCGCCGCCACCGGGCCACCGAGCAACAGGTCCAGGTTCGGGCGGACGGCGCGGGCGCCCTCATCGCAGGCCTGACTTCGTCGCCTCGACTTCAGCCGCCTCGCGCACGGCCCGAGATCGCTGACCTGGCTTTCGAGGTGATTCGAGCAGATGTCCATGGTGTCCTTACTTTTACACGGAAATGCGGGCTACCGGTCTTGCCAGGGCGTCGCGTCGAAGTCGCAGGGTCCGCACGTGGCGGGGGATTCCGTCGCTCACTGTCCCACGTCTAGACTCCGACACAACATCGGTCCCGCCGTCCGACTGTAGCGCCCGGTCTTGGAGCGTCACGCCGCCCGAGGCAGCCCTATAACACCGTCCTCCACGCGGACGCGGTACGGCCGGCGCGCTTGGCGTCGTACATCGCGGCATCTGCCCTGGCGAGGAGGCGGCGCGCTGTCTCGTCGGCCGCGATGTGGCTGTCGGTGAGCGTGGCAACACCGATGGAAATCGTGACGTGCGCGCGGCGGTCGGACCCGGCGAACTCGTGCGCGTCGACCAGGGCGCGCAACTTCTCGGCGGTCATGCAGGCGGCGCTCGCGTTGCTCTCCAGGAAGCAGTACGAACTCCTCGCCGCCGTAGCGGGCGACGTGATCCGAGGCCCGCACGGCCTGGTGGAGTACGCGCGCGACCCCGGCCAGCACCTGGTCGCCGAACTCGTGTCCGTGCCGGTCGTTGACGAACTTGGAAACGTCGATGTCGATCATCAGCACCGAGAGCGGTCGGCGATAGCGCAGGGCGCGGTAGACAGACCTCGATGGCGAGGGCATCCGTGAGCCCTCGGCGATTGGCGGCGCCGGTGACCGCGTCGGAGCGCGCCATCTGCTCGAGCATGGCGCTCTGGTGGCCGGAGGGCGGCGCCGACCTCGACGAGCGCTCGCGTGCCGTCGAGGCACGCGTGTTGAGCAGGACGAGCGCCAGGAGTGCGGCCGACGTCAGGGCAAAGGCGGCGGCGGCGGCGCGCGCATCGAAAGTGCCGTTCGCGACGGACGGCGCCGAGAACAACCAGCGGCAGTGCAATCGCGGCGCGGTGACCAGCACTCGAGGCGCGGACCGTCCGGCAGGCAGCGCGACTTCAGCGTCGCGCGCGGTCATCAGCGGCCCCGCTGTTCGAGCACGGCGCGCAGGAGCGCCTCGAGGTCGTCGAGTTCGGGATTCGCCTCGAGGGCGGCAGCGACCATCGACTCCGCCTCGCGACGGCCGTACTGGAGTGCGAGCAGCGCCTCGATTGGCGTCGTCGCGCACGCCGGGCTCCTCTCGCCGGCCGCGCGCCGGTGGCGTCGGGGCGTTGCCTCCTCGAGGGAGCCGTCCTGGAGGTGGGCGATGATGGTTTGAGCCGTCCTCGCACCGATCCCGGGAGCTGCTGCAGGGCCTTCGTGTCGCCGCCCTCGATGGCGCGCGCGATCTCGGACACCTGGCGGTCCAACGCTCTCACGGCGCGGACGGGACCGACATCGGGGACATCGATGAACTTTCGAAGAACTCGCGCTCCGCAAGTCGAGGGGAAGCCGATCAGGACGGGGCGCGGCGCTCGTTGACGTGGTAATAGGTAAATAGTGCGAGCTCGGCGCCCTCCTCGTGGGACACGACCCAGGCGGAGGCGAGGCGGGCACGAGCACCTCGTAGATGACGCCGGCGACGTCGAGCCAGAGGGTAGAGGTGGCGTCGTCCCGGCGCGCGAGGGTGCCGCGGAGGCCAGCGATCATCGAGGGCCCTCCGGGCGAGGGCCTCGGGGCAAAGGGGCCTCGGAAACGGGCCTCGAGACGCCGGGGCTTCGGAGCTGTGGTCGCGCCTGCGGCCTGGGGAGCCATCCCCCGACCCTTCTTCTCATGGGGGGCTGCGCTTCCCAGGCCACCCGAGCGGCGCAGCGCCGGGCGACGGGATCCACCACGGCGGTCGTGCCGTGCTTCCGGGACCGCCGATTCGCGCTCCTCGACGACGGCGCCGGTGGTTCGACGAGCCCTTCGACTGTGCTCAGGAGAGCCTCACCACGAACGGATGCGAGCCTTGGCTCCGGCGGGAATGCGGTCGCGCCCGCGGCGCGGGAGCCATCCCCCGACCCTTCTTCTCATGGGAGCCTGCGCTCCCCAGGCCACCCGCAGGGCAGGAGTGCATCGAGCTTCGATCCCAGCACTGCGGCACCACTCGTACCCTCGGGACTGTCGATTCGAACTCCTCGACGACGGCACGGGTGGTTCGGCAAGCTCACCACGAACGGATGAAGGCAGGGCGGCGCGCCAGGTCGATTGAGCTCGAAGGCATGGCGATCTCGGGCTAGGCGCGCCGCGCGAGGCGGTCTCGGGCGGAGGTCGGCGAGGCGGGTGAGCGCGACGCGAGGGCATCGGAGGCGTCCAGCGCGCCGGGGAGGTCGTCGGGCTGCACGCCGAGGTGAATCGCGACGAGCTGGCGCACCTCTGCTTGGCGCGCCGCCGTGGCCGGTGACCGACTCCTTGATCGCGGTGGGCGTGAACTCGTGGACGGGGAGTCCTCGCGAGGCGGCGGCGAGGATCGCGGCGGCGCGCGCGCCTCGCCGATGGTCATCGCGCTGCGGACGTTCTCGGCGACGAACTGCAGGCTCGCGGCGAGCGCGTCCGGCGTCGTGCTCCTCGATGAGCGCGCCCAGGCCCTCGAAGATGCGGGCGAGGCGGTCGGCCTTCGACCACTTCGCGTTGGTGCGGATGACGCCGGTGGCGACGATCTGCGCGGTCGTGCCATCGCCCTCGACGAGACCGTAGCCGGTGATCCGCGGGCCCGGGTCGACGCCGAGGACCCGACTCAGGCCTCGGGTCGGACGTCGGTCAAGCGGAGGCCTCGACGAGCTCCGCGGGGAAGTTCGCGTTCGAGGAAGACGCGCTGTACGTCATCGAGGTCGTCGAGCCGTTCGAGGAGCTTGAGCGCGGCGAGGGCTGCCTTCTCGTCGAGGTCGATGAGCGTCTTCGGTTGCGGAGCGATCTCGACGCTGTCGACCTGGCCACCGTCTCGAGGGTGGTGCGCACCTCGTTGAGGGTCGGTCGGCTGGGTGTAGACCTCGGCGCTGTCGATGTCGGCGGAGGTGTCCTCGGCGCCGGCATCGATGGCGGCGAGCTGCACCTCGTCCACGTCGGCGCCGGTGATCGTGATGACCGCGCGTCTCGAACTGCCGGCGACGGCGCCCGCCTCGGCGAGATTGCCGCCGCCTCGAGAGAAGGCGTTGCGGATCTCGGCCACGGTGCGATTCCGGTTGTCGGTGACCGCCTCGACGATGACGGCGGTGCCGCCGGGGCCGTAGCCCTCGTAGGTGATCTCCTCGAGGTTGTCGGCCTCGCCGCCGCCGGCGCCGCGGGTGATCGCGCGCTGGATGTTGTCGCCGGGCATGTTGGCTTCCTTCGCCTTCAGGACGGCGAGGCGGAGCCACGCGTTCATCTCGGGGTCGCCGCCGCCGGCGCGGGCGGCCATGGTGACCTCGCGGGCGAGCTTGGTGAAGAGCTGGCCGCGCTTGGCGTCGATGGCGCCCTTCTTGTGCTTGATCGAGGACCATTTCGAGTGACCGGACACGACGCCGCCTCCGAAGAACTTGCCGGACCGCCCTCGAATGGGGCGCCGGGACAGGTAGACGAGCACGTTCGCGAGTGCGCGCGAACTCGCGCGGAGCGCGCCATCGAATGCTAACAGCGGCAGTGGAGCGACGGTAGCCGCGGCACCAGGGAGGCACCGGGGAGGCCGGGCAGGACCGAGCGTGCTGCCCGCGATTGACCTCCACAGGCGCATAGTGATAGTCGATACGGACGCGCCGAGTCCGATCGCTCCTCGGAGGGTGCCGCATGAAGCTGGTCACCACGTGGTTCCTCAGGCTGGTGATTGTCCTCGTGGCGTTGGGGGCGGTCGCGGTGATGATCGGCTTCCCGCAGACCGAAGGACGCGCCGCCAACCTCGATCGCCGGTGCGCCATCTGGACCCGTTTCTCATCTACGGGTACTTCGCGTCGACGCCGTTCTTCTTCGCCCTGTACCAGAAGTTCAAGCTGCTCGGTTACTTCGGTCGGACCGAGGTCTTCTCACTGCCTGCAGTCACCGCGGTGCGCACCATCAAGTACTGCGCGCTCGCGATGCCCGTGCTGATCGCCGCCGGCGAGGTCTTCATTGTCCTCAACGCAAACGGGGACGATAGCGCGGGCGCCGTTGCCCCGGTCTTGGGCTCTCTCTGCTGTCGCTTGTCGTTGCGGCAGGTGCAGCGACGCTCGAGCGACTGCTGCGCAACGGGTTCGAGCTGAAGTCCGGAGCTGACGCAACAGGGGGTGAGCTGATCGGCGCGCTAGTCCTCGGGGCGGGCGAGACGCGCGAGGAACGCCTCGAGGGCGACGACCTCGAGGCCCGCGTGGCGGAGCGCGGCGACCTCGAGGGGAGCCGCGCGCCGACGAGCGACTCCTCGGCGCTGGTGGAGCCATGCTGCGCGATCGCCTCGAGGGCAAGCGCCGCGTGCTCGGCGGCGCGGCGCTGCTCCTCGGCAGACCATGCGCGCGGGACGCCGAGCACGCGCGCACCACCAACCCGGACCCAGGTGACGTCGTCGCGGGTGGGGTCGGGAGGAGTCCTGCTCCGTCCGCACCACCTCCCGCGGCACCTGCGTGGGCCACTCACCCGCCCCTCTCCCATCGGGAGAGGTCCGAGCCCCTCGGACTCCGACCCCCTCTCCCCTGGGAGAGGGCCGGGAGTGAGGGGCAACACGCGCACGGTCTCCGCACGGGGCGTTCAGGGGCAGACGCCCTGCGCGAGCGGCACGAGATCGAACCGGTAACGGAATGGGAAGTTTCCATCGAATCCCTTGAATGCCACGTGATCCTGGCCCCTGATCGAGACCGTGACGACGCCGTCCGGGCTCGCGGGCCCCAGCGTGTAACTGCCCTCGGCGGTGTGAGACTCGCCCGCGCTCGGGATGTCGTAGCGGTACCCCATGCTGCCTCCCGGGGTGCCGCTGTCCTCACGCGCCGGTCCGAACAGGAACGCGAACTGCACCTTCGGCGTGACCGCCGACACCTGCCAGGCCCTGCCCGGGCAGATGACGTCGCCCGACAGGCGCTCACCACCAAGGGATTCCGTCTGACGGACAGCGTACGGTCCCCCGGCGGGACTCGGAGTTGCGGTCGGTGTCGGTGTTGGTGACGCCGTCGATGTGGGTGAGGGCGTCCCGGACGGCGGCGGCGGCAGGCGGTCGCCGGGAGCAGCCCCGCCACCCCCCTCGCCACCCCCGGCGCTCGATGGCCGGCCGCCGCCCCGGGCGATCGCCGACGGACTCGCCCTCAGTCCGAGGAGCGACGTGGGAGCGCGGAGGCCCAGGAACAGGACAAGCACGACCAGCAGGAGCAGAACGGCGAAGAGGATCCCAAAACGCATCTTGCTGCTCCCTCACGCGGCCCGGTCCGGCGTCGGGGCCACGCGGACGGGCTACTGCGGTCTACTCCCCCAGCGTGACGTTGTCGATGAGGCGGGTGGCGCCGAAGCGGACGGCGAGGGAGGCAGCGCAGGCCTCAAGGATCGGGCCACTCGGGCTCCTCGAGGGTGGTCGCATCGGCCAGCGAGACGTAGTCGATGTGCGCGAGCGGCTGCGCCCGGATCTCGTCCTCAACGAACTGGCGCAGGCTCGCGGCGTCGCGTACGCCGTCGTCGTAGACCGACTTCGCGCGACGGAGCCCGCGAGGAAGGCGAGCGCCTGCGAGCGCTCCTCGGGACTGAGGTAGACGTTGCGCGAGGAGAGCGCGAGGCCGTCCTCGTCGCGTACGGTCGCGCAGCCGACCACCTCGAGCGGTTGATCGAGGTCGCGCACCATCTGGCGGATGACGGCGAGCTGCTGGGCGTCCTTGCGACCGAAGTACGCGCGATCCGGCTGCACGGGTTGAAGAGCTTGGTGACGACCGTCGCGGTGGGCGCCATCGAAGTGGCCCGGCCGCGAGGCCTCGAAGTCGCTCGGCGATGCCGCCGACGCACGCCCAGGTGGCGCTGCCCTCGGGGTACATGACCTCGACGGTGGGCAGGAACGCGAGACGGACGCCCGCGGCCTCGAGCAGGGCGAGGTCCTGCGCCTCCGGTCGTGGGTAGCGCGCGAGGTCCTCGTTGGGGCCGAACTGGGTGGGGTTTACGAAGATGGAGGCGACGACAGCGGCGCAGTCCGCGCGCGCGGCGTCGACGAGGGAGATGTGCCCTCGATGAAGGGCGCCCATGGTGGGGACGAAGCCAACGGGCCCCGGGAGCTCTCGACGCGCGGCGCGCAGATCCTCGACGGTCCGCACGACGTGCATCGGAACTCCCGGGGCCCGCGAGAGGGACGTTTGCTTCGAGGGTTTACGAGCCGGTGACGTCCGACTCCGTGGAGACCCGACGCGACTCGCGTATGGACTCGAGGGCATCCTCGATCACCTCGGGAGCGACCGAGAGATCGTCGACATCGTTCGTGGGGGGCGGCGCCATCCGCTCGATGAGGGCGAGCGCCCGCTCGTCCATGTAGAACGACTCGGCGGCGGCGGGGAACTCCTTCGCCTCGACGGCCTCGCGGTAGGCGACGAGGCCTTCGCGGAGGAGCTGCGCGCCCATCACGAAGCGGCGAGCGTGCTTGGGTTTGAAGTCCTCGTACAGGCCGAGCATGTCGTGGAAGACCTGCACCTGGCCGCTGCAGAAGGGACCCGCGCCGATGCCGATCGTGGGGACGTGCACGCGCTGCGTGATCATGTGGGCGAGCGCCGTCGGCACGGTCTCGAGGACGATCGCGTACGCGCCGGCCTCCTCGAGGGCGCGCGCGTCGGCGATCACCGCCACCGCCTCGCGAGGGGTCTTGCCCTGGAGCTTGAATCCACCGAGCTGGTTGACCGACTGCGGCGTGAGGCCGATGTGCCCCATCACCGGGATGCCCGCCTCGACGAGGCGGTGCACCGTCTCGGCGACGCGCACGCCGCCCTCGAGCTTGACGGAGCCGGCACCCGTCTCCTGCATGATCCGGGTGGCGTTGCGCATCGCGTCCTGCCAGCCGGTCTGGTAAGAGCCGAACGGCATATCGACGACCACGTGGGCGCGCTGGGCGCCTCGGACGACCGCCTTGCCGTGGTGAATCATGTCGTCGACGGTGACGGGAAGGGTGGAGTCGTAACCGAGGACGACCATGCCGAGGGAGTCACCCACAAGGATGATCGGCAGCCCCGCCTGATCGACGATGCGCGCGCCGGGGTAGTCGTAGGCCGTCACCATCGTGATCGGCTCGCCCTTGTCGCGCATCGACTGGAGGTCGCTAATCGAGACTCGCTTCACGGCAGTGCTTCGGGTGGCGCTCATCTGGATGCGCTCCTTCTAACTGACTTACCGAGAACTGATCGACTCGTAGACGCCGGCGAACTCGGAGACCGCGGCGTCATCCGTGGCGAGATCGACGATGCGGTTGGCCGTATCGACGTGCACAAGCCTCGGGTGGTGGTCGCGGATCGCCTCGCTGGGGACGCCCTCGTAGTTGAGGATGATCACGAGGTCGCCGGGGCTGACGAGGTGGGCTGCGGCGCCGTTGATGCAGATCTCACCGGAGCCGGCGGGGGCCTCGATGGCGTACGTGGTGAGTCGGTTGCCGTTGGTCACGTCGAGGACGTGGACCTGCTCCCACTCGACGATGCCGGCCGCCTCCATGAGGTTGGTGTCGATGGAGATGGAGCCGATGTAGTCGACATCGGCGCGGGTCACGACGGCACGGTGGATTTTGCCGTGCAGCATCATGCGCATGGCTTCGCCTCCCCTCGCGAGCGCGGGGAAAGCGGGGTGCGAACATCCTCCGCGGATGAACGCTCGTGGGGGACCAATTCGATGTGGATACGTGCGCGTATCGCCGTCATCATTCCTCCGTCTCGGTCGCGAGATCCAAGCGGATAGATGGCCGGTTCTGCTTCGCAGGCGTCTCTTGACCGCCGCTTCGGGTCGGTCGACAGCGCCAGTATATGAAGGCGTCGAGGCCTGTCAACGGACGTATTCCCCGGATCGCGGAACGGGGGGTTGAGGCCGAGTGAAACCGGCCGTTACGAGCGACGACGGCGTCCCGCGGCGGCCCGCCATTCTTCGGCGGAGGGCACGCCATCGAGTCCGGAGGCGGCACGCACCCCCTTGAGGATGGCCCGCTCGAGGGCGCGCGTGGCCATCGCCTCGAGGGCCCCATAGCCCGCCGGATCGAGCTCGATATCGCCGGTGGCGAGCGTGAAGATCGCGTCGCCGTCGCCTCGCGTGTGGGCGGGCCAGGTGGTGCGGGCGAACGCGTCGTGGCACACCGTCGCCAGGCGGTTGGCGAGGGCCTTCGTGAGCCTGGCGTTCGTGGCCACGACCGCAACCGTGGTGTTCTCACCACGCCCCTCGGGGGGCGCTTCGGCGGCGCGTGCGGCCTCCTTCGAGGGGTCCACGAGCGGAGGCGACTCCTCGGGGTGGAGGTCGCGCCATGACCTGCCGGTGCGCAGGACGTCATCGATAGCGACGAACGTGCCGGGACGATCGCCTCGAGGGGCGGCGACGACCTCAGCGGTGGTGGGATCGACGATCGTACCGACGGCGTTCACGGCGACGAGCGCGCCCGCGATGACCCCGGTGCCGAGCACCTCGGAGGCCGTGCCGAGACCGCCCTTGAGCCGCCGATCGGGACCTGCCTGCTTCGCGACAGTGGCTCCGGTGCCAGCACCAACCGAGCCCTCGGCGACTGCGCCGCCCGAGGCGCGCGCCGCCGCTCGATAGCCCTCGTCCACGCCGGGGAAGCCGCCGGCGGTCGGGCCGCGGCCGATGCCGAGGTCGAAGAGGATGGCGGAGGGCACGATCGGAATCCGGTGGGCGCCGAACTCGAGGCCGATGCCGCGCTCCACGAGGTAGCGCATGACGCCGCTCGCCGCCTCGAGGCCGAACGCGGACCCACCCGCGAGCACGACGGCGTGCACCTCCTCGACGGTGTTCTCCGTGCGCAGGAGGTCTGTCTCGCGGGTGCCCGGCGCGGCGCCTCGGACATCGACGCCGCCGACCGCGCCGCGGTCGAAGCGCACGACCGTGCAGCCGGTGACCGCGCGGCGGCTCGTCCAGTGGCCGACGCGGATGCCGGGAACGTCGGTGATGGCGTCGAGGTAGGGGGTCACGCCGAGGACGGTAGCGCAGCGCGACCGTAGGCGTGACCGAAGTGCTAGACGGCGGCCATCGCGCTCGGCAGCGGGCGGATCATCCTCGCGGGGATGGCGTTGTCGATGAGCTTCAGCGAGCGGCGCAGGTACTCGTCGCTCTCGAGTCGGTACGCCTGGAGGTGGCCCGCCTCGGGGACGATCCAGAGCTGGGCAGCGCTGTTCATGCACGCGGCCATCAGGTTATGTGCATTCGCCACGGGGCACTCGAGGTCGTGAGCGCCGTGCACGATGAGCAGCGGGACGTCGATCTTGGGCATCAACTCGAGCGGACGGAGGGCGTCGACGTTTGCGTGGTAGAGGCGGCGCGCGACCCAGCATGCGGGTCCGAAGACGACGCCGGGGAGGCGCCGCCAGCGGTAGCGCAGCTGATCGCGGGCCGACGTAAACGCGGTGTCCGCGATGACGGCGCGTGGGCCAAGTCCGTGCGCGGTTGCCTGCAGCGCGAGGCTGGCGCCGAGACCAAACCCGTGCAGCACGACCGGCAGGTTCGAGGTGCGGCGCCTGACATAGGCAACGGCCGTCTCGAGGTCGAGCTGCTCGGCGGAGCCGAGGCGGTCGCGCACGCCACCGGACTCGCCACGGCCTCGGAGGTCGAACGCGAAGACGTGGAAGCCGTTGCGGAGGTAGGCGCGCTGGAGCCGAAGGAGACCGACCTGTGCGTCGGAGCGGGTGCCCTCGTCGCCGTGAACCATGACGACGACGGCGCGCGCGCCGGGGGACTCGATGAACCAGCCGCGGAGCACGGTCATATCGGGGGCGCGGAACTGCACGTCGTCGTAGCGGAGGCCGAGGGTCTCGGGCGTGCCCTGGACGCGCCTGCGCTTGGACCTCGTGAAGATTTCGGCGCAGTACCAGACGCCGACCGCGTAGAGCACGGCGAGCGTCGCGATGGCGCTGATCGAGAGCCAGAGAGTCATATGTCGCCTCGCCCGAACAGCCGCAATTCCGTCCTGGCGGGGCGCAAGGTACCAACATCGATAGCGGCGCAGCAACCCTCCGCGCAGGCCAATACGTCATAGCGCAGGATTGTCACACAGTTATGTCGGTGTGATTTATCAAAACTAAGGCTTATGACTTGTGGCCCTGATCTTCTGACCTGCGACTCGTTTCGTCGTGGGGCGCACAGGCGCGCTCACGCGGCCGCCGGTCTGACATCGAGGGCAGTAATGCGTGCTTCTTCCCCCCAACCGCACTCGCGCGATGGCCGTCCCGCACTCGTGGCAGGGCTCCCCCGTCCGCCTGAAGACGTGCACTCGCACGTGGTGCAGGCCCTCGGCTCCGAGGCCATCGCGGTAGTCCGAGAAGGAGCTGCCGCGGTCGGCGATGGAGGCCTCGAGCGCATCGAGTACGGCGCGGTGCAGGCGCGAAACGTGACGCGGCCCGAGCGAGTTTGCTGCAGCGCGCGGATCGATGCGGGCGCGGAAGCAGGCCTCGTCGGCGTAGATGTTGCCGACGCCGGCGGCGACGTGCTGATCGAGGAGCGCGCTCTTGACGGGCACGGAGCGCCTCGCGAGCTGCGCCTTCAACCAGTCGCGCGTGAAGCCGGGCCCGAGGGCGTCCGGACCGGCGTGCGGCATCGCCTCGGCGGGGTCGTCGACGAGGTGCCAGGTGCCGAACTTGCGCAGGTCGTTGAAGCGCAGCGAGGTGCCGTCATCGAGTTCGACGCGTGCGCGCTCGTAGCGGTGCGCTGCCGCCTCGAGGGGTGCGTGGACCAGCGAACCGGTCATCCGCAGGTGCAGCACCCAGGCGCGACCGTCATCGAGACGGGCGACGAGGTACGTGCCGTGCCGCTCGAGGGCCGTCACGGTGCGTCCCCGGAGGACCGCCTCGAGCGCCCTCGGTGCGTGGGTGATGGCGAGGCGCTCGCCGCCTACGTGGATGTGCACCCCGAGGATGCGCCTCCCGACGAGGAGCGGTGCGAGGTCGCGGCGGATCGTTTCCACCTCGGGCAGTTCGGGCATGGCGGTCGGGCCGGTTTCCGATGCTCGAAGCACGACGCGGGACGAGGTTACCTCTTCAGAGTCGAAGGCGAGTGGTTCCCCCACGAAACAGCACCCAAGCTCAGGACAGGCTCGGCTCACCACGAACGGATGAGGGCGAAGGTTTGCACCGATCGGTGAGGGCAGGATCATATCGAGAGAAACGCCACCCGCGAGCAACGCGAGCACCCCTCTATCTTGACGACTATGAGGTGATCTTCCAGTCACGCGAAGTCACCCCATGAGTGACCAGACTTCTCCTCGATCACGAGGGGGACCGCCAGCTCGAGTGACGGCATCAGGCGGTGGGCGATCTCGCGGACGTCGTCGGCCTCGGAAGCGGGCGTCTCGAAGATCAGCTCGTCGTGCACCTGCAGGACCATCCGCGCCTTCGCCCCTCGAGCCTGCCGTTCGAGCAGCTCCCCGTCAATGCGATTCATGGCGATCTTGATGATGTCGGCGGCGGTGCCCTGGATCGGCATGTTGATGGCGACGCGCTCGGCCGCCATGCGCTGGTTGCGGTTCGAGGCGCGGAGGTCCGGGATGTAGCGTCGGCGACCGGTGAGCGTGGCGGCGTAGCCCTTCGCGCGGGCCTCATCGACGACGCGGTCGCGCCAGGCAGCCACCGACGGATACGCCTCGAAGTAGTGGTGGATGAACTGCTCGGCCTCGTCGCGCGGGATGCCCTCGCGCTGGCTCAGTCCGAAGGCGGTGAGGCCGTACAGCACGCCGAAGTTGAAGACCTTGGCGCGACGGCGCATCTCCGGCGTCACCTCGGCGAGCGGCACGTTGAAGACGCGAGCCGAGGTGGCCGCGTGGATATCGAGGCCGCGGTCGAACGCCTCGCGCAGCTCGTCGTCGCCGCACATGTGGGCGAGCACGCGCAGCTCGATCTGGGAGTAGTCGAAGGAGATGAAGCGCGGCGACTCGCCGCAGTCGCGCGCGACGAACGCCCGCCGGACCGCGTTCCCCACCTCGGTGCGGAGGGGGATGTTCTGGAGGTTCGGGTCACTCGAGGAGAGACGGCCCGTGGCCGCGGTCACCTGCGAGAAGACGCTGTGGATGCGCCCCGTCCTCGGGTTGACCTGCAGCGGCAGCGTATCGACGTAGGTCGACTTGATCTTGCTGACCTCGCGCCAGCGGAGGACGGCGTCGACCGCCGGGTGGACGTGGCGCAACGGTTCGAGCGCCGTCGCGTCGGTGGTGAACCCCGTCGAGGTTTTGCGCGTCTTCGGCAGGCCCAGCTCGCCGAAAAAGACCTGCGAGATCTGCTGGGGGGACCCAATCTGGAACTGGTGCCCCACGGCTGCAAACACCTCGGCCTCTGCATCGGCGATCGCCTGTTCGAGGACGTGCGCCTGCTCGTGGAGGGCGGCGGGGTCGATGGCGAGGCCCCAGCGCTCCATCCTCGCGAGGACGGGGACATGGGGCATGTCGAGGTCCTCGAACACGCCGAGGAGCGCGTTCGCCTCGAGGTCCGCGCGCAGCACCGTCGCAAGCCGGAGGGCGAGATCGGCGTTGCCGGCGGCGAACGCAGCGCAGTCCTCGGGAGTGGTGCGCGAGAAGGGGATGGCCTTGCGACCGGTGCCGAGCAGCGCCTTCGGGTCGACCAGCTCCTGGCCGAGGCGGTTGAAGGCGAGCCCTCGGACGGTGACGTTGGGGTCGCCGAGGAGGTAGGCCGCGATCATCGTGTCGAAGGCAGCGGGAGCCGGCCAGAAGCCGCCGGACGCCTCGGCGAGGGCGAGCGTGGCGAACTTGGCATCGTGCGCGACGCGCTCGACAGTGGCGTCGGTGAAGAGCGGCTCGAGGGCGCGCAACACCTCGGTTTGCGCCAGCTGCAGGATGTGCGCTGGGGCGCCCTCGGCGGGCGGGGCATCGAGGGAGAGCTCCTGCTGGCCCTCGGACGGTGGCAGCGCCTCCGAGGTGTGGCCGAACGGGATGTACCACCCGCGCGCCGCCTCGGTGCTGAGGCCGATGCCGACCAGCGCGTCGGCGGCGCGCATCGGGTGGGGGTCGTCGGCGACCAGCTCGTAGCCGAAGCGGCCGGCGCGACGGAGCTCGCGCACCACCTCGGCGAGGCGTGTCGCCGTCGTCACCACCTCGTACTGCCTATCTTCGGCGGGGGCGCGCTCGACCGGCGCCTGCGGACCCGGGGCGTCGGTGATGTGATCGGGCAGCCTCGAGACGAGCGAGCGGAACTCGAGGTCCCGGAACATCTCGAGGACGGCGTCGCGGTCGTAGTCGGCGACCACGCACGCCCTCGAGGTCGAGCGTGACGCCGGGAACATCGCGCACGATCGTGGCCATGGTCTTCGAGTGGAGCGCGTCCTCGCGCCCGTTCTCGAGGGCCGTGCGCGTCCTCGGCGGCGTGATCTCGGGCAGGTGCTCGAGCATCGCCTCGACGGTGCCGTACTGCTCGATGAGGGCGAGCGCGCCCTTCTCGCCGATGCCGCGCACGCCGGGAATGTTGTCGGAGTTGTCGCCCACCAGCGCCTTGTAGTCGACCATCTGGGGCGGGTCGAAGCCCCAGCGCTCGCGGACGGCGGGCGCGTCGTACATCACGTAGTCGCGCTGGTAGGGCCGGTACATCTGGACGCGGACGTGGCCGCCGACCAGCTGCACCATGTCGTTGTCGAGGGTGAGGATCACCACCTCGATGCCCTGCGCGTCCGCCTGTGTGGCGAGGGAGCCGACCACGTCGTCGGCCTCGAAGCCGGGAACCTCGACGACGGGGATGCGGAAGGCATCGAGGAGCGCGCGCACCCTGGTGACCTGCGGTCGCAGATCGTCGGGCATGGGGCGCCGCGTGGCCTTGTAGGTGGCGTCCGCCTCGTGGCGGAAGGTGGGCGTGGGGCCGTCCCAGGCGGCCACGATGTAGTCCGGGTGCAGCGTGCCGAGGGCGTACAGGAGGCTGTTCGCGAAGCCGTAGACCGCGCCCACGGGCTCACCGGTCTTGCGAATCGTGAGCGCCTCGCGGAGGGCGAAGTACGAGCGGTAGATGATGCCGTGGGAATCGAGGATCAGCAGGAGCGGCGCGCGATCGGAACTCGGAAGCCCCTCGGCGGTCCGTGCGGAGGTGGGGTCGTCGGTCATCGGCCGAGTATAGACCTCGACACGGTGCGCCCTCGGACGGTAGGGCGTCCCGGATCCGGATCGACGGCGGCTCTAGAATCGGAAGATGCGGTACCGATCGCTTCCCGTGATCGCGGTCCGGCGGATGCTGGGCAACTGGCGGCTGCTCGCGAGCGTCGTCGTGGGGACCGTGGTCGCCGCGACGATCATCGCCTCGACGGCCATCTACGCCGACGCCATCCGCGACCTCGGCCTGCGCTACGCCCTCGCGCACCACGACCGGGCCGCCCTCGACGTGGTGGCGGCGCAGAACACTGTGGTGGTGGACCGGCCCACGTATCAGGGCACGCGGAATCGAGTGGACCGCGCGGTGGCTGGCGTCCTTGGTGACGCGGCCGGTGCGCACGTGCGCCAGATCACGTCGGCGACCCTGTTCCCCACGCCTCGAGACGTCCCGCTCTCGACGGCAGATAACCGCCCCCGGGCGTACTTCCGCGTGCGTTCCGACTACGAGGACCACGTACGCGTCGTCGAGGGTGCGTTCCCGGCGCCGCTGCCGCACGCAGAGTGGAAGCTCGTGCCGGTCGCGGTCGGCCTCGAGACCGCGCAGCGCAACGGCATTCACGTCGGGGACGTGTTCGATCTCTACCCGTTCTGGGACGCCGCGGCGAAACCCGTGCCCGTGGAGGTGGCGGGCCTCATCGCGGCTGTCGACCCGACCGAGCCCTACTGGGGCGGCGACCTCGAGGCGATCGATCACGCGAAGGGGAACTGGGAGACGTTTGACTTCTACATCCCGGAGGCGACGCTGTTCGGCGCCATCTCCGAGCGGCTCCCCGGGATCCAGGGCGACCTCCTCGACCGGTACACGGTGGACATCGACCGGCTCGACGCGCGGCAGGCCGATGTGCTCGCGGCCGCCCTCGAGGAGTCCACGCACCAGATCGAGGTGAGCGAGCCGCGGCTGCGCGTGCGCACGGACCTCATCGAAGTGCTGCGGACGTTCGACACCAAGCTCTTCTTCACGCGCATCCCGCTGCTGATCTTCCTGCTCCAGGTGGTCGGCATCGTCGCGTACTACCTCGTGATGGTGTCGGGCATGCTCGTGGAGCGGCAGGCGTCCGAGATCGCGCTGCAGCGCAGTCGGGGCGCCACGACGGGTCAGCTGCTGGCGCAGTACGCCATCGAGGGGTTCATCCTTGCGGGGCTGGCAACGGTCGTGGGTCCACCGCTCGCGGCCGCGGTGATCGCGGCGCTGGGGCCAATCCCGGCGTTCGCGGCGCTGTCGGGTGGCGGGCTCTTGCGCGTCGGGATCTCGAGCCTGTCGTACGCCCTCGCGGCGGGGGGTGCGGCGGTCGCCTTCGCGGCGCTGATGATCCCGGCGTGGCGCGTGACGTCGTCGACGATGGTGGAGTTCAAGCGGGCGGCGGCGCGCCCTCGAGTGCTGCCGTTCTTCCTGCGCTACTACCTCGATGTGGCGCTCGTCGCCTTCAGCGGCATCGTGTTCTGGCGGCTATCGCAGCAGGAGGGGCTGTTCGCCACCTCGATCGCGGGCGACGTGCAGTCGGACCCCCTCCTGCTGCTGACGCCCGCCGTGTTCCTGCTGACGGTGGCGGTGCTGTTCCTGCGGCTGTTCCCCCTCGCGCTGCGGGCGATCGCGATCGTCCTCGGACTGACGGGGAACACGGCGGTGCTGGTGGGGATGCGCGCGCTCGTAAGGAACCCCACGCACTACACGCACCTCGTGCTGCTGCTGATGTTCGCGACCGGGGTCGGCACGTTTGCCGCGTCCTTCAGCGAGACGCTGACCGGCTCGTACGAGCATCGCGCCGCGTACGCCGTCGGCGCCGACGTGCGCGCTGCGGACTTTCGAGGGCTGACGCGCGCCGGCGACGCCTCGGTACGCGCGACGTTCGCCGCGCTGCCGTCGGAGCGCCAGTCGCCTGTGCTCCGCACGAGCGCCTCGATCACGGCGCCCGGCGGCCAGCGCTCGGTGCAACTGGTGGGCATCGACCCCACCTCGTTCCCCGGTGTGGCGTTCTTCCGAGGCGACTTCGCCCCGACCTCGCTCAAGCAGATCGCGGGGACGCTCGCGGACAACGGCGTGCACGAGGAGGGGTTCGCGGTGCCGGGCACGCCTCGGCAGCTGGGGGCGTGGGTGAAGGCCCCGACCATCAGCGGCTTGATAGACGTAGCGGTGCGGGTGCGCGACAACGACGGGCGCTACCTCGATGTCACGCTGGGCAGCGTGCAGCCGCAGCAGGACGTGGTGACCACCTGGCGGTTCCTCGCCGCCGCGGTGCCGGGCGCGGATCGCCTGACGCCGCCACTGGAGGTGATGTCCTACTACTTCGTGCCTCGCGGCGGCATCGCGTCGACGCGCGGGACCATCTTCCTCGGCCCCGTGCTCGCCTCCGATGATGCGCCCGAGGCGAACGCCGTCCTCGGCGGGCCTCGGCCCTCGGAGTTCACGGGCGCGCGCACCATTGAGGAGTTCCGCAGCATCGAGGGACTGCAGGCCATCCAGGGACTGCGGCCCGTTCGCGTCGCTGACCGTCCCGTCGCCTCGAACGACGCGCCCCCCGGCCACAGCGGTGCGCTGTCGTACTCATGGGTGGACGATCGTCGAGGACCCGCGCTGCGCGGCGTCCAGCGCGCGGTCACGGTCCCGCCGATGAAGATGCACCTGCTTCGATCGACGGCCGCCGACCTCGGGCTGACGGTGGGCGATACCTTCCAGGTGCTGGCGCAGTCGCGGTACATCGAGGGGGAGCTGGCCGGTGTGTTCGATTACTTCCCGACGGCGCGCGTCGACTCGGACGCCGGGTTCGGCGTCGTGGACCTCGATCGGCTGCTGTACGGCGTGAACGCGCCGCCCGGCCAGGGTGGGAGCGCGCCCAACGAGGTGTGGCTCGGCGGCGCGGACCCCTCGCGCGTGCGTGCCGCCATCGGCGCCGCGGGGCTGGCGCCGCAGCTGCTCCTCGACGTGGAGAGCGAGCGCTTCCGCCAGCAGGAGGACCCACTGGTGGCGGCGGGCTGGCAGGGCATCCTGTTCATCGCGTTCGGGGCCGTGCTGCTGCTCTCGGCGATCGGGTTCCTCGTGTACTCGTACCTCACGGCCCAGGAGCGGTCGCTCGAGTTCGCGATCCTGCGCACCCTCGGGTTCTCAGGACGCCAGATCTTCGGGGTCGTTGCGTTCGAGCACGTGTTCGTGATCGTGACCGGGATGGGCCTCGGGACCGGCGTGGGGCTGCAGGTGGGACGGATCATGCTGCGCTTCCTCGGGACCGACGAACAGGGCGCGACGGTGGTGCCGCCGCTCCAGCTCGGCGTCTCGTGGCCCGCGGTGGCGCTCGCGTGGGGCATCCTCGGGACGGTGTTCGCGGCGACGATCGGGGCGGTGGTGCTACTGTACGTGCGGTTGCAGGTGCATCGAGCGCTCCGGATTGGCGACGTCTGAGCCGATGGCCTCACCCCTGGCCTCCGTACCCCGGACGGCGCCCCCCTACATCCACTGCGAAGACCTCTTCAAGATCTACAAGAGCGATGAGCTCGAGGTCGTGGCGCTGCGCGGGCTCGACCTGAAGGTGGCGCGGGGCGAACTGATGGCAATCGTGGGCGCCTCGGGGAGTGGAAAGTCGACGCTGCTCAACATCCTCGCGGGACTCGATACGCCCTCGGCGGGCCGCGTGTCGGTCGGAGAGCGCGACCTGCTGACGGCAACCGAGGACGACCTCGTCGAGTACCGGCGCCGCGAGGTGGGGTTCGTCTGGCAGCAGACCGGTCGCAACCTGATCCCGTACCTCAGCGCCGAGCAGAACGTCGAGGTGCCGCTCATCCTCGATGGGCGGTCGCGGACGCAGGCGCGCCAGCGCGCGCAGTACCTCCTCGAGGCCGTGGGGCTGCTGGAGCGGCGGCGGCAGCGCCCGGATCAGCTCTCGGGCGGCGAGCAGCAGCGGGTGGCGATCGCGGTCGCGCTGGCGAACGACCCGCCGCTGGTGCTCGCCGATGAGCCCACCGGCGAACTCGACAGCGTCACGGCGGACGAGATCTTCCGCCTGTTCCGCGCTCTCAACGAGTCGACCGGCGTCACGATCGTGATCGTGACCCACGACCGCGCGATTGCACGGCGGGTGGACCGCGTGGTCGCGATGCGCGACGGGCGCACCAGCACCGAGATCGTGCGGCACGCGGCCTACTCGCGAGGACAGGCGGAGCGCGTCGAGGAGTTCGCCGTCGTCGATCGAAGCGGGCGGCTGCAGCTCCCGCGCGAACACCTCGATGCGCTGGGGGTCAGCGAGCGCGCGCGCGTCGAACTCTCCGGCGACCACATCGAGGTGCGCCCCGAGCAGGACGTCGATGAGCGCCCTCGACCGTGGCGGCGCCCGTGACGGGCGAGCGCACCGGACAGCAAGGGGACGCATCGGGACTGCCGATTCGCGTCGATGGCGTCTCGCGCTCGTTCCACGGAGGCGGCGGCGTGGTCCACGCGATCCGGGACGTGAGCCTCGATGTTCCCGCCGGGCAGTTCCTGGCGCTGGTGGGGCGCTCCGGCTCGGGCAAGACGACGCTGCTCAACCTCATCGCCGGCCTCGACAGACCTGACGAGGGCAGCGTGCACATCGGACCGGACGAGGTGTCCTCGTTCTCCGAGGGGCAGCTGACCGAGCTGCGGCGTCACACCCTCGGGTTCGTGTTTCAGTCGTTCGGCCTGCTGCCACTGCTTTCGGCCGCTGAGAACGTGGAGCTGGCGCTGCGGATCGCCGGAGCGGGCCTGCGTGAGCGCTCGGAGCGCACGCGCGAGCTGATCGAGCTGGTGGGGCTCTCGAGGCGGGCCAATCACCGGCCGTACGAACTGTCGGGCGGGGAGCAGCAGCGGGTGGCCGTTGCGCGCGCACTGGCGAACCACCCTCGCGTGATCATCGCGGACGAGCCCACGGGCGAGCTCGATTCGACGACCGGAGCGCAGATCTTCGCGCTCCTCCGCGGTGGCCGACGGCGGCGTCACGATCGTCACCGCCACGCACGACCCCTTCGTGATGGAGCAGGTTGACCGCGTCGAGGAGCTGTCGGACGGCCGCCTCGTGCCGGCGTCGGAGCAGACGCTCGCGCCGCCATCGAGGCGGCCCAGTCCTCCGCAGCCCCGCGGCGCCCGACCCGCTGCGATGACCTCGAAGCGCCGCGGCCTGACTCGCCTTCGGGGCTGCTGCACGTCGTCTGCGCGAGCCTGCGCGCCGACCTCGATGGTGCAACGCGCGAAGGCGCGCGCACCCTGGCGCGAGGCCTCGTGGTAGCACCGGGTGCGCGCACCGTGATCGTGGGGGAATCGGCGACCCACCTGCTGGTGGCGACGTGGCTCGCGGGCCGGGACGCCCTCGAGGGGTTCGCCGCCTCGCCGCAGCACATGGCCTTCATCATGCGCGGGGTGGCGACGGTGACCTCCGGGATGTGGAGTGCCGCCGTCGAGACGAGCGCGGCACCACCTCCAAACGGCGATCTCGAGGCGCTGGGCGTCTTCGGACTGCGCGCCGCGGCGGCGGGAGCGCAGCTCTACGAGTGGCAGGTCCGACAGCTCATCGAGGAGCTGGAGCGCCTCCCTGCGAGCGTCGCCGCGGGCCCCACGTTCGAGGAGCGCGACCGCTTCCGCGCCGCAGGCGCCTTCGCCATTCCGGCGGGACGCGGGGCGGCGTTCGAGAGTGCGCTCACCGGCCTCGATGCCGCGCGCGTCCTCGGCGAGGCGTTCGTCACGGCGGTCGCGCCCGTCGTGGCCCGGGAGACGCCGTGAGCCAGCGCCGGCGCTACGAACCCGGCTGGCCGGACTACGGGCCGAGGCGCACTCGCCAGCTGCGCCTGCTCGTCGGCCTGCTGGCGCTCATCCTCGTGTCCGTGGCGGGCAGCCGGTTCCTGCCGGGGGCGGGCTCGAAGAGCGCGACCCCCGTGGCGACCTCGAACACAGCGCGCGCCTCGAGCGGACCGCTCGGGATCACCGAGGGCGCGCGCGGGTGGGTGGCGAGCACGCCCCTCGAGACGCGGCCGGACGCCACGAAGGTCCGCGTGGAGCGCGTCATCGATGGCGACACGATCGACGTCGACGCGGCGCAGACGCACCTGCGGATCCGGTTCTACGGCGTCGACACGCCCGAGCGCGACGAGCGCTGCTACGCCGAGGCGACGGCGCGCACGACCGCGCTCGTCGGGAGCACGGTCGTCCTCGTGCCCGACGCACGGCTGCAGGACCCCAACGGGCGCGAGCTCCGGTACGTGTTCACCTCCGAGGGGCGTTCCGTAGATGCCACGCTCGTGGCCGAGGGGCTGGCGCGCGCGTGGCGCGGCGACGGAACGCTCGCGGGGCGCCTCACCGCGATCGAGGAGCGAGCGAAGCGGGACCACGTGGGGTGCCTCTGGACCGCGTGAAGCGGGCGGAGGCCGCGCGCCTACCTCGGAATCGTGCGCGCCATTCGTGGCTCGCACAGGGGGCCGGGCGTGGCGCCGCGCTCGAGTTGCATGAACGTCGTGCCGTTGTCCCATTGCAGCAGGCGGAACGGCTCGACGGTCTCGATCCAGGCCTGGCGGGTGGCGCGGCCGCTGACCACGAGGATGCGCCACGCCTCGAAGGTGCCCGCGGGCACGGTCACCTCAGTGCGACCGACCACGGTCAGGTCGACCGTCGACTGCGTCTGCTCGAGGACGTTCACGGAGACGTAGCGCGCGCGGTACCCCTCGGCGAGGGGGAGCGTGCGCCAGAGCCAGTAGGCGGACTCGTTGTCGTAGGCGTTGGCGCGCAGTTTGAGGTCGGCGGAGGTGGCCGACTCCCGGGCGCCATCGCGACGAAGGGTCGTCAGCGTGACCCTTCCATCGACCGCCTCGTAGTTGCCGCTGTGGCGCTCGCTCGATTCGGGGCGATCGAGGGACCGCGTGCTCGTCCTCGGGCGAAAGTTGTCGGCGACAAGGGCCTGCGAGCTGTCCGAGAAGCCGCTGTCCGGCACGGCCGAGTAGTCCTGCGAGAACTGCCAGCCCGGTAGCCCGTCGATGGTGCGGTGGGCCGACGCGAGTACCCCCTTCGCGACGGTGGCGCCGTCCTTGACGACGCGGTACTCGAGCTGCTCACAGTCGACGGGCTGGCGCACCACCTCGGGGGCCGGGGGCGCCGGGGGACCGACGCTCGCGCAGGCAGCACCGAGCGCGGCGAGGACGCAGGTGGCGGCGAGGAGCACGCGCGCCAGCGGCCTCGAGGGGCGGGGACGCCTCGGACGCAAGGCTAGAACGAGCGCAGGACGCGCGCGGTCGCGTCGATGGCGGTGGGGATGTCCTCGGCGGTCACATCGAGGTGGGTGACCATGCGGATGCGCTGCGGTCCCGTGGTGCTGCTGCAGAGGACGCCCTCGTCCGCGAGTCGACGTCGGAACTCGGTGCCGTCGACGGCGGCGTCGAGCTCGAAGAAGACGATATTCGTGTCGACCTCGGACGGGGTGACGGCGAGGTGAGGCAGTCCCTCCAGGCCCTCGGCGAGCCGCCTCGCGTGCGCGTGGTCGTCGGGGAGCCGCTCGACGTGGTGCTCGAGGGCATAGAGGGCGGCCGCGGCGATGACGCCCGCCTGGCGCATCCCGCCGCCGACCATGCGACGAATCGGGCGCGCGCGCTCGATGAAGTCGGTGGGGCCGGTGATGACCGAGCCGACGGGCGCGCCGAGACCCTTCGAGAAGCAGAAGGTCACCGTGTCGCCCTCCGCGGCGAGGGTGGCGACGTCGGTTTCGAGTGCGGCGGCGGCGTTGAAGATGCGCGCGCCATCGATGTGGACGCGCATGCCGTGCTCGCGCGCGGCCGTGCTGACCTCGCGCATGCTCGCGAGGGGGATCGCCGCGCCGCCGCAGCGGTTCTGGGTGTTCTCGAGACAGACGAGGACCGAGTGCGGTGGGACGGGGCGGACGAGCGCACGCACCTCGTCACCGCTGATGCGACCTCGATGGTCGTTCTGGGCCTGACGCAGCGAGATGCCGCCCAGGGCAGTCGCGCCGACCGCCTCGTGGTGGAGGATGTGCGACTCGGAACCGACGATCGCCTCGTCGCCGCGTCCGCAGTGCGTGAGCAGCGAGACGAGGTTGGCCATCGTGCCGCTCGGCACGTAGAGCGCGGCCGCCTTGCCGAGGCGCGCCGCGGCGGCCTCCTCGAGGCGCTGCACCGTGGGGTCGTCGCCCAGCACGTCGTCGCCGACCTCGGCGGCCGCCATCGCGCGCCGCATCGGACGTGGGTCGCGTGACGGTGTCAGAGCGGAGGTCGGGAATCACGTGTGCGGGCATCGGGTCGAGCGTAGCAGAGGGGCAGGTGACGGACTCGGGACGTGTTGCGCTCGTCATCGGAGCCCGACCGGCGAGCCTCGGGATATAGGCGGTGTGGTTCGACGGGCTCACACGAACGGATGAAGGCGACCACGAACGGGACGGGAACCCGAACGGAAGGAACCGAGTCGAGCCAAGCCAGGCGGTCGCCTCGCGACCTCAGCGGGCGCGGGGACGCTCCCAGATGGTCTCGAAGCCCTTCGCCGCCGAGGATGGCCGCTGCGATCTCGGCGCGCTCGCGTGCGGCGATCTCGTCGAACACGCGGTCGCAGTCGTGGGCGAGTCGGGGGCCACCCGCATCGACGAGGCGCGTGGCGATACGTTGCCACACGCCGTGCTCGCGCATCAGGTCGACGGGACGGGGCCAGGTGAAGACCGTGATCTGATCGGGGAGGGGCATCCGAGGGCGCGTCTGCTGGAGGTAGCGATAGCGCTCGGAGGCCGAGTTGACCGGCGGCACCACCTCGATGCGCGGGGGGTCGTCGGGGGCGGAGCGCGCATCCACGAGCAGGCGCGACTCAATCTTGCCGAACCGCACGATGAAGACGTCGGCCTCGTCGATGACGCGACCGATCTCGTCGAGGTCGACGCCGAGCTCTTCGTTCATATACGCCTCGTGCGCCGCGTTCGTCCCACCTGAGTTGAGTGTAATTCGGAGGCGGCTACGCGCGAGGGCGGGTGGGGGAGGGAATTCCCGGATTCCCGCGCGGCCCTACGACCACGACGCCTGGTACGTCCGCTCGAGGATAGGGATGCGGACGAGTCCGCTGAGGTGGAGTCCGAGCACCATCATGATCACGCCGCCGATGCGCGTCAGGATCGGGATCTGGTCCTGCACAACGCCGCCGACCAGCCCCGCCGACGCGCCGACGAGCACGAACACCAGCGTGAACCCCGTGACGAACGCGATCGAGTGGCGGAAGACGCGACGTCGATCCTCGCGAGAGCCGCCGGTCGGCTGGAACGCCTCGCCGGCCAGGCTTGCGAGGTAGACCGGCACGAGGGGCAGCACGCACGGCGAGAGGAACGACAGCACCCCGCCGAGGAAGGCGATCGCGGGACCGACGACGCCGCTGACCTCGGCGGCCAGTTGCTCCTCAGTGGTGGCCGTCTGTGAGAAGAGGAAGCCGAAGGACTGGAAGTAGTTGTTGAGCCTCGTGAACTCGCCGAGGAACATCAGCGCGCCCACGAGCATGAACAGCACGCCCGTGGCCGCGAGGAGGGTGCCCATCACGGGCTGGAGTCGGCGCAGCCTCGGGGTGAGCCAGCTGAAGAAGGCACCAAAGGCGAGGAACCACACGCCGAGGCCGAGCGCGTAGGCGAGCAGCAGCACGGCGCCCTGGAACGCGTTGCCGCTCGTCGCGGCGAGAGTGAGGACCACGCCGAGGATCGGACCGATGCAGGGCGACCAGGCGACCGAGAAGGCGGCGCCGATCGCGAGCGAGCGCGGATAGCCCTGCCTGAGGAAGTTCCCTCGAGGGGTGGCGGGCGCCACGGAGGTCATCCCTGGCGGTCGCTACTCGTCGATGCCGATGAGGCGACGGCGGGCATCGTCGTAGCGTTCCTTCGCGCGCGCCTCGCGGTTGAGGAGGCCCTTGACGGCGGCGGCCAGCTCGGCGCCGCGCCCGGGCGGCTTGCCCTCGAGGAGGAAGTCGTGGAGCGCCGAGAGGTGGCGCTGCCAGGCGTCGTAGGCCTCGCGGTAGGCCTGCTTCTCCTCGTCGGTTGCCATGCCTCGAGTGTACTTCGGGGGAGCCAGGGTGCGCTCAGCCCAGCCCTCCGAGGCGCACGACGATCCCCGCCACCACCGCTGCACCGAGGACCTTCAGCGTGCCGGCGTGCCAGCGGAAGACCGCGATCGACGCGGCGAGAGCAATGACGAGCGCGGCTGGCTGGAAGGTCGCGAGGTCGGGGACGAGGAGCCGGATGCCGGCGCGATAGCGATCGTCGACCGCGAGAAAGAGCGTGTGGATCGTGAGCCAGACGGCGAGGTTGAGGATCACGCCGACGACGCCGGCGGTGACTCCCGTGAGCGCAGCATCGAGGGCACGCACGCCTCGGAGACGCTCGGCGTAGGGGGCGCCAAGGAAGATCCAGAGGAAGCAGGGAGCAAAGGTGACCCAGATGACGAGCAGCGCACCGAGCGTCCCCGCGAGGACCGGCGACATCGTGCCGGGGTCGCGGTAGGCAGCCTGGAAGCCGACGAACTCGAGCACGAGGATGAGCGGACCAGGGGTGGTTTCGGCCATGCCGAGGCCGGCCAGCATCTCGCCCGGCTCCAGCCAGCCGTAGACCTCGACCGCGCGCTGGGCGACGAACGAGAGCACGGCGTAGGCCCCGCCGAAGGTGAGCACGGCCGCCAGGCTGAAGAACCGGGAGAGTTGACTCCACACGCTCGAGGGGCCGGCGAGCACGGTGAGAGCGCCGACGGGCAGCAGCCAGAGACCGCCCCACGTCGCGCCGACTCGGAATGCGCGTCCGAGGCCGACGTCGCGTCGATCAGACGGCACCTCCTCGAGGCGCGCGGGACCCGCCGTGGCCGACCACAACACGCTTCCCGCGAGCGCAGCACCGAGCACAACGACGGGGAACGGTAGCCCGAGGAAGAAGATCGCGGTGAAGGCGCCCGCGGAGATCCAGATCGCGTGTCGGCGGCCGAGTACGCGTCGCCCGATGCGCACGACGGCCTCGAAGACGACCGCAAGCACGGCCGCGCGCAACCCGAAGAAGAGGCCCGCGATGACCGTGACGTCCTGATAGACCGCGTAGACAGCACTCAGCAGCAGCATCACGAGGGCGCCGGGGAGCACGAACAGCCAGCCCGCGATGAGCCCGCCCCGGAACCCGTGGAGGAGCCAGCCGGCATAGATCGCGAGCTGCTGCGCCTCGGGGCCGGGGAGGAGCATGCAGTAGTTGAGCGCGTGGAGGAACCGCTCCTCCGAGAGCCAGCGCCGCTCCTCGACCACGACGCGGTGCATGACCGCGATTTGCGCGGCAGGTCCGCCGAAGCTCTCGAGGCCGACGCGAGCCCACACGCGCGTTGCCTCCGCGAGTGTGACGATCTCGGGCGCTGAGCCGCTTGCGCCTTCCGGCCGTCTTCGGTCGATCATCCGGCCCCCCGGTCGAGGCGGAGAGCCTACTCCTCGAGGGGGCGGTGTGCGTGCGAGCCGAGAAGCAACTAGCGCTGGTGGGCGCCCGGAGGACCGTACGGCGCGCCGGCAGGGATCGCCGTACCTCGTGCCGCCGCCTCGAGGGCGATCCCGCGGGGGGCGAGCTCCTCGCAGGCGCCGCAGCGGATGCAGGCCGAGTCCTCGATGCGGTAGCCCTCGGCATCATGCACCACGGCGCCGGTCGGGCAGATCGCCTGCGCTCGAGGCAGGCGCGGGTCCGACTGGTCAACGACACGGTACCTCGAGAAGGCGGCGCAGCGCAGGGCCTCGCAGGTGCCGCCCTGGACATGGGCCTCGTACTCGTCGCTGAAGAAGCGCAGCGTGTTCCGCATGATGGTCGGGCTGGCCTGGCCGTGGACGCAGTTCGAGTACTGGAGAGTGTTGCCCACCAGCTCGAGGCTGTGGCGGTCCTCGCGACGGCCACCCCCAACCTGGATGCGGCGGAACACCTCGGTCATGCGCTGGTTACCGCCGTGGCAGGTGGTGCAGCGGCCGCACGACTCGTCCTCGAGGAAGTCGGCGAAGGTGGCGTTGATGTCGATGGAGCAGGTGTCGGTGCCCATGAACACGATGCCGCCCGACCCCACGAGGGCGCCGTGCGGCTGGAACGCCTCGCGACGAAGGAGAGGTCTTTCAGGAGCCGACCGGGAAGGTAGCCCGCGAGCGGACCGCCGGCCTGGATCGCCTTCAGCGTGACACCTCCGGACATGCCGCCGCAGGCCTCAAGGACCTTCGGGAGCGGGACGCCCCACGGCAGCTCGGTGAAACCGACGCGCTCGATGTCGCCCGAGAACGAGAAGATCTTGGTGCCGGCGTTGCCCTCGACGCCAAGCTCGCGGTACCAGTCCGGGCCATTGCGCAGGATGAGGGGGGCCGTCGAGTAGGTCTCGACGTTGTTGACGTTCGTCGGCTTCATGAACACGCCGGCTGCTGCCGGGAACGGCGGCTTGACGCGGGGCATCCCCCGGCCGTCCTGCACCGAGGCGATGAGCCCGGTCTCCTCGCCGCAGACGTAGGCGCCCGCCCCGCGGATCACCTCGAGGGTGATGTCCATCTCAGAACCGAAGATGCCCGTTCCGAGGAATCCCGCGGCCGTGGCCTGCTCGATCGCCTGCTTCACGCGGGCCTGCGCGAGGGGGTACTCGGCGCGGATGTAGATGAAGCCGTGGCGGGCACCGGTGGCGGCGGCGGCGATGATCATGCCCTCAACCAGCAGGTGCGGGTCGCCCTCGAGGATGATGCGGTTCACCCAGGCGCCCGGGTCGCCCTCGTCGGCGTTGCAGACGAGGTAGCGCTCGGGATTGGCGGCGGTCGCGAGGAAGGTCCACTTCGTGCCAGCGGGGAAGTAGGCGCCGCCTCGACCGGTGAGCCCGGCGTCGAGCATGGCCTGGCGAATCGCCTCTGCACCCTGGTGGCGCGTCAGCATGCGCTGCACCGCCGAATAGCCGCCGGTGGCAACGTAGTGCTCGAAGGCCTCGGGGTCCGTGTAGCCGATGCGCGCGAGAAGGCGGCGTCCGACCTCGTTGGCGAAGAACGGGTGGTCGAAGACGCGCGGGACGCCGGGCCTCGAGCCCGCGAGCGTGCCGATGGTGATCGCCGCGGCCGCTCCGACTCTGCCGGTCGCCTCGTCGAGGAGGATGCCGGCGTCCCCGGGCCGGACCGGCCCGTACATCACTCGAGTGCCGTCGGGCCACGTGATGGCGACGACGGGATTCAGCCACTGGAGTCCGACGCCCACCGTGCGGCCGAGGTCGACGGCGGCGTTGCGGGCGCGTGCCTCGCGCTCGATGGCCTCGCGGACGGCGCCCGCGCCGGCGGAGATCGAGGATGTGTCGAGGGCGACGTCGATGCGCGGGCGAACGGGACGCTGCCACGCCTCGTAGTCGGCCTCGGCGCGCGTGCGCAATTCGGCGAAGCTCTCGGCCATCAGGCGTTCCCTTCGCTCGAGGCGTCGAAGACCTTCAGGGCTTCCTCGGTGGAGGCGCCGGAGGCGAGGGCACGCGCGAACTCGATGGCCTTTGCGGGCGTCATGTGGGCCACGGCGCGCTCGTTGATCCACGCCATGGGCGCAAGCTCGCAGGTGCCGTTGCACTGCCCTCGGAGGATCTCCACGCGGTGGTCGGGGTCGGGCTCGGCGAGCCGGATGCCGAGTACCGCTTCCATCGCGCGGAGGATGCCGTCGCTGCGCTTGAGTCGGCAGGCGGCGCCCGCGCACCACGCGATGGTCGTCGCAGGAGGCGGCGTCGTGCGGAAGTCGGCGTAGTAGGTCGTTGCGCCGTAGACGTGGGCGGTGGCGAGGCCGAGCTGCTCGCCGACGACGCGCATCGCCTCCGGAGAGACGTAGCCGTAGCGGTGCTGGACTCGATGGAGCGCTTCGAGGAGGTCGGCGTCGTTGGGCTTCAGGCCATCGAGGAGCGCTCGGATCTGCGCTGTGGCCTCGGTCTCGAGGGGCATAGCGTCCTCTCAGGCAGCGTCGGGCGCCCTCGGCGGCTCGAACCGCCGAGGTAGACACTGGTGGGGATAGTACGTTCGCCCGCCGGGGGGTTCAAGGCGAGAAGCACTTCCAGGGAGCACGGTGGTCAGCGACTGGGCGCTCGCGCGTAGACTCTCCCGCGTCCCTTGCTCGAGGGGGGTCGAACATGGGCATTTCGCCAGGGGACATCCTCGGAGGCGCCGCGAGCGCGACGGCCGTCGTGGCGGCCGGCATCGCCCTCGCGCGCTGGGGGCGAGCGAAGGTGCGCGAACCCTCGCCGTTCGTGATCCGGCGCGTCACGAAGCCCGATGACCCCGACCTTGATGCCGCACTCGAGCTGTACCACGGACGGTTTCGAGATCTCCCGGTCGAGATGGACGATGTCTCCATCCTCCGGGCCAGCATCACCGAGGACGCGGACGACGCGGAGTATCTGTTCGTCGCGAAGTATCACGAGCAGGTTGTGGCGATGCTGTTCGGCTCGTTCTGCCGAATCGATCAGTTGTTCTTCGTCTGGTACGTCGCAGGCTTCCGAGGCGATCCGACGCTCGGCTTCGTCCATCCGAAGCCGGGCGAGGAGCGGCCATACGCACTCGCGGCCGCGTTCCAGGGCATTCTCCGTGCGTTATTCGACCAGAGGCAATTGCGTGATTGCCATCGCGCGGTCGCCGAAATCAGCAATCACTGGTTCGCATCGAAGGCGAGCCTCTTCGCGGACTGGGCCTCACGGAACGCCGGACGCCTGTACAAGATCGACCTGCCGTACCGGCAGCCGCTTCTGACGTTCCCGAGCAACGAGGTCGAACAACCCATGACGCTGGTGCTCGCGGAACTGCCGCCCGAGCCGGGAACAAGGCTCTCGCGCATCTTCTCGAGGCCCGAACGTCCCTCGCCGCCACCGTACCGCGAGACGCTCGCGAGGGCGGAGGCGGCCGAGATCGTGGGGTGCCTGTACTCGCACATGTACGGCGCGCGCGAGACCACCGAGGAATGGGCCGCCTACATACAGGCGGAGCGCTCGAGGCTGTTCGAACACATCGGGGACGGTGTACGCCTCGAGAGCGTCAACGCTCGGCGGGCGCGCGGCTGACCGGGGCGCTACCTCGAGGCGCCGACTGCCTCAGCGGCAGCGACCGCGTCGGGCTCAAGGGGCGCGTCCTGCCCGCCGAGGTCCGACATCATCAGTTGCGCGACGCGCTGCCCCATCCGGATCGAGTAGTTCTGGCCTCGATCCTCCGGGTAGACCTGCGTCGTGTTCGCCAGGTACAGGCCGGGCACCGGAGTGCGGTGACCGGGGATGCGCGTGTGGTACTCGGCGTCGACGACCGGCTGCCCGGCGCGGTCCTTGAACAGCCACTTCTCGCGCACCCACGAGGGGTCGAAGTCGGGGTTGATGCGCCTGATGAAGGGCAGGTAGCGCTCGAACGTCTGATCCGCGGTCTCATCGGCGGCGGGATCGCCCGGATCGCAGTAGTTGGAGAAGTAGATGACGTGATTGCCGCCGTAACGCTCGGGGGAGACGAAGTTCGTCTGCTCGACAGCGACGACAAAGGGACAGTCGTCATCGGTGACCGTCAGCCAGTACGTCGGTGAGAGGGCGCGATCCATCGACAGGACGAGCACCGTCGCCCACTGGTACTGCACGCTCTCGAGCTTCTCGCGGTACTCGGGATCAATCTCGGGGAGCAGGCCGATGAGCGCGTAGGAGGGCACGGTCGCGAGCACGAGGTCAGCGCGCTCGATGCGCTCGGAGCCGTCAGGGTTCTTGAGGGCGACGCCGACGGCGCGGTCGTCCTCGATCACCACGCGCGCGGCCGGGGCGGAGGTTTCGAGTCGTGCGCCGCGCTCGCGGAGCTTCGCCACGAGCGTGTCGATGAGGCGACCGAAGGACCCCTTAAGGTAGCCCAGCTGCTCCTTCGCGAAGAGGCCGCCCTGCCTCGAGGCGAAGCGGAGGTGCACCTTGCCCCAGAACCAGACGAGCGACACCTCCTCGGCGCGGGTGCCGAACTTGGCGCGGAGCAGCGCGCCCCAGACGCGCTCGTAGCCCTCGCGGCCCACCCACTTGAGGATCCAGTCGCGGGCGCGCCTGCCCTCGTAGGCGTGCCAGTTCGAATAGCGGCGGAGCCAGAGCGCCGCGAGCCCGAGGCGGATGCGCGTGGGAAAGGAGACGTCGGAGAACCTCAGGAGGTCCATCGCGCCGACAAACGGGTAGTGCTTGCCGCGCGCGAAGAAGCCCACACGCGAATCGATCCACTCGAGGTCGGGGCCGAGCCCGAGCTCGTCGATCAGGCCGATGATGGCGGTGTCGGAACGGAAGAGGTGGTGATAGAAGATCTCGAGGCGGCCGCCGCCGACCTCGAAGGTGCGGACCTGGCCTCCCAGCTCCGAGCTCGCCTCGAAGATGGCCACCTCGTGGCCGTGCTTCACGAGTTCCCACGCGGCGCCGAGGCCCGCGACGCCGCCACCGATGATGAGGACCCGCATCAGCGCCTCCTACCCCTCGATGGCTGCGCGCTGCTCGCTCGCTCGATCGCGCGCCTGCAACAGGGAACCAAAGCCGAGGTGCTGCCGCCAGAGCAGGACCGCCCCGAGCACCACGACAGGAATGAGCACGAGCGCGTGCACGACGAGCGAGTAGGCCGTCGCGGCTGCCGTGTTCGCGCCGAACCAGACAGCCACCAGGCTGGCGAAATACTCGAAGGGGCCGATGCCCCCGGAGGTGCTGGGGGCGGCGATCGCCAGGTTGGCCGCACCGCAGAGCCCGAAGTACACGAGCGGCGACAGCCCGAGGCCGAAGCCGATGCCGACGAGGCCGTACGTGACCGCCTCGAGGGCCCAGGTGATCGTGGTGGCGCCCAGCAGCAGCGAGGCCGAGGCGCACGTCGCGCAGGACGGCGAGACCCCCGATGGCGCCCTCGGCCATCGAGGCGAGGCGCGCCGAGGACGGGCACGAGCCCGAGCAACCTCGTCACCAGCGTTGTACCTCGGTCGCCCGTGAGCGCGACCGCGTACATGAGGACGAGCACGACGAGGAACCCGGCCGCGCCGAGGCCGGCGGAGAGCCCTCAGCACGGGGTCGCCGCCGGCGATGAGCACCGTGCCGCTGAGGAAGAGCGCGAGCATGACGCCATCGAGGACGCGCTCGACGGCAATCGCGCCGAGGCCGGTCGTCCACGGGGTGCCGTGCCGCTGCTGGAGAAGCCCCGCGCGCACGAACTCTCCCGCTCGCACCGGGAGGACGTTGTTGGCGGCGTAGCCAATCACCAGCAGCGAGAACGCCTCGAAGGCGCTGACGTGGACATGCGGGCGGATCACGAGCTGCCATCGGAGCCCGCGCACCCAGAGCGCCACGCCGTACACGGCGAGCGCGAGCACGAGGTACATCGGCTGCACATTGGCGATCGCACTCGCGAGCTCGTGGCGATCGACGCGGCGCAGCAGGAGCACGAGGAAGAGCACGCTGACGCCGACGCCGAACCAGACGCGGAGGCTGCGCCATGGCGGTACTGCCGGTGGGGTGGCCCTCGGGGTGGGCGTGCCGCGGGGCGCGGGACTCGATTCAGCGACCGTAGTGCTCTCCCGTCGTGGGCATGGTGATCGCCGGTGGCGCCTCGGGAAAGAGCGCCAGGCCATCAAGAGTGCCGAGGTGCTTCTGCTGCTCGCCGCTCCAGATGAAGCCGGCAAGATCGGGGAGCAGTGTGCCTTCGTCGATGCGTTCCCCGAGGCTGGCGCGCGTCCAGCTGCGGTAGCCCTCCTCCGGGAACCACCAGCGGTGCGTGTACTCCTCGGCAACCGGGTAGCGACCTCGGATTTCGGACAATGCACTGAGCGTACCGTCCCAGACGAGCAGGATCGCGTCCCCGGGGATTCGCTCGGTGTCGATGTGGTCAACGTACGTGGCGTTCTTGTAGTCGCGCAGGTACCACGCCCACGGCCACGACATCGACTCGGAGGCGTCGACGACGATGGTCACGCGGTCTCTGCCGCCGCGCTCGGCGGCGATGGCATCGAGCTGCCTCGCGATCGCGGGGATGTCCGGCGACGTCTGGGTGTAGATCAGCGGCTCGAGGGGCGTGTCGGGGTGCGCGTACGCGACGAGGGCACCGTTGCGGACGGCGAGGGCGAACAACAGCCCCATCACGAGCGCGGCGGGTGCGACCACGAGGGGGAGGTCGCGGGCGTTGCCTCGATCGCGAATCGCCTCGATGCCGCGCCCGAGGGCGTACGCGGCGAGGATCGCCAACGGCAGCGCGATGTGGACGGTCAGCCAGGGCATCTTCTCGCCCGCGCCGCTCAGGGCCGCGAACGTGCCGAATCCCCACCACGCGAGCAGGCGAGCGAAGCGATCACCCTTCCAGAGAAGGATGACTCCGCCGATCGCCGCCGGCAGGAGCGACACCATCTCGTAGAGGGGAACGAGGAAGGCGTAGTAATAGGCGGGCTGGGTCCCTCGCTGGACCGCCTGCTGTGCCAGCCAGTAGTCGAGCTGCGTCCAGAACGCGCCGGCGAATCCGGCGGGATTCGTGAAGAACGTCGTGAAGAGCAGGATCGTGATCCCGTACATGATCGCGGCGAGGATGGCCCAGCGCCGCCAGTCCCACCACACGCCGAGCTCGCCGCTGATCACGATCAGCCCGCTGACGAGGAGACCACCGACCAGCCGCTCGCTGCGAGCGGAGACCTCGATGCCCGCGAGCGACAACGGGATCTGGAGGCCGGCAGCGAGGAAGGGCAGGACGAGCGTGCCCATGACGACCATCAGGTCCACCTCGCGCGGCCGATCCTCGGGTGCCGCGCCGCCAAAGCGCTCGCCGAGCACGGGCCAGAGCGCCGCGATCGCCCAGGCGAAGGGGAAGAACGCGATGTAGCCCCAGATGCGCGACCTGCCCTCGATGCCCCTGCGGTCGAGCAGGACCGCCGTCAGTGCGCCGTTCACGTAGAGCAGGAAGACGGCGCTGATGAGGAACGCCGTCTCCTTGGTGGCGAACTCGAGGGCGATCGCGGCAGAGAGCGCGACCAGCCAGCGGAAGCGCCCATCCTCGCGGTACCGCCAGATCGCCACCGCGAGGAGCAGAGTCTCGCAGGCGACGAACGCCTCGTTGCGGGCGAACCGCGAGTAGTAGAGCAGCGACGGCGAGAACGCGAGCAGCAGCGTGGCGAGCACGACACCCCAGTCACCCAGCTGGCGCCTCAGCAGGAGCAGCGGCATCGCCACGAGGACCGTGCCGAAGATCGCCGCGGGCACCCTTGCGGTTGCGTCGCCTGCCCCGAGGAGGAGGAACGCCGAGCCGATGAGGTGGAACTGCAGCGGGCCGTGCATCAGGGGGTCGTGCTGGTAGCCCTTGCCCTCGGCGAAGCGATACGAGAACAGGGCATGGAGCGACTCGTCGTGGTGCAGCGCGCGCTGCCCGAGGTCGGCGAACCGCATCGTGAGGGCCACGAGCACGATCGCCCCGACGGCGACGAAGACCCAGGCGACGCGGCGCGCCACTGCGGGCTGATCTCGGACACCGAGGCCGGACATCTGTGCGGGAAGTGCGTGAATTGGGGTGTCGGCCGGGGCCTGCACGATCTGTGCGTCGTCGCCCTCGGGAACCGCCGGTAGGGTCACGGACGAACCTCCTGCGGCACCGCGAACACGAGCGACCTCGATGCCTGGAACGCGACCGGCCAGGCGGCGAAGCGCGCCCCGACGTCCTCGCCGTAGCGTTCGCGCTCGACGGGCCCGACGAACACGTGCGTCACTCCGTAGCGCCGCGCGACCTCGATGGTGGCAGGCGTGGGGCCGTCGCGATAGATCGCGTTCACATCCGCCTCCCGCTCGCTCACGCCGGCGCCATCGCCGCGCCAGGTCACCTCGTGGCCTGCCCACCCGAGGACGGTGGGGACGCCGGCCGCCATCGATACTCGATTCGCGTCGGAGTACGACTTTCCGGGCGCCTCGAGGAGGACCGAGCCCGCGTCGAGCGTGGCCGCCCAGCGGACGGTCTCCGCCTCGCCCGATCCATCGTCAGACAGGAAGGCCAGTGCGTCGAGCCCCGGCGCCTGCCCCTCGGTGCGGCGGCTGACGAGGGCAGCCGGGGTGTAGAGCGCGCAGAGCACGACGACGGCCGTCGCAGCCCACCAGAGGCTCTCGCGCGCAACGCGAGCCGCAGGCGCAGAGGCGACTCGGGCAGCGGTGCGAGCGTCGCCTGCCGTATCGGCGGCAGCGATGCCGCACGCCAGCGCGAGCATGACCCACGCGCCGTACCAGAACTTGAAGACCGTGTTGAAGCGGCCCGCCAGCGCGTCGACGAGGTGGACGAGCTCGGTGCCGAGGATGAGCAGCGAGGCCCCCGCGACCAGCGCCAGCCACGCGGCGCGCCCTCGATCGCTCGCGCTCATCGCCGCGCTCGTTCCGCCGAGGCTCAATGCCGCGACGCCAGCGAGCGCCAGCAGCGTGAGCCAGCCCGAGCCGCGCGCGATGACTGCGCTCCCGTGGCCCGAGGCGAACAGCGCGAGCACCCACGCCAGCACGAGCGCGCTCGCGTAGACCGCGGTGAGCGCGGCTATCTCGCGATCGACCCGCGGGCGGATAGTGGCGACGCACGCAGCGAGGAAGAGGACGAGCGGCCCCCATACGAGGAGGAACCGCGCGGGGTCGCTGCCGGCAGAGAGCACCGGCGCGACGCCGAGCGGCACGTGATCGAAGACCGAGAACATCGGCCATGCGAGGACGCCGGCGAGGCCGGCGGGCAGCACGAGGTGCCGCACCATCCCCATCACCCCGCCGACGAGGCCCCATCCGGCGGCTGCATACGCCAGCACGCCGGCGCCGGCCCAGATCGCGCCGTACAGCGGAGCATCCCACGCGTTCGTCATCGCAATCCCGGCGAACAGCATCGAGACGACCGCCAGTTCGCCGGGGTGGCGAACCCAGACCGCGAGCGTCTGAGGTCGTGAGCCCTCGAGGGCGGTGAGTGCGACACCGAGCGCGAGGATGGCAAGCGGCAGCGCGAGCACGTGCGCATGCAGGTCGCCGAGGATGAGCGAGAACGCGGGAAACTCGGAGATGGCGTCGGGCAGCACGCGCGTCGCGCGCCACCACACCAGAAGTCGATGGGGATACCGACGCCGTTGACGCCTCGAGGGGAACCCGGTGACGCCGAAGGCCTCCCCCAAGAACAGCGCCGCCGAGGTTGGCCGCCGCCGAGCATCGAGCCCGCCCTCGAGACTGGCGATGAGCACGAGCGCTCCGACGGCCACGCTGCCTGCCATCCAGGTGCGCGGTGCGCGTCGGGTGGTCAGTGCGTGCGCGTCGGCGGCGAGACCGAAGGCCGCCGCGGCCGCCATCGCGCCCGCGGTCGCAAGTCCGAGGTTGAAAGGCGACGCCCGGCATGGTGACGTCCGCGAGGCGCGACAGGGCGTCGATGGTGGTGTGGCCGAGGTGGTAATAGGAAGAGCGGGCGACCCGCGAACCACGAGTCCTGCGGCGGCAGCCAGGTCTACTTCGTGGACCGCCACGAGGATCATCATGTCCATCGGCCTCGGTGTTGGTCGCGGCCGGGGCGGCAGCGCGCTCCCTAGGACGATCGCGAACACAAGCAGGAAGACTGACCTCACCGACCGCAACCAAGAGCGCCACTGCTGACGACGTCCCGAAGCAGCGTCAGGGAGTCGCCCAGGCGACGAGCAGGCTCCAGAGCGCGAGCAGGACCACGCCGAGGACCACCGCGCTCGTGCCGTACCCGAGGAGTGAGACCGCGCGCCGAGGGATCACGCGACGTAGGCGACAACCAGCGCGCCGAACGGCCTCGCGAAGAGCACGCCCCGCGAGCGCGTTCGAGCGAAGGCGACGCTCACGGGGAGCGCGCCGAGCAGCCCGACCACGGCGAGGACGAGGTACCAGCGCGCGGCGTCGAGCAGCACGCCTCCCGCGCCTCCAGGCGTCGACGGGCGCGGGCTCGGCGAGCAGCGCATCCACGAACGAGGCCGCCTCGAAGGGCGCAACGTCGCCGGCCTCCTGCCCCGTGCCGATGGTCGGACGGGCAGGCCGAGCTCGGCGGCGATCGCGGGCGATGCCGCCCTTCGCCGTGCCGTCGAGCTTGGTGAGCATCACCGCGGTCACCTCGACGGACTCGGTGAACGCGCGCGCCTGCGACATCCCGTTCTGACCGGTCATTGGCGTCGAGGACGAGCAGCACCTCGTCTGGCGAGCGGCCGAGACCGCGCTCGATCACGCGTCGCACCTTGGCGAGCTCGTCCATCAGGTTCTGCTTGTTGTGCAGTCGTCCCGCGGTGTCGATGAAGACGACGTCGGCGCCACGCGCGCGGGCGGCATCGATGGCATCGAACGCGACGGCAGCGGCGTCGCCGCCCTGCTGGTGCGCGATCACGTCCATGTCGAGGCGACGGCCCCAGGCCTGCAGCTGCTCGATGGCGGCCGCGCGGTAGGTGTCGCCCGCAGCGGCGACCACCTTGGCGCCCTGCTGCTGGTAGTGGTAGGCCAGTCGCCCAATGGCGGTGGTCTTGCCCGTGCCGTTGACGCCGACCACCAGCACGAGTGCGGGCGCCTCGGGGAGGTCCTGCGCGCGCTGCCCGAGGTCCCGCCCAGAGCCTCCCACGGCGCTCCGCGGCTGGCTTCTCCGAGCTTGACGAGCTCGTCGCGCAGGGCGGCGCGTACGTCCTCGGCGGTGCGCGGCTTCGAGAGGCGCGCACGCGGTCGAGGAGCGACATCGTGACCTGCACGCCGGTGTCGGCGCCGATCGAGATCTCCTCGAGCTGCTCCCAGCGCCTCGTCGACGTGCCGCGGAAGACGGTGGCGAGACGACCGAACCACGACTTCCTGGTGCGCTGGATCATGATCCGTGCGGCGCGCATCCTCGAGGGCGTCCTCCGCCTCGGCGATTGCGTCGGCAGCAGCGTCGAGGGGTGATGCCCGACACCTCAAGATGCCTCGATCAGTCGCAGAAACTCGGCAGAAGCGGCCTCGGGGAGCGGGCCACCTCGGACTCGGCCTCAGGGACAGCGTCCGGAGGCGCGGCGGCCGCGTCCTCGGCGGGCTTCGACTTTCTCCAGAACAGCCTCACGCGTGCCTCAGTCCGTCCGTGCAGTCGAATGGGTGTCCTCCAGCGTACGTCTGCCCTCGCGAGGTGGCCAGTTGTATGTTCCTCACACGCCCCTCGCGCCGTGCCGGGAGGCGACGAACGAGCGTCACTGCCTTCACGGGAGCCCGCCGGGAGGCGTCGAGTCGCAGCGACAGCACGCGCGAGGTGGAGTCGTCGCCCATCGAGACGCCGTAAAGCGCGTCGGCGGCCTCGATGGTGCGCCGGTTATGGCTGATCACGATGAACTGCGAGCGGTGTGTAGAGTTCCTTCAGGGTCTCGACGAAGCGGCCCACGTTCGCCTCGTCGAGAGCCGCATCCACCTCGTCCATCACGCACACCGGCGCCGGGTTGACCGACAGGAGCGCGAACAGCAGCGCCACCGAGGTGAGCGAGCGCTCCCTCCGGAGAGCACGTTCAGACTCGAGATGCGCTTGCCAGGCGGCTGCTGCTGATCTCGACGCCGGGTTCGTCCTCACCCTGTTCGGTCATCAGGCGCAGCCGGCCACCGCCGAAGAAGCGCTGGAAGTAGTCGGCGAAGGCCCTGGCGACGGCGGCGAGGTCTCGTCGAAGCGCTCGGCGATGAGCTTGCGGAGATCGACGATCGCCGCGCGGAAGTTCGGCCTCGGCAGCCTCGAGGTCGGCGACCTGGCCCGCGCAGGAAATCGTAGCGTTCGCGCTCCTCGGACGAGCTCATCGAGGGCATCGACGTTCACAGGACCGAGCGCGGATGTCGGAGCGGAGCTTTGCGTGATCTCGGCACGCAGCGTGCCGAAGTCGATCACGGTGCCGCCTCGGACGGGCGCAAGCGCCGCTGCCGCCTGCACGTCGGCATCCTCGGGGTCCGTGTCGGCATCCTCGGCGTCCCCCTCCGACGGGGCGGTCGCCTCGGGTGGCGCCGCGGGACGCACCTCGTCGTGCTCGTCGACCTCGAATCCATCGTCGCGCAGCTGCTCCTGGACGCGCTGCAGCTGGGCGAGGGCGGCACGCAGCGCGTTGTCCGCCTCCATCAGCGCGCGCTCGGCGGCGAGCTGACGCGACTGTGCCGCGCCGCGCTGCTCCTGCGCGGCGCGCTCGTCGCGCTGGGCGTTCGACAGCGCCTCGCGATGCGGGTCGAGATCACCTCGGAGCCGTAGCCGGGAGGTCGAGGTGGTGGCGAGTCGCTCGGACGCTGCCGCCGAGGCGAGCGTGACGTCCTCCAGTTCCTGGCGGACCGCGGCGAGACGCTGGCGCGCCGCATCGAGCTGCTCGTGCGCGCGACGTGCCGCCGCCTCGCGCTCCGCGCGCCGCGCGACAGCGGAGCGATGTGCGCCCTCGGCCGAGGCGAGCGCGGCGACCGCAGCCGTCGAGATCTCGCCCGCGGCATCGCGCTCGGCGGTGACCGCCTGCGCACGGTCGCGCGCCTCGGCGATGCGATCGCTCACGCCGTTCAGCTCGACCGTCAGCGCCTCGCGACGCTCGATCGCCTCACCGAGGCCCTGTGCGTCGCCGACGTCGGCCAGCGCGCGGCGGACGAGTCGCATGTCGCCGCTCAGCGTCGCGATCCGTCGTCGGGTGCCCTCGGCCGCCTCGCGGTGTGAGCGACGCCGTCCCTCCATGCCGTCGAGGGTCGTGCGGGACTGCTGGACGGCCGCCTTCGCGGCGGCATCGTTGCCGGCGACCGCATCGAGGGCGGCGCGCGCCTCCTCGGCGGTGCGCGCGAGTCCCTCGCGCTCCGCGGGCAGCTCCTCGAGTTCGCGGCGGAGACTGAACTGGCGCGCCGCCTCGCCCGTCTTGGCGCCGTAATACGAGCCCCCGGGACGCAGCAGCGTGCCGTCCCTCGTGACGACCGAGCCGAGGCCGCGCTCGAGCATATGACGCGCTACGTCGACGTCCTCCACGACGATCGTGCGTCCGAGGAGCGCGTCGACGAGCTGTCGGTGGGCGCCCTCGCAGCGCACGAGTCGTGCCGCGACGCCGATCACTCCGCGCTCGTTGAACACGTTGACCGGTGACTGCTGCGGCGTCGACGCCAGCGCCAGGATGGTAGCCGTCCCGTCTCGGAGTCACGGAGGTAGGCGAGGGCGGCGAGGGCGTCGGCCTCGCGCTCCACCACGACGGCGGAGCTGCTCGGCGAGCGCCGCCTCGATGGCCACCTCGAGGCCATCGGGGACGCGCAGCAGGTTGGCCAGCGCGCCCACGACGCCCGAGAGCGTGGGCTCGGGACCCGACGCCGCTTCGATGACCGCGCTCGTGCCGGTCTCGCCGACGGCGGCGGAACCGACGAGGCGGGCGAGCAGGGCAGCGCGCTCGTCGTGCTGGCGCAGTCGTGCCTCGGCGTCTCGCAGTGCCTCGCGGGCCCGGGTCGCCGCCGCCTGCTGCTCCTCGAGGGTGCGCTCCGCCTCGGCGCGCTGCTCGCGCGCGCGGACTGCGGCTTCCTCGATTCCCGCCGCCTCGCGGTGGGCGTCGAGCGCGCGCTTCCCGAGGTCGCGCAGCTCGGTCAGCATGGCCGCGCGCCGGGTGGCCGCACGCTCACGCTCCGCCTCGAGGCGTGCCTGGCGCGTCTCGAGTTCTGTCACACGACGACGGGCCTCGGCATGCTGGGCCTCGAGTCGCGCGCGCCGTGCCTCGATCTCGCTCAGCTCGCGGAGGACGCCGCGCGCGGCCTCGTCGGCGGAGTGGAGTGCCTCGCGGGCGCGCTGGCCCGCCTCGCGCGCCTCCTCGACCCGAGTGGCGAGCGCGGTGATCTCGTCCTCGTCGTTGCCGGTGGCCGCGGGTTCCTGCTCGAGGCGCGAGATCTCCGACTCGAGCTCGCCGAGGCGCCGCGTGAGCATCTCGGAGCGCTGGTTCGCGAGCGCGAGATCCTGTTGCAGCCGTTGCTCTTCGGAGGCCAGCTCGCGCTCGCGCGACTGCAGGACATCGAGGGCCTGGCGGCGCTCCGCGGTCAGCGCGCCGAGCTGGCCGAGCCGCGATTCGAGTTCTGTCGCCTGCCGGCTCGCGACCTCGTGTTCCCCGGCGTGCTGGTCGTGCCTCGCACGGGCGGTGGCAAGCGCCTCGTTCGCCTGTCGCAGCTCCTGGCGGTAGTAGACGAGCTGTGCCTCGCGGAGGCGCCCGGCGAGGTCGCGATAGCGCTCGGCGCGGGCGGTCTGGCGCTGGAGCGCGCGGATGCGCGGTTCTACCTCGCGGATCAGCATGCGCACGCGTCCAAGGTTGTCACGGGTCTCGACGAGTCGCTTCTCGGAGAGCGTGAGCTGCTGGCGATGGCGGCGGACGTTGGCCGCCTCCTCGATCAGGTCGCGCCGCTCGGCGGGACGCATCGCGAGGACCTCGTCGACGACGCCCTGGGACATCATGGCGTACGAGTTCTGACCCACCTGGGCCTTGCGGAAGAGGTCCTGCACGTCGGAGAGCCGGACCTTCTGGCCGTTGATCAGGTACTCGTTCTCGCCGGAGCGGAACGCGCGACGGGTGACGGTGACCTCGCCGAACTCGATCGGCATCCAGCCGTCGGCGTTATCGAGGCTGATCGACACCTCGGCGGCGCCCATCTGGCGGCGCTTCTCGGAGCCCGAGAAGATCACGTCCTCGGTCTTGCGCGCGCGCACCTGGCGCGCCGAGCTCTCGCCGAGCGCCCACTTGATCGCGTCGGACACGTTCGACTTGCCGGAGCCGTTCGGCCCGACGATGACCGTGAGACCGGGCCCGTATTCGAACCGCTGGCGGTCGGCAAACGCCTTGAACCCCTGTGCCTCGAGCCGGCGGAGGTACATCCTTGCTCCTCGCAGGGCGGGCGCGCCGCCGGGAACCATGAGTGCCGCCCGATTTTGCGGACGGCGGGTTGTTGTTTAGTGCGAGCCATTCCTGCTGCTCGCGGGACCGATGCGCTCACGCAGGACCTCGAGCGCGCGCAGTGCCGCCTCCTTCTCGGCCAGCTGGCGGCTGGCGCCGCTTCCCGAGCCCAGCGTCTCGTTGTCCATGCGCACCTCGACGGTGAAGGTGCGGTCGTGCTCGGGTCCCGCCTCGGCGACCGTGACGTACTCGGGGCGCGTGTGGAGGCCCTGCGTGAGCTGCTGCAGGTCCCCCTTGGGGTTGAGGACCGGCGCATCCGAGTCGAGCGCCTCGACCTCCGCGCCGAGCGTGCGATGGATGAACGTCCGAGCGGCCTCGAGACCCTGGTCGAGGAGGAGCGCACCGACGATCGCCTCGTAGACACGCTCGAGGTTGCGGTCGCGCGACCGGCCGCCGGTACCTTCCTCGCCGCGACCGAGCAGCAACGCCTCACCGAGGCCGAGCGTGCCGGCCACGCGCGCGAGGGTGGGCCCCATTACGAGCTGCGCTCGGCGTTCCGTGAGGCGCCCCTCGGCCTCAAGCGGGTAGCGGGCATAGAGCGCCTCTGCCACCACCAGGCCGAGCACCGCGTCGCCCAGGAACTCGAGACGCTCGTTGGTCTCGGGCGCATCCTCGGTGTGCTCGTTGGCATAAGACGGGTGGGTCAGGGCGACGAGCAGGATCGAGGGGTCCTCGAACGTGACGCCCATGCCCGCCTCGGCGAGCACGATCCGAGCTCGTGCGTCCGGGCGCAGCGCGCTGAGGCCGGGGTCACCGGGGGACATCGAAGATGACGCGGGGGCCAACGGCACACCCTCCCGCACATCCCGGCGCCACCGCTCGCGTAGGATGGCCAGACAGTCTG
>JAXLWY010000059.1:0-5141 GCA_046328255.1 Dehalococcoidia bacterium | reverse complement strand
GAGCGCTGGGGCGGTCCCACGACGATCTGCTCGATGGGCCTCTGCTACACGTTCGGGGCGCCGCCGCGCGGCCCCGACGCGTGGAAGACCGACCTCACGATCATCGGGGGCCTCGCGACGCTGGTCGCGACCTGCCCAGCGTGGTGCCCTGTGGCCCTCGAGGGCGGCCTGTCGCTCGTGACGGCCGCCCGCGTCGGCGGTGTCACCGGCGCCTGCACGGTCGCCTGCGATCCCCTGCGGCGCATCGCGGATACCATCAGCGAGGCCTCCGGGGGCTCGGCGCCGAAATACCTCGGCCGCGCGAGCACGGCCGACCCGGCTGGCCTCGCCTCGCGACTACCAATCGATTCCGCCGAAGAAGCCTTGGTGCGACGCGCCATGGCCGACCCAGCGTCTGGGAGGACAATCATCGCAAGAATCGGCGACCCCCGGTGGAGCGAGCAGGGTTGGGTCAAGAAGCAACTCGTCGACGAATCCGCAGGCGAGACCCGTGTCGTCCTGCACTACCTCTTCAATCCGGAGGTCAATGCGGTGGACGACTTCAAGGTCATCCTCAGCCGGGGAAGGCCGTGATCCGGGTCCAGGCTCGCGCGATCGTCGATCGCGAGATCCCTGAGGCGCTTCGACAGTTCCTCGCGCAGCGGTTCCTCACCGAGGGGCGCGCCTACCGGGTGTGGGCGATCTGGGTCGACCGCGTGGCGACATTCCTGCTGATCGTCGACGACAACGGGATGCACGGTCTGTACCCGGCGTGGTGCTTCACGCCGCAGGAGTCGTCGATCCCCGATGGGTGGGTCTTCACGTCGATCGACGGCGACGACAGGGTCCTCGCCCTGCTGGCCCCTCCGCACTTCGCGAACCTCGCAGCGTTCTCGGCCCTGTTGGAATGGGAGCCTGCCGCGCTTGAGGCGTTCTGGGGCATGGTCAGGGCCGAGCACCGCCGCGACGTCGCAGATGCGCTGCGGCAGCTTGAGGTCGTCGGGGGCCCCGAAGGCGTCCCGGGTGTCGACGGCCTGCCTCTGGGCGCGTTCGAGCTGGCGCAGGCGGCGAAGCGGTACCTCGACTCGGGCGCGGTCGACCTCGCGGCGCTCCCCGAGCAGCCGGCGTCGGCGACGATCGGACGCGCCAGGGCTGACCCTGGGCAGTCGCGCGCATCGCCTGGCGTCGCGGCGTTCGCCGACGCGCTCGACTCGCTGGGCGCCGCGCTCCGGCACGCATCCGAGCCCTGGGGCTGAGCGCCTGCCGCCGCCCCATCGGGCCCGTGTCGAGGCGCCGCGCCCCGGCGGAGCCGCGGCCGGTCCGCGTCGGCGGCGTCACCGGCGCCTGCACGGTCGCCTGCGACCCCCTGCGGCGGATCGCGGATACCACCACCGAGGCGTCGGGGGCTCGGTGCCGAGGCGAATCCAGGCCGGGGGCGCCTGGTTCGAGGTCACCGAGCACGCCGCGTCGAGGATGGGACTCCGCAACGTCAGCGACGAAATGGCACAGGCCGCATTGTCGAAGCCGGGGTTCCGTATTACCACCAAGGCATCTGGAAGACTGGCTGCTATGATCCAGCCAGCGAGGCGTTCATCGGAACTGTGGATGGGCGCGTGACTACCGTGATTCGCTCGGCCAACCACCGCTCCATCGAGTCCCTCAAAGGAAGGTCACGATGAAGCTCACCTATGATCCTAGGGCGGACGCCGCATATCTTCTCATGGGCGAACCCTTGGTGAGAGGTCAGGTGGCTTCGACGTACCTCTGCGACCCCAGCGAGATCGATGGCATGATCAACCTCGACTTCGACAAAGAGGGGCGACTCCTAGGCATCGAGATCCTCGATGCGTCGAAACGGCTGGCACCGAGCGTCCTGTCGCTCGCGGTGCCATACGGAACGGCGCGTGGCAATCCGCGTGCCGCGCGCTCGCGATGATTCCTCGAGAATCGTTCCAGTACCGCTGGCGAGCGGATTGCGGTACGGTCCAGCATGTCCAGTATCGACCGTCGGGTCGACGATGAGGCCGTGAACGACCCCGAGGCCACGTGGCCAGATGCCCGCGACCGCCTGATTGGGCTTATCCGAGAATTCCTCGGCCGCCGAATCACACCAGAGGCAATTCTGCGACGAATTCGAGAGGATCTATGACCTGCACCTAGATGTGGTTCATGGATACGTTGTTGACAGGTGAGAGCCCCTGCGCTTCGTTCTGGGTCGTCGAGATCCGGAGCGAAGAGGGGCTCTCATGGCACATCGTAGGGCCAGGCTGACCGTGTTCGGCCGCCAGCTGCTGGTGGACCGCGTGGAGACCGATGGCTGGACCGTCGCCCGCGCCGCGGAGGCGGCGGGCGTCAGCCGCCAGACCGCGACCAAGTGGGTCCGCCGATATCGTGACCAGGGACCGGCGGGGCTCGAGGACCGCTCGTCCCGCCCGCACCACTCGCCCAGGCGCCTGCCCGCGGACGTGGAGCAAGCCGTCCTGGCCGCCCGGCACGAGCTCGGCTACGGCCCCCATCGCCTCGCGCCGATCGTGGGGGTGCCGCGCTCGACCATCGGCGACGTCCTCGTCCGCCACGGCCTGTCGCGCCTCGCCGACCGGGACCGCCCGACGGGCATCCCCATCCGCTACGTCCGCGAGCGGCCGGGGGAGCTGATCCACGTGGACGTCAAGAGGCTCGGCAGGATCCCCGACGGCGGCGGCCACCGGTTCCGGGGCCGGGGCGGCGGCACCCCGCGGGCGCACCGGGGATACGACCACATCCACCAGGCGCTCGACGACATGAGCCGGGTCGCCTACGTCGCGGTGTATCCCGACGAGCGGGGCGTCACCTGCGCCCGGTTCCTGCGAGACGCCGGGACCTGGTTCGCGAGGCAGGGCGTCCGGATCGAGCGGGTCATGACCGACAACGCGAAGGACCACACCCGCTCCCGGGCGTTCGGGGAGGCCCTCGCCGACCTGGGCGCCCGACACCTCACGACACGACCCTTCCGGCCCCAGACGAACGGCAAGGCCGAGCGCTTCAACCGCACGATGCTCGACGAGTGGGCCTACGCTCGGCCCTTCGGCTCGAACGAGGAGCGCCTCGCCGCCCTGCCGCCCTGGCTCGACCACTACAACCGCCATCGACCCCACACGGCGCTGGGAGGGCTCGCCCCGATGCAGGTCCTCGTCAACAACGTGTCCGGGAATCACACCTAGACCACCGAACGATATCCGCCGAGAAGGAGAGTGCGTTCGCTCGAATCTTCGAACGCGTCGCTTGGTACTCCCCACTCGCGGAGGAGCGCTTGTCGATACCAGGCTACCTCGGTCCGGATGACGTCCGAGAGACCGTCGCGACCGAGTGGAGAGCGCTTGGCCGCCTGGAGGACTCATGGCGAATAATCCGGAGGGGATTGTCAACTTGTTCGAGGTTCCATGACCAAGACGCTGGCCAACGATCAGTTCGCGCCTGTGACTGATGCGTTTGGCTTCATCGACGCACCAATCGACCAAGTCAGCGAGTTCATTCGGGAGTGGCGCGAGCGATTGGGCCATCCAGTCTCGAAGTCCGTCGTCAACCTCCCGTTTCCCGAGAGTCTCCGACAACTTGAGCCACTAACGCTTGGCGTGGAGGTGCGCGAACTCACGCTCCGAACTGACAGCCCATGGTCTGCGTACTTCGTGAATGGCCTGCCAACGCCCGACCCGTGGTCACCGATGACGTTCATGGCAAAGGCCCTCAGGCGCCGCGCTGTGATCGTGGGGTGCTCGACGATGGCCGTGCCTCGTGCATCCCCACAGCGCGTCGCGGCGAATGTGCGATTCGACCTGTTGGGCCCCGAGTCCGACGACATCCTCTACGGCGTCCGCGGCGTCCAGATGGCCTGGGACGGGGGCCGATATGTGTTCGTCTCAACAGGTCGACCGCAATCGTTCGAGGAGCCCGCCGCGTACCAGGCTCGTCGAGTGCGGGATCGGTTCACCCCAGACATGTTGGAGCGCTACGCAGCCGCACTCGGGATTCGGCTATTCGACCCGAACTTCTACCGCCCGGAAGGCATGCTCATCGAGCACGCGGTCGACTTCCCCCTCGAGACATACAGCATCGAACAAGCCCAGGCTCGATGGGGCGTCCTGACGCCGCGATAGACACGCCACCATCCGGCGATCACGTGCCTTGGCACAAGTGGGCTGACGGACGCTCACGCAATCCGCGTCTCACTGTGCAACATGTCAACCCAGATGCGCGCCGATGGTTGACATTCCGCGGTATGCGCGCAATATGTCAACCTTGGACAAGACCGGGGTCCGCGGCTGCGGGCCGACGAGGCTCGGGTGAGCGCGCGACGCGCGTGGCCGGACCTCATCTTTGGCGACCGCGCATCGCGTGCGAACCTGTCCAAGGCGGCCAAGGCCGGCTCGATCGTCCGTCTGGCACCCGCCATCTACACCGGCCGCACGCTGACCGACCCAGCCCTGATGGCGCGCGAGCACTGGCGCGAGATCCTGGCGCATGAGCTGCCGGGCGCGGTGCTCGTCGACCGCTCGGCCCGCCAGACGGCGCCGGACGAGCAGGGCCGCGTGTTCGTCGCACACCCGCGGTCCCGTCCGCTGACCATGCCTGGCCTGTCCATCCTGCCCCGTCGCGGTCCCACCGACGTCGCGGGGGACATCGATATCGGCGGCGGGCTGCACCAGAGCTCGGTCGCCCGGGGGCTGCTGGACAATCTCTCGGGAGACGGAACGCGCTATCTGGACCGAACGGACATCGAGCGCTGGGTCACTGACCTCCTCGACGCGCACGGCCCTGACCGACTGAACGAGGTCCGAGACGAGGCACGCCGGCTCGCGCCCATCCTCGGGCGCGGCGCCGCGATGAAACGCCTGGACGGCATCATCGCCGCGGCCCTGTCGACCGGACCCACCGACGTCCTCGTGACGCCCGCGCTCCGATCGCGCGCCTCGGGCGACCCCATCGACCCGGCACGTCTGGAGCGCTTCGAGCGGCTGGCGGCCTACCTGCGTGACCAGGCACCGGACATCCACATGGATGACCGTGCGATCGCCAGCCGACGCGCCCTGCTGCCCTTCTACGAGGCATACCTCTCCAACTTTATCGAGGGCACCGAGTTCACGCTCGACGAGGCCGCGGACATCGCGTTGGCCGGACACATGCCC
>JAXLWY010000058.1:0-3094 GCA_046328255.1 Dehalococcoidia bacterium | reverse complement strand
CGTCGATGGTCCGGACCGCGATCGACGAAGCGGCGGCCACGGAGCTGTGCGCCGTTCTGGAGCCGGCAATTCGGTGCGCGGCCGCGCTGGGCAAGCCGCAGATGGCCGACCACGAGGGAGGCAGCGCACTCGTGCTGCCGCTCGCGCGAGAGGAGGCGGACTCGTTCGCCGTGTTCTGGCGCGAGGAGCGCGGCGCATGGGACCCGCAACTCGTGGAGTCGTTGGGCGAACAGGCCTTGCTCGGCATCGAGAAGGTCCGGATGCACGAGCGTGAGCGACGACTGCTGGCCCAGTATCAGCACCTGTCGGAGCTCGGTAGCGAGTTGATCACCGCTCGCGACCCCGAAGAGGTGCGTGAGCGCCTGCTCGCGCGGGCGCCGAAGGTGTTCTCGTCGGACGCCTGCTTCATCGCCCTGCTCGACGAGGGCCCGGACGCCATCGCGATCGAGTTGCTCCACGGCTCCCGGCGCGAGCGACGGACGGTCGCGCTCGCCGGCGGTGCACGGCTCGCCTCGGTTCGGCTTCGCGGCGAGCCGACGCCCGACCGCAGCGTGTTCGACATGTGGAGCCAGGAGGTGTTCGCCGCCGTCGGGCCGGACAGCGGGCTCATGTCCTGGCTGGCCGAGCCGCTGCCCCTCTCGGTCGGCGCGCTCGGCGGAGTGTTCGTGGGGTGGACCTCACCCGAGCCGCCGATCTTCCCCGAGCAGCGCCGTATTCTGCGCGTGGTCGCGAGTGCCACCGGCACAGCGCTCGCGCGCTTCGCCGCCTCGATGGCGACGGACTCCATCCTTCGCGACCGGGTCCGCGAGCTGGAGGCCCTGACGCATCTGACCGAGCGAATCAGCGCTCTGACCCACGAGCAGTCGATCGCCAAGGAGCTGCTGGTGGCGCTGCAGCGCGTCGACGGGCTGCAAGGAGCGATCTACGGCCGATGCACGGAGCGCGGCCCGGAGATCCTGCAGACATCCGGACTGGCGGACGAGGCGTGCGCCGACGTGGTGCGCGCGCTCGGCGATCTGACGGAGATCTCTGATGGGACGCGTATTGCGCTCGCCAACGGGAGTCTGGAGGCGATCCTCTTTCCCCTGCAGCAGTGCGGCGACGGGAGCTTCGTGGGCGGCATCGCCCCGCGCGCCGAGGGCGATCAGCACGACCGTGTCATGGCCACGCTCGCGCGGTACGGGGCGGTTGCGCTCGAGAACGCCCGATGCCACGACCGCGGGCGAGAGGCGATCCTGCGCCTCGAGCGCGAGCACGTCGAGACCGCTCGGCAGAAGACGAAGCTCGAGCAGATCCTCTCCGTGCACGAGATGCTCGGAGTCGCGGTGCTCGAGGGCCGCGGCCTGCCGTCGGTGGTGCGGTCACTCGGCACGTTCATCGAGGCGAAGATGCTCGTGCTCGCCGCCGGCGGGCGGGTTGTGGCCGCCTGGCCGGCGGATGACCAGCTCGACTGGCGTCCTGACATGACGTCGGACGAGCGGCCGCGGACGATCGTCGAGGAGGTCGAGGGCGGCCACGTCATCGCTGCCCCGGCCGTCGTCGACGGTGCGGCGCTCGGCTGGATCATCGCGTGCATGCGCACGCCACCGGACGACATCGCACGCGCAGCCGTCCAACACGGCGCGCTTCTCGTCGCGCTCGAGTTGCTGCGCGAGCGTACGGCCATCGAGGTCGAGACGCAGCTGCGCGGCGGCATGATCGAGGAGCTCTTCGGGGAGGCGGTGGTCGAGGATCTCGTGGTCAAACGGGCGCTGGCCTTCGGCTATGACCTCAGGCAACCCTCACGCGTGTTCCTCGTCGAGGCGGCCCCCACCGACGGGACGCCCGCGAGCCGGTCGATCTCTCCGGAGTCGGTCTTCGGTCCGCTCACGGAGGCTGCGCGGCGCTGGAGCTCCAACAACCTGGTCGCGCTGCGCGGCGGAGCTGTGGTCATTGTCGTGCCGGAGGCGCCCGACCCACCCTTGAGCGTCGAGCACTGCTTCGAGGACGAGTTGCAGACGACATCGAGCCTGCACGTTCCACACGGGATGCTCAACATCGCCGTGGGCACGCGCTGTGACGCGATCCACGACTATCGGCATTCCTATCTCGCCGCGCGCCGCGGCCTCGACCTCCTGCGTCTGCTGGGGCGCTCAGGCAACGTCTTCTCCTTCCGCGACCCGAGCCTCGAGACCGTGTTGCTGCAGTCGACGCATCCCGAGGTGGTCGTGAAGTTCATCTCTCGGTATGTCCCGCCCTTGGATCGGTACGACGCCGAGCACACGTCCGACCTACGGCGGACGCTCGAGGTCTACTTCGAGGCCAGAGGCAGGCTGGAGGAGACCGCCAGGCGGCTCCACATACATGTCTCGACACTGCGCTACCGGCTCACGAAGGCCGCCGAGCTGCTCGATATCGACCTCAGCGACCACGCGGCAGCGCTCGAGCTCCAGGTTGCGCTCAAGGTGGCTGGGATCCTCGCTGTGCACCGTGGATGATCCGGCTGGCCAGACGCCGCGGCTATCCACGATTCCGACAACGATTCAGGCATAACTTCGTAGGTTCCGTGGATACGAGCCGCCACCCCTGAGTCCGTATGTTCCCCCGCTGTCGGCGTCGAGAGACGCGGGGCGAGGGATGAGGAGCGGCACCATGAGCATCGACCGAGTCGCACGTGCTGACGCACCTGGCGCGCACTTGGACCTGGGCCGGATGCGCGGGGCCTGCGCGCGAAGCGCCGCCGCACGACCTTCCGCCGGCAGATCGACCGCCTGGTCCGCGGGCGGCGCTTCCACCGCGGGATGAAGACCTGCGGTCCTCGGACAGGGTCGCACGCAATGGGTCATACAGAGGAGAGGCAATGCTGCTGACAAAACGCAGGCACCGCGACACGGACCTCGATCCACTGGATCCCGCTGACATCGAGGACCGGCTGTTTGGGGTCGAGCAGTACGGAATCGAGCACATCCCGGACGAGGAGCGGCGATCTCGTCCGAGCAACCTCTTCTTCATCATCCACGGCAGTTGCATCACCTTCAGCCTCTTCGTCATCGGCTGGTTCCCGCTGGCCTTCGGGCTGAGCTGGTGGGCGACGTTCACGGCCGTGGTGGTGGGT
>JAXLWY010000057.1:0-15182 GCA_046328255.1 Dehalococcoidia bacterium | reverse complement strand
CCTGCTGAGGCTCACTGGTGAGTTCGAGCCTTTCCTGGACGAAGACGTCATCGCCTCCTTGCGCGAGATTCGCAGGCGCGGGGCATTGGAGGCGTCTCAGGCAGCGAGGTTGCCGAAAGACGTGGAGGCCCGAGGGCACTGGTTCGATCAGGGCGAACAGAACAGAGGCTGGGTTGAGAGACACATAGACGCTCTGAGGCACGTCGTGCGACGTCGTTTTGAGGCGCTGCGAGGCGTCATGCCGACTGGACCAAGCTCGGACAGGCCCGGCGCCCCTGCGTAGGGCTGCAGCACACTTCGAATGGCAGCGAGATGCCCGACATGCGAAAGTGGCGGTGGCAGATCGCCGCGAATGCCCTGTGTGATCTCGACCCACACCTGGTGTGGATCGTCGGTGTGCTGTCCATCATCGATGAGAGGCTCTACCTCGAAGACCAGCAACACAAGGAACTCCCTGGAAAGGCCGGTGCTCGATTGACCGCGTTGGCCGGGTACTCGACGCAATCGGCTGGTCGTACCTTTGGGTCTTGAGTGCGTACGAGGTCGTCCGCACCATTGACCAGAAGTTCGGTGCGATCGGCTCCGCGGGTGCGAACCGAAAGCGCGCGAGCGCCGAGCTAAAACGCCTGTTCGAGCGCTTGCGCATTCCATTGGCGAAGCTTGAGCCGGCGCCTCGACACCGCATGACCGACTACCCGTTCCCGCGTCCTGGAATCCAAGACGACCGAGGCATCGCCTGGGAAGTGGCTCCCGGCGAGGTATTCTCTCGCTCGTACCTCTCCGACCAGTTCCTCGGCCTGCTGATGGACGCCTCGCGGAATAGGCCGCGAAGCACGCCTGAGCCATCGGTCGACCAGATGCACGCCAGCAAGTCGAGCAACCGAGTTCAACTCAGACGGTGGACGACTGAGAGGCGCAGGCCGTGAGTGGAAAGAGGCGCTTGCGGCTATCTCTCAAACGCGACGAAGCCCTCCGGGCGACTCGTGTCACGATCGGCAAGGACAAGCTCGTTTATGTCCTGATTGCCGATAAGCGCCTTCGCTACCCTCACGGGCGGTCTCGAATCGCGTACATTGGAACGACGAAGCGCGGCATGACCCGAGTGGCATCGAGCGTCGCGTCGCGGGCGGACGAGATTCTCCGCCTGAAAGGCGTACGATCCTTCCAGGCCCGAATCGTCACGTGCAAGCCACGACAGCGAGTCAAAACGTGGCTGAAATTGGAGCGAGCGCTCCTCATCGCGTTCAAGAAGACCTACGGCAGCGTCCCGAAGTGCAACACGCACGGCAAGAGGATGCGCGCATCGGATGAGTTCAGCTATTTTCACGAACGGGGCGTCCACCGTGTCATCGAGGAGCTATCGTGACCCTCGGCGCGCTCGTGCACCTGGCGCCGATCGTTGCGGGCCGCGATACGGACCGTGAGACACCGTTGCGCGAGAGGTGACCCCGGGGGCAGTCATGCGGATCTGGTCAGCGAGTCTCGCCGCTGCGCTCGTCATCACATTGACGTCCACGCAGCCAGTCACGAATCTCGAGGCATCCGCGGTGACCGCGTGGCTGCAGGCCTTCCAGTCGGATGTCCGACGCGACGACCGTGCGGCGGTGGCGGCCCGGATGCAGTTTCCGCTCACCGTCTTTGCCGGCGGGCTGCGCATTCCTGTCGCGGACGCCGACGCGTTCATCGCCAAGTACGACGTCGTGGTGACGCCGGCCCTGAAGTCGGCGCTTGCGGCCGCGCGCGTCGCCACTGCCGGGCCGGCGTCGAGCACGCCGGTGACGATTCACGCCGACGCCGTATCGATTGGGCGCGACCTCCTGACCGTCTCGCTCGTGGATGGCGCGCTGAAGGTCACGCGCATGACGGTACCGCTCGCCCCCGGCGTGACCGAGCCTGCCTCGTCGCCCCCGTCCACGGCGCCGGCTCGTCGAGCGCCCCGTACAGGTCCTGTACGCTTGGTCGTCGGACTGTCACCGGTCCGCCGGGCGGGAGCCCTGGCGGTCGGCGCCCGGGACACCTTCGTGCTCGCGGCCAAGCGAGCCCAACGGCTCGAGGTGCGCGTGATCGGCGTGTCCGGCCGCGACGTCGTCGCGTACCTCACGCGGGCCGCGACCGGCGCGCCGCTCGACCCTCGGGCGCAGGACGGGGTGCGAACCTGGGTCGGCCGTGTGCCCGACGATGGTGACTATCGCATCGACGTCGTCCGCCTGAGCGACGCTGGCGGTGCGCGACAGCCGTACACCTTGGTCGTGGAACTGCACTGAGGCGACCGGGCGACGGGCACGAGGCGTGCCACCCGCGCTGCGAACGCAGGATCCAAGGTTCAGGGCGGGCGAGTGACGTTGTGGTCGGTGTCTTGCGACCTCCGGTCGGCAGCACGCGCTGCTGGCGAGACGTCGGCCGTGGCGACTTGGTGCGTCACTATGCGCACAGCAATCTCGAACGTAGGTTGCCTGAGCGCCGGCCGCCGCTCAACCCTCTCTTCGACTGGAGCTGCTTGCGACGACTCAAGGAGAGCTGCGATGACGGAAACCAGCCAACAAATCCTCAGCCTTGAGGCCTTTGAGGTCTGGACGACCGATAAGCAGGGATGGCTCTTTCGCGGAATGCAGAGAGCCAACTGGAGACTTACCACCACCATTGAGCGTTTTGTCTACGCCTCAGGTCAGCCTCGCCCTGAACTCGAAGCAACTCTGTACTTGGACTTCTTGCGTCGCGCACGCTCGTATCTACCGCAACAACTGGTGCCAGCCGACGATGACGTCTTTCGTTGGTGGGGCATCATGCAGCACTACGGTGCGCCAACGCGGTTACTTGATTTCAGTCAATCTCCGTGGGTGGCTCTATTCTTCGCAATGGAGGGCCTGAACGACGATGGCGCCGATCATGTGGTCGTGGCCGTGAATCCGGAAGAGTGCCGCAGGCGTTTGGCCCCCACCTTGGCGCCTTTCTCAGATCCGCCGACCGTCGACCGTGCACTTGAGCAGCTCCAGTACGAGCAAGCGCAGCTCGTGATCGCTTCGTTTCAGCGGAGGATCGCAGTGAGCGGAGTGATGCCCCTCGAGCCGTGGATCTACGATGATCGGCAGGCCGCCCAGCAGTCTGCTTTTCTTATGGGGATGAATACAGTCCAGACTTTTGAGAAGAACCTCGAGGCCGTGGAGGCGACGTCCGCGCTCGTCCGGCGCGCCAACATCCCGAGCGGACTTCGGAGAGACTTCTTGCGTGGACTCCGTCGCATGAATATCACGAGCGCGAGTCTGTACCCTGGGCTCGAGGGGTTTGCGCGTTCCCTTCGAACGGCGAGGATATAACCGCCGGCGCCCGCGTCCCCGCCGCCTGCGGGCTCCCGTCATACCACTGCACGGAATCTTCACATCGAGTGTGACCGTCGGCGCGCAGGTCTGTCCGGATGACTGCGATTGACTACGGATGCCTCCGTTTGATCAGGTTCCGCGCGTGGTGGACACGCCGCGCGCGCGAGGGGAGAGTGGTTTCGGCGGCTACATTCTGCAGGCCTACAGTCCACCCAGTTGTGAAGTGCGACCGAAAGGCCTACGGCTCGGGGCGTGACTCGAACAGTGCGTCGATTCCGAGACGCCAACGGCGACCACGCTCGAAGAGGGCTCGTTCGTCGACGCTGGTCTTGCACCCAACCGCCCACAGGAGTGCGATCACTTCGCGGGCGTGTACGGAGCCAGTCGCCAGCCTCACATGTTCGGCAAGGTGGAGCACGGCAGCATTTAGGACCCGACGGTGGTCTGGAACGCCGAGGTTCGCCCTAAGGTACTCCAGCGCCTCGAGCTCATTCCGGCCCGCGTCGAGGCCGAGCCAACCTTTCGCCCGAGCCGAATCGATCTCCTGAGCGAGGTTCTTGACGATGGTCGCGACCCTCCGTTGGGCTGAACGTCGACCTTCGCGATCATTCGAAGGCCCGCTCTCGGCCGCCAGACACAGAAAGACCGTCAGGGCGTACGGACTGCACCCGCTCTTGACGAGTGTCTCGAACTGCCGCTGCGCACCGCTCTGCGTTCCGAGCTGACTCCACGTTGACTCGATAGCCTTTCGCCAGTCCCATCTCGTGTACACCGCGTCAATCACCGTGTGCGCCTGCGTAGTCGAGTTGGCCAATGTCCCCAGTAGCTCGAGAGCCTTACGCTTCGTAGTCGCGCGCCCGGTTCCGAGGCCGCCGGCCCGGGAACTGGCCTGTTGGGCCGCGGTCACGGCACACCGACAGTCCTCGAATTCCTGGGCCTCGAGGCGTAGGCACATGAGTCTGTAGTCCAGCCTATCGACTTGCGCGCGTACGCGATCGAACTCCGCCAGTCCACGCTGGCGGGCCGAGCACAGGTCCGCGTGCGTGGACTTCTCCCTTGGGCATCGGATCGATGATGGCAGTGTGGGCGAGATGAACATTCTTGCCACAAGGAGATTCTAACCCTTATGGCCATCAGCTCCCTCCGCCGTTGCCGTTTCGAGCGCGAAATCACCCTGTTCGAGCTGCAGGTTGCGACGGGAATTCAAGCGTCGCGGTTGTCGCTGGCCGAACGAGATCTCGTACGGCTGCGACCCCACGAGCTCGCGCGCGTGGCAAACGCGCTGGCCGTGGACCCTGAACTCTTGACGGGTGACGCCGCGATCGCGGGTGTGTTGGCGACCGGAGGCGCCCGGTAGTCGTGGACCAAGAACGGGCGGCGCTGACGGAGGAGACCATTGTTGAGGCCCTCGCTCGAGCGCTCGTGACCGACCTACTGGAGCAATGTCGACCCGAAGAAAATGCGCGGCCCGCCTGGCAGGGCGAGACCGCGCGGGGAGTGGAAGACGATGAACGTCAGTTTACACCGGTCCGATCCACCTGAGCACCTTCATCGTCTGGACGATGCCTACCGTGGAATCCTCGCCCAGTTCTCGGATGCCAGCCATCCCGCCTGCCTTCGACTTCTCCGCCTTCGCCTCGATCAGAAGCGCCAGCTGGCCGTCGTGCCCACTGCCGAGGTCGAGCGCCTGGCCGGCGCGATGTTGAGGATAGTCATGGCCGTCACTCAGCACACCGCGGAGCGCGTGTGATGGGCCGTCCCTTTCGCGCAATCTACGACACGTTCTGGACCGGCACGACGGGGCAGGCGCTGCGCGCCGGCGGGGTGAATGTGCAGTTCCTCGCGCTGTACCTCATGACGAACCCACACGCGAACGCCGTTGGGCTGTACTATTTACCACCCGCATACGTCAGCGCCGATACGGGGTTGGCCGTCGACGCCGTGATGCTCGCGCTCGAGGCCCTCGAAGCGGCCGGCTTCGCCAAATACGACCGCGCGTCTTCGACGGTCTGGGTTGTCCGGATGTTGGCGTTTCAGTATCCCGACCTCGGGCCAAACGACAAGCGGATTGTGCAGGTACGTCGGGTCGTCGCGGGTCTCATGGTGAGCCCGTTCCTTTCGGACTTCGTCGAGGTCTACGGCAAGGCGTACGGGTTGACAAACCCCCAAGTCCGCCCCGAAGGAGCACGCGATCCCGAAGGTGCAACCGCGCCAAGGCCAAGCCCTGTGGAAGCCCTTCGGAAGCCCTTGCCAAGCCCTTCGCAAGCCCTTGCGAAGCCCTTGGCCATCCCTTCTGAAGCAGTCACAGTACATGTACAGGCACAGAAACAGCCGCAAACATCTCCCCCTGCGGGGGAGGAGGCGGCTGCGCCGCTCCCTTCGGCGCTTGTGGAGCTCTGGCACTCGTCGTGTCCGTCGCTGCCGCGAGTGCTCAAGCTGACGCGGGTCCGAGCCGCGAAGGTTCGACGATGCCTTCAAGAGCGCCCCCTGCCGGAGTGGCGGCGGGTGTTCGAGCGTCTCGAGCAGTCGTCGTTCGCACGAGGCGACAACTCGCGAGCCTGGCGTGCCTCGTTCGACTGGATCATCGCCGCCGAGGACAACGCCATCAAAGTGCTCGAGGGCAAATACGACGGCCAGACGACGCGGCCGCGCAGCGGCTCCACGATCAACGGCGCGTCCGTGATGGGCGTCGCCGAGACCGCGGCGTACCTCGCGCGCCAGCGAGGGGCAGAATGACGCGCGTCATCAATCCGCACGATCTCGACGCCGAGCGAGCGGTGCTCGGCGGCCTCCTCATCCGTCCCGATGGTCTCGACGAGGTCGATGGCGTGTTGCGGTCGGCGGACTTCTTCCGCCACGCCCACGCCTGCATCTACGACGCCATCGTCGCGGTGCGCGCGAAGGGCGAGCCCATCGACCTCCTGCTGGTGCAGCACGAACTCGGCGTCGAGAGATTGGCTGCTGCCGGCGGCCCGGCATACCTCGCGTCCCTCGTCGACGGCGTGCCGCGGTCCACCAACGTCGCGTACTATGCGGGGATCGTCCGCGCGTTGGCCACCCGCCGTGCGTTCCTGTGCCTGATTCGCGATGTGGAAGCGCAAGCCGAGGCCGACGAAGAATCCACGGACGATATTCGTGATCGCACCATCGCGGCGCTCGCCGAGCTCGGACGCCTCGACGATGGCGGCGGGTTTGTCACGATGTCGACCCTGACCGATGCGCTGCTGGCGCGACTCCAGGAGTCGACGCCCCAGCGCATCGGCGTGCCAACGGGCTTCAGCGATCTCGACGCATTGCTGGGCGGTCTGAAGCCGGCGAACCTAATCTACTTGGCGGCTAGACCTTCGGTCGGGAAGACCGCGTTCGCGCTGGACATGGCGCTGGCGATGAGCCGGGCCGGCCGAACGGTCGGCGTTGTCTCAATTGAGATGAGCTGCGAGGAGCTCATGATGCGCATCGCCGCGCAGGCGGCGTCCGTCGACAGTTACCGGCTCCAACACAGCCGACTGAGCAGCCGCGACTACGGGCGCGTGGGACAAGTCGTGAACGAGCTCGCCGTGCTGCCGCTCGCGATCGACGATTCGAGCGCCGTCACGATCGCCGACGTTCGATCGCGCGCGCGACGGTGGAAAGCGCAACACGGTCTCGACTGCTTGATGATCGACTACCTGCAGCTCATTCGTCCGGCGCGGGCCGGTCGTGGCGAGCGCGTGGCCGGGACGCGGACCGAGGAGCTCGGGGCCATCTCGCATGCGCTCAAGGCGCTCGCCAAAGAGCTGCACGTGCCGGTCCTCTGCCTTTCGCAACTCTCTCGCGAGTGCGAGCGACGAGCTGACCATCGACCGGTGCTATCAGACCTCCGCGACTCCGGCGATCTCGAGCAAGACGCCGACGTCGTGCTCTTCCTCCACCGCGAGTCCATGTTCGGCGGTCAGCCCACGCCGCACGGGCAGCCCGATCAGGCCGAGTGCCTCGTGGCGAAGAATCGCAATGGGCCGCGCGGCAGCGTCTCGCTGACGTTCGTCCCCGAGTACGTGTCCTTCAAGAGCACGGCTCACAACCAGGCTGACCTGGTGGTGGCAGGGAAATGAACCCCGCAGCGCCTTCGCCCGCGCGGGCCACGCCAGCGACGAGGTGCGGGAACGACTTCTTGGAGCAGTCCTCGTGATGCAACGGTTCGACAGTCAAGCGCCGTCTCCTGATCCCTTTGAGGCTGCGCTCGCCGCGGTCCGGGCTGACGCGCAGACCGCTGACCCCTTCGAGGCGGCGTTATCGGCAGTGACGTCTGGCCACGACAACGACCCCTTCGAGGCCACTCTGCGCGACGTGCGAGCTGCCGCTCAGGGGGATCCCTTCGAAGTGGCGCTCGCGAGCGTCACCGCCGACGCGGCTCGCACGACACCCTCCGTACTCGCCCGAGACTCCATCCAGCCGCCGATCGCCGGTGTCCGTCTCGCGCAGGACCAACTGACGCGCGACCTCGATGCCATCCGGCTCCACACGGCGCCCTCAACGCCTCTCGAGCAGGCCACCGTGGCGGCCGCACGACAGCGTTTCGGCGGACCGGCCCCCTTGGCCCCGCCGCCGGCGCCACCGGTTGTGACGCCAGACATGGCGACCAGGGCCGCCCTCGCGGGTCGGACGCTGGCGCGTGCGCCCCAAGAGGCGGCCAAGGGCTTTCTCGCGGGTGCTGTGGGGATGCCGGCGCAATCCATGGCGGCGCTCACTGAGGTCACCTTCGGTGACCCCACGGGCCGCGAGGCCACCACCGACGTCCTTCGAGGGCTCCAGGTGCCCGAGGATGCGAAGCCGTTTCTCGACCCTCGGTGGTGGGCGTATCAGTTGGGGCAGGCGGGCGGCTCAGCCGCCGCGCTGGCATCGACGGGCACGGTCATGGGCGCTAAGGGCGCCCAATTCGCCGAGGCGCTCATGGAGGCGTCGAGCGCATTCGCGCAGGCGAGAAACAAGGGTCAGTCCCCTGAGCAGGCCGGCGCCGCTGCGGCGATTACCTTCGCGGCGAACCTGCCCCTCGTCGGTCTCGTGCCGGGCGTCCGAGGCCTGCCCGGGGCGTTCTCGGAGGGGCTCGCTCGCGGGGCCGTCGAAGAGGCCGGCCAGGAAGCGGCCCAGCAGGTCGTCAGCAACATCGCGACCGGCGACCCGGTGACCGAAGGCGTGCTCGAGAGCGCCGTTGTCGGCGGCGTCGCTGGCCCGCTCGCCGGTTCACTCCTGCATCAACGCGGCAGCGAGCGTCCGAGCGCACAGGCGCTCGCACCGCCGGCGACGAGGCCGTCTCCGGGGGTCGTCGCACCGCGGATGCCAGCGACCATCGAAGGGCCGGGACTGCCGAGCGCGTCGACGCTGGCGCCCGTCGCGGGCACGTCGAGCGCCCCCCGCACCGTCGAAAGGGCCGGACAGTTCGAGGCGCGCCCGACCGTGCCCTCGAGGACGGTCGATCCCTTCGAGACCGCCGTGGCCGAGGTGCAGCCAGCGGTGCCCGCGCCGTCGCCAGCCCTCGACGACCCGTTCGAGCAGGCCGTCCTGGCGGTGCAGCACGCCGAGCGCCCCTCCGCCGCGAACGTCGATCCTTTCGAGCAGGCGGTCGCTGAGGTCCAAGGCACCGGGTCGTCCGGCGTCGACGTCCTCGACACCGGCGAGGGGCAACCGCGGTTACCCGAGGCGGGCACGGTGCGCGACCAGGAGGTCGCGACGCCCACCTTCGAGGTCCCGTTCAGTCTTGCGCGCGACGCCGACACGGCGCCTCGGGAACAGCAACCGAGCGTCTTCGAGGCCCAGGAGGACACGCCGGCGGTCGATGCGCGTCAGCGGCACTCTGATGCCTCACAGGGCGAGTCCACACAGACCCGGATGAGCGTCCAGCCCGAGGACATCGGCATTCGGGCCGGCGAACGCTGGTGGACCGCCTACCCGGTCGAACGCCAGACCGACCTCGAAGGACCGGCCCTCGAGGCGCACGAACAGGCGGCCCGCACGGTCGAGTCCGACATGGATCGGCTCGTCGGTGCCTACGAGGAGCGCTCGCCGCACGTCTACAACGCGGACACCGCGCGGGAACTCTTCGACCGCTACCGCGATCAGCCACGCGAGATGCACCGTGCGCACCGGACGCCAGCGGCCTCGGTGACGAACGAAGCCTTCCGGCGCGGGTTGCGGCGTCCCGTCGCGACAGGGAAGGATCCGGTCGTCGTGTTCACATCGGGTGGTCAGGGGGCCGGGAAGTCGACGGCAGCCCTCGTGCCAGATGCCGATGTCGTTTTCGACTCCACGTTGAGCCAGATGGCCCCATCGGAGGCGCGCATCAACGAGGCCCTGGACTCCGGCCGCGACGTGCAGATCGTGCACGTCTATCGCGATCCGGTCGACGCGATGGTCAACGGCGTGCTGCCGCGCGCCACGACGGAAGGCCGCACGGTCACCCTCGACACGTTCATCAAGGCGCACCTCGGCGCGCGCGAGACGGTGCTGGCTTTGGCGGACCGCTACGCCGGGAATTTCGAGACGCCGGTGGGCGTGCGCGTGTTCGAGAACAGGGGCGACGGGCCGCTCGTCGAGCGGGACCTCGACTGGTTGGCCGAGCAGCGGTATCCTGACACCGATGTCCTCCGCGCGCAGCTCCTCGCCGCCGTCCGCCGAGAATACGACGCCGGACGCATCGACGCCGACCTCTACGCCGCGACGACGGGGGAGCGGGCGCACACCCGAAGAGCGCAAGCGAAGCTCGGACGCCATCGCGGCGAAAGTGCTCGAGAACCTGCGCCAGGCGCAGGCCGCCGCGAAAGCCCGTCGCGGCGAGTAGCGCCCCCCGCCACGAAGAAGCCGTCCGCGCAATCGCTGCCGGCCCAGGCCACACCGGCAAGCGCGCCCTACGAGCTCACGCGTCCCTCGGCATCGTCGCTCGCGCCAGCAGCTGACACGACCCTAACGAGCGAACCCGAAGCCGTCTCGGCGCTCGCGACGCTCTTCGACCGACTGCCGGTGCGCACCGGTCGCCTCGGCGCCCGCGCGCTCGGCATCTACAAGCCTGGCGTGGAAGTCATCCGCCTGAAGCGCAGCGGCACGCTGTCGGTCTTCGCCCATGAGCTCGGGCACTACGTGCACGATCACTACCTCGGTCAGAACCTCCTGACTGCGGCCGCCTGGGAGTTGCGCGACCTCGGCCAGCACACGTCTCGCCGGGGCTACACCCACGCCGAGGTGCTCAAAGAGGGCGTCGCCGAGTACTTCCGGCTCTACCTCGCGGACCGCGCGGCCGCGGAGCGCCAGGCGCCGGTTTACACCGGTCTCGTGGAAGCGGCCCTGCCGGGCCATCTGCGTCAGCGGTTCCGTGACGGCCGGGCCATCGTGCAGCGCTACCTTGCGCAGGACCTCGCGGCGCGCGGGGTGGCGCGGATCGACACCACCGGCACGCGACTCGACAACGATCCGCGCACGCGTCTGCAACGGTTCAAAACCGCGGTCGTGGACGACCTCGCGCGTGTCGAGGACATGGAAACCGCGCTTCTTGCCGGGCGTCCCGTCGACATCGCGGCGAGCGGTCTCGCGTTGGCGCGTCTCGCCCGCGGCGCGGCGGACAAGGCCGGGTCGTTTGTCGAAGACGGCATCCTCCTCAACTACGACGCGGGCGAACGGTCGCGATCGCTGAAGGAGGCGCTCGCGCTCGTCCGATCGCGCACGGCAGAATTCGGTGCCTATCTCGTCGCGCGCCACGCGCCGGAACGGATCGCGGAGGGTAAGGACCCAGGTATGTCCGAGGCCGAGGCGCGCGCCGTGTTCGCCGCCTACGACACACCCACGTTCAGCGAAGCCGCCGCGATTATCGACGACTACCAGCGTGCACTCCTCAACTACGCGTCGACCGTGACCGGACTGCTGCCGACGACGGTCGCGCGCCGTTGGAAGGACCGCTGGGAGTACTACGTGCCCTTGCAGCGCGTCATCGAACCGCAAGCCCACGAGGAGAAGGGCCGGTCGGTGATTCGAGGCAGCGTGTTTCGACGCGCGAAGGGATCTGGCCGCGACATCATCAACCCGCTCGAGTCCATCATCAAGCAGACCTACACGGTGGTGGCGGCCGGCGAGCATCGTCTCGCGTTGGAAGCGCTCGTGAAGACCGCCACCGAGGCACGCGGGGGCGGTCGGTGGATCGAGGAGATTCCGCCGACGCAGGTCCCGACCCGCGTCAACCTCCGAGCCTTGTCCGAGCAGGCGCACGATCTGGACGCGTTCCTCGATGCGTTCACGAACCCGACGACCGACACGATGGACACGGAGGCGACCCTGTGGGGCGTCGACTACACGCCCGTGCCGGGACAACAAATGTTCCGGTTGAACGACCGCGAAGGTCGTCCGCACCTCTACCAGGTGAACGACAAGGCGCTCTACGAGGCGCTCACGATTCACGACGCCCGCGCCGTGCACACGCTCGTGAAGCTGCTCGGGGCTCCGGCGCGTCTGCTGCGGTCGGGGGCGACGCTGCCGCTCGAATTTGCGTCGCGCAACATCGTGCGTGACACGTTCACCGCGGCCATCTTCTCGCGTTACGGATTCAAGCCGGGCGTGGATTCCCTGCGCGGGCTCTTCGAGTATCTCGGGCACGGCGACGCCTACGTGCGGTTCCTCCAGTCGGGCGGCGGCAACTCGGCGCTCGTGGCACAGGATCGGCCGAAACTGCAGCGGCACCTCGAGCATCTGGCCTCCGACACGCTGGCGGCGAAGGCGAAAGACATCGTGCGCCATCCGATCGACACGCTGCGTGCAATTGGGGAAGCGTTCGAGATGTCGACCCGTCTTGGCGAGTTCATGAAGGCCGAAGCGCAGGAGCGCGCCGAGCTCGAACGGCAGCATCCTGTCCCTGACGCCGGCGTGTCCGAGACGGGTTGGCCCGCTGACCTCGCTCGCGCCCAGCGCGCCGCCGACCGTGCCGCCCATGGGCGCGCCCTCGAGGCGGCCCGGCGCGGGGCCTTGGCGGGTCGCGATGTGACGCTCGACTTCTCGCGCGGCGGTCGAGACGTCCGAGCCTTGAATCAAGCCTACGCGTTCTTCAACGCACGCGTGCAGGGGCTCGACAAGGTCCGTCGGTCGTTCCAGACCGATCCGATGGGCACGACGATCCGGGCGATGCTCTACGTGACCCTTCCGTCGCTGGTGCTGTGGGCACTCAACCACGACGACGAGGAATACCGCGAGCGTCCCGAGTGGGAACGTCAGTATTTTTGGCATGTGCGTGTGCCAGGCGTGAAGACGTTCGCGCTCATCCCCAAGCCGTTCGAGGTGGCGCAAATCTTCGGCACGACGTTCGAGAAGGCCCTCGACTACATCACCGCGACCGACAAGGACGCCTGGAAGAAGCTCTTTCAGGGGTTCGGCGGCACCGACTCGACGGACGACCTCGTCAAGCGAGTGGCGGCGGCCGTGACGCCCACGGCGCTCCTCCCGATGCTCGAGGTCGCGTTCAACTACGACAGCTTCCGGGACCGCGCGATCGTCGCGCCCTGGGACGAGCATCTCGAGCCCGAGCTCCAGGTGTCGCGGTGGACGTCGTCGACCGCGAAGGTGATTGGCCGAGCGCTCGACCTCTCGCCGGCGCGGGTCGACCATCTCATCTACGGCTACGGGTCGACGTTGGCGCGATCGGCGACGGGCGCGATCGACAGCACGGCGGAATCGCTCGGCCTCAAGCCGGCACAGCGCACGGTCAGCGAACGGTTGCCGGTCGTCTCTGCCTTCACGCGACCACTCGCGGGCACTGACGCTGAGAGTATCGCGGTGCTCTACAAGCGGAAGGATCTCCTGGATGGCAAGGCGCGCAGTGTGACACGGTTCGCCGAGCGCAAGGCGATCGACCAGGCGCGCGCGATCCTGCGCGACTACCCGACGCTTGAGCAGGATCGGCAACGCCCTCGAACGCTGCCGCGAACGCGCTTGCCGACCTGCGCGACGCTGTCGATGCCGTCTACGCGAACCCGACGCAGACCGTGGCCGAGAAGCGCGACCCGCTTGACCGGCTGTGGGAACAGATGGTCAACACGGCACGACGCGCGCTCGGGAAGGCTCCACTCCCGTCACGATTTCACGCCACACCGCCCGCACCGGTGGCCGCTGCGCGTCCCTCCGCGTCCAGCCTGGCGCCGCTCGCCCTGACACGCCCGACCTCGCCTCCGCCCCAAGGGCCGGTGTCCTCGAGACGCTCGTCGCTGGGGCGGTCGCCTGCACCGCTGGCACGGCAGCCGAGACCGGAGGGAGCGGTGGACGAGGGCCGTCAGCCGTGACGGCCGTCTACCTCGTGGGAACGGTGGGGAGGTCAGGCGAGAGGAACGCGATGGCCGTGAGCGTGGGGCTGCTGAACAGAATGGTCGCGACGAGGATCTCCGGGCCAAGCGGACCAGAAGAGCGGCTCGGGTCCACGCGCGGGCCAGCTGTTTGGACGAACGCGCGGAAGGCTGCTCGTACAGATAACGGTCTTTGAGCGTCGACGCTTTCGCTAGAACAATCGCAACGCAGGCAATGTGTTCGGTACGCCACTCTCTTTCGCGAACCTTCGGATGGCATTCTCAAGCTGTCGGAGCGCCTCTTTCTCAGTTGGCGACCAGCCCTGTCCGCGAAGGGGCGGCACTCGATCCGATTGATCGTTGGCCATCACCAAGGGGATGTTCTTCGCCGTATCCGTAGACAGCTCCAGTATCTCTCTCAGCATTTCCACGATGCCGGAATCCGCAAAATTCAACGCTTGACTTCGTCGCGTCTCAGCGGGGACTGACCTTTGGTGGCGGACGACATTGCGAAGGTCAATCCCGTGAATCGCGGACAGCTCGGCGGGAAGAGGCGCATCGTCAAATAGCACGGGTATGACTCGCTTCCTGGCGGTCCTGGCGTAGAGAAACTCGCGTCTCACCCATCGAGACCTAGCTGAATGCTCACACCAACAAACGAACAGTTGAGGAGCGGCATCAATGTGCTTCTTCATCTGCTTGAACCACGGCTCGCCGGGCTCGAAATCTTCGTCCCAGAAGACGGCCTGCTCAATGCCGCGCAATGCTGTGCTCAGAAGGGAGACCAGTCCTCGAACCTGTGGCCGGTCTGGTCTGGCGTAGGAGATGACGAGGACAGCCATCTGCGCGCGCATTCTGTCACACAGGAGGCATACCGGAAACCGTCCTAACAAAGGCGAGGGGCGCGCACTGCGATCATGTTGGTTGACACTAAAGAACAAGAATGGTTATCATGTGTGACAATGAAGTCACGGGAACAGACAGCCGTCCGATTGGGCGACGCGTTGTTGGGCGTGATGCGCGAAGTCAAGGAGCGCGAGGGTATCCCGCTCAACACTCAGGTCATTTTTGCGATGCGGGACTGGCTGGAGAAGAAGGGCTACGAGTTGAAGGCGGACCGCAGGCGCGCGCCAACGCGCTCACGGTCCTGAGTCCATCAGCAGGCGGAATCTGCCGAGCGGACCTGCCACATTCTACGGCGGGGACTCCGTCTCGGCCTCACCCAGGAGGCCACATGACCAACACGCGTTCGTCACGACGTGCGCACGGCTCACCCACCCACGCGGCCACGCGCTTCTTTACCGACGATTGTCTCTTTCCCTCCGTCGACTTCGCCCGGGGCCTGCTCCCGGGCACCTCGCAGCGACGGGCGACGCCCCTGCAGGCGTTTGCCGTGACCATGGCCGAGCTCGAGCGCTGCGGCCGTGAAGACCTGGCGCTCGGGCTCGTCAATCACGCGCACGACGCCATGCGGCAGGCGTGGCGCGACGAAAAGGCCGGGAGCGGTGGCTCGATGCCGGCCCTGGCCTCGTCAACCAGCCTCGGCCGGCTGTGGAACGAGCTGGGGGGCCGACCAGAC
>JAXLWY010000056.1:0-1554 GCA_046328255.1 Dehalococcoidia bacterium | reverse complement strand
GCGGGCATCGAGGGGTGGTGGGGTATGCGCTCCGAGGTCATCTCTGTCGGCACCGAGATCCTGCTCGGTGAGATCACGGACACGAACGCGGCGTTCATCGCCTCGCAACTGCCACAGTTCGGCATCGACCTGCTGTACGTCTCGCAGGTGGGGGACAACCAGGACCGCCTCCGCGAGGTGTTCAAGCGCGCGTGGGACCGCTCGGACCTCGTGTTCGTGAGCGGAGGGCTGGGGCCGACGCAGGACGACATCACTCGGGAGACCGTGGCGTGGATGGTCGGCGAGGCCGATCAGATGGCGGTGGACGCGGAGCAGGAGCGGATCCTGCGGGCGATGATGGAGCGCGGCGGACGTCGGATGCCCGAGCAGAACATCAAGCAGGCGATGCTCATCCCCTCGGCGACGGCGCTGGCCAACCCTCGAGGCACCGCGCCCGGCTGGTGGGTCGAGAAGGCCGGCAAGTACGTCTGCGTGATGCCCGGGCCTCCGCAGGAGATGACGCGGATGTGGGAGCACGAAGTGCTGCCCCGCCTCGAGGGGCTGGCGGACGGCATCCTCGTCTCGCGCACGCTGAAGACCACGGGCCTCGGCGAGAGCACGGTGGACGAGATGCTGACGCCGCTGCTGAGCGGCACGAACCCCTCGGTGGGGATCTACTTCCGCTCCGACGGCGTGCACGCGCGGATCAGCGCCAAGGCGCCGACGCGCGAGGAGGCGTGGCACCTGATCCACCCGGTGGAGGACGAGGCGCGGCGCATCCTCGGACTGGCGGTCTGGGGCTCCGACGACGAGACGATCACCGGCGCGGTCGGTCGGATGCTCCGCGATCAGCGCCTCACCCTCGCGGTGATGGAGTCGGCGACCGGGGGCGCCGTGGCGAGCGCGGTCACCGACATTGCGGGGTCCTCGGACTACTTCGTCGGCAGCATGGTGGGGTACTCGGGCCAGTCAAAGGTCGACATGGGGGTGGCGCCGGAGATCCTGGCGATGCACGGGCTGGTCTCGCAGCAGACGGCGGAGGCGATGGCGCGCGCGGCGCGGGAGCGTCTGCACTCGGACCTGGGGCTGGGGATCACGGGCATCGCGGGCGGCGACGAGCTCGAGGGGCAGCCACCCGGGACGATGCACATCGCGCTGTGGGACGGCGAGGAGATGCGCTACAACGCATCGCGCTACTACCAGGGGCGCGCGGTGGCCAAGAGTCGCGCGGTGCTGCAGGCGATGTCGATGCTACGGGAGTACCTGATGCAACGCGCGGCGAGCCTTCAGGAGTAGACCGCGCTGGCCGCCGGATGCAGTTACTTCACGTGGATCCGAGGTCGGCCCTCCGGGCCGGTCACCCGCCCGCCCACCCGCTTATGCGAGGGGTGCCCCTCTTCGAGCGGCCGCCCCTCGCGCAACTGGGAAGAGGCGACCCCTCGCGACAGCACCTGAGGCGGGGGCCCGCGACGCGGAAGGCTCGTCAGACGTCCAGGACGGGACAGGGCCAGGGCGGGGCTCAGACCAATTGGTCGCCGAGTTACCGCACGAGCTGGTAGATGGCGGGGCGATAGC
>JAXLWY010000055.1:0-1560 GCA_046328255.1 Dehalococcoidia bacterium | reverse complement strand
GGTGATCCGACCCGCGGCCGACAGCGGCCAGTAGCGGAACTCGGCGCGTCCGATAAGGAAGTGCTCGGGGAGCATGCCCCATGAATGCGAGTCGTATGAGTTGTTCCGGTTGTCACCGAGGACGAACAGGTTGCCCTCCGGCACCACGATCGGGCCGTACTGGTAATGCGGCGGCTCGGCGAGGTACGGCTCGTCGGTGACCTGGCCGTCGATGTACACACGGCCCTCTCGCACCTCGACCTGCTGGCCGGGCACCGCGATCACGCGCTTGATGAAGTCGCGCGAGGGGTCCTGGGGGAACTCGAAGACCACCACGTCGCCTGGCTTTGGCAGCCCGAATGGCCTCCACGTCTTGTCGACGAACGGGAGCAACGGGACGCTCAGCGTGCGGAACGCGACCTTGTTGACGATGACGAGCTCGCCATTGTGAAAGTTCGGCTCCATCGAGCCGCCATCGACGATGAAGTTCTGGGCCACACCACGGACGGCGATGAACATGAAGAGCGCGAGCGCCACGACCTCCAGCGCCTCCGCCAGCCACTGGTAGGGGATCATCGAGAGCGGGGTGCGCCTCGCGGGCGCCGCGGCCCACGGCCGCTGCTGCCACTCGGCCTCCCACGGGTCGAAGTCGATCAGGCCCTGATGCGTGGCGGTCAGGACCACCGGCGTCTGGACAAGGACGGGCGTCTGCACCCGAGGGAGATCCTGGCTGATCGGCTCGCGCATTGCCCCGAGTATAGCCCCGAGATCGGTTCGCACGCGCGACCCCGAAGAGCGCGCAGATAAGTGAACTGATTATGTATCACCAGGCTCGACGCGTGGCGCCCAGCAACTCGATGCGTGACGACGCAGCATCGGCAACAGCGGCACGCGCTCGATTCAACGCCGGTCGAGGGTCGGCATCCACGCCCTGTGCGAGCGAAGCAGCGAACGCGGCGTGGATCTCCGTCGAGATGTTGACCTTGCGAATGCCGGCGCGGACGGCCTCGCGGAGTTGACTCGGTCGCACACCGGATCCGCCGTGCAGGACCAGCGGCAGACCGCGTGTGGCCTCTCGGAGCGCGGCGACGAGATCGAGGTTCACGTCGCCCGCCATGCCGTGCGCCGTTCCCACCGAGACCGCCAGCGCGTCGACGCGCGTTGCCTCGACGAACCGGCGGGCGTCCTCGGGCTCGGTGAGCACCGCCTCCGAGGTCGCCACGCCCGGCTCGCGCCCGCCGACGTGGCCGAGCTCGGCCTCGAGGGCGAGCCCCGCCTCGAGAGCTGCCGCGCCCGCTTCGAGCGTCTCGCGCGTGTTGCGCTCCAGCGGGAACGTCGATCCGTCGAACATTAACGACGTGAACCCGGCACGAATCGCCGCTCGAACCTGCGGCAGCGAGGTCCCGTGATCGAGGTGGACCGCGACCGGCGTCTCGGTAAGGGCTGCGAGCGTGCGGGCCGTGGCCGCAGCCACTTCGATGCCGCCGAAGTGTGTGATGTTGCTCGTGTTGAACTGCAGCAGCACCGGCGCGCGCAGAAGACGCGCGGCATCGAGCACGCCGAGCGCCAGCTCGAGGTTCG
>JAXLWY010000054.1:0-1688 GCA_046328255.1 Dehalococcoidia bacterium | reverse complement strand
GCAAGCCAGAACTCGCGGTATGCCCGCCAGAACGGTTTGTTGTCGTGTGTAGATATCCGGTGGAGTAAGTCCCAGTCATCCAGGCCGTAACCCAGACGAAGCAGATACGGCGCCGCGACGACACCGATCAACAGGGCCAGGAAGATGCAGTCGCGAAGCTGTTGGCCACCGGATGCGACACGCCGGGGCTCGCTCGGAGAAGCGAAACGGGTGATCACGGCACTCCCCATCATTCGCGAGCAGCAGCCGGGCGCGGCGCGAGTCGGACGATACCAGCCGCTGACCTCGCGTTGGCGTCCGTGACGCCAGGTCCCCACGACTGCACGGAAGAATGAGTCACACGCTGGAAGCGAGCTGAGTCGAGGGAGCACCGGAACGGATGACCACCTTGCCGGCTCGTGGCTGGGGAGTTCGAGGTGCCAACGAGTAAGCCGCTGCGGACCAGCGTGGGGGGCTGGGAGACCGAGCCTTCCAGGCGGACGCAGCATGCACCGTCGAGGAGTTCACGGCAACACACGCATGACCTTCTTCCGATTTGCCCCTCGGCCCACCAGGGTCGACCATCGATGCATGGCTGCAACGAGTGGAGGTCGGTGCCGGGCGGTCGTGGGGATGTTGTGCGCGACGCTGGTGCTCGTCGGCGTCGCCTGCACCCCTCGAGGCGCGGACGGCACGCCCTCGCCGGCGCCGACCGCGACGCCCACGGTCGTGACGAGCCCCCCGTCGGGGACGGCTACGGGCGTGTCCGGCAACGCCAGCACCACCGACCCCTTCGCCTACTGCGCGCGGGTCGGCACCATCGATGCACCCGACTCGCGTTACATGGGAGAGCCGGTCCCGAGGTCCATCGCCGAGGGCATCAGGCGGGCTACGGGCGCCTCGGCGAATGCACCCCTCGATGTGTTCGTACGCGGAACGTCCTGGCGGTGCATGGAGGGCAGGGTCTACGCCTGCACCGTGGGTGCGAACCTCCCCTGCGGCGAAAAGGCAAACACGAGCCGCGCCCCCTCGGCTGCCATGACGGAGTACTGTGCGGCGAACGCTGAAGCCGACTCGATTCCCGCCTTCGTGACCGGGCGGGCGACGGTCTTCGCGTGGCACTGCGTGAGCGGAACGCCGGCGATCGCGAGGCAGGTCGTCGAGGCGGACGCGCGCGGCTTCATCGCGAACGTCTGGCACGAACTGGCGCCCTCGTAGCGGGCGCTACCGTCACGCTTCGGTGTCTGAGGATGCGGCAAGGTGCCTCGAGGCGAGGTGGCTCGAGGCGAGGTGGCTCGAGGCAAAGTGCCCCGAGGCGAGGTGCCGCTGCCCGAGGTACTCGCTCATCGGACGCAGGCGCGTGCGGAGGATCGACTGAGCTCGGGAGCTCGAGAGGCGCACGTCCGAAGGTCGCCTGAGGCCGCTCTCGGCCAGCGTCCACGAGGGCAGCGCCGCGCCCTCGAAGCCGTGCGCGGCGAGGACGAGCCGCCCGAGTTCGAGCCTCGAGAGCGCCTCGGAACCTGCGACGTGCAGCATGCCCGAGTAGCTGCTCGCCTCACCTACGAGCTCCAGGAGGGCCGACGCGAGGTCCTCGACGGCGATCGGACAGCGGTACTCGTCGGTGAAGAGGCGTTCGCTCCTCGTGCCCGCGGCGATGTCGAGCACCATTCGGCTCTGTGGGTCCGGCGGCTCGCGGCGCACGACCAGCG
>JAXLWY010000053.1:0-1826 GCA_046328255.1 Dehalococcoidia bacterium | reverse complement strand
ATGTCGTGGTAGGCGCAGGCGTCGAGGGCCTGCTGCCAGTCGTGGACCTCGAACGCCACGTGATGCATCGCGGGACCGCGCACGTCGAGGAACCGCTGCACGAACGAGTCGGCGCCGAACGGCTGCAGGACTTCCCACCGCATCTGCTGTGTCGGTGACTCCAGCACCGCGGTGGCGAAGGGGCCGTCGGTGCCATCGGCGGCGTAGATACCCATCATCCCGAACACCAGCTCGTACCAGGCCGCGAGCTCCTCGCGACGCGGATGCGCGTGCGAGAGATGGTTGATCGCTGCAATACCGAGGGTGTGCGCACTCGTCTGGCCCGCGACCCGGATCGGCGTCGCCGGGTTGTGCCACGGCTCGGCGTGCACACCCGTGATCTGGAACAGGAAGCCGTGACCGTCGCGCGGGTGGATGAACACCTCGTCCCAGTCGCTGCCCTCGTTCTCGGGCCCGCCCCATGGCTCGATGCCGAGGACCTGCAGCTCGCGCGCGGCATCCACCACGGAAGGCACCTGCATCGTCACGTGGTGCAATCCGGGGCCGTGGGGACTGTCGAGGAAGCGGCGCACGAACGAGTCGGGACGCGTCGGCGAGAGGATCTCCCAGCCAACGCCCGATCGTCCCGGCACGGAGAGGTTGAGGCCTCGGTAGCCCTCGCGCTCTTCGTCCCATGAGCCGGACAGGCGGAAGCCGAACAGCTCCTGGTAGAGCGCGAGCACCGGCTCGGGATCGCTCACGATTTGCGAGATGTGGTCGATCTGTCGGATGTCGAGCATGAGCGCCCTTCCCTGGGCATGGCAGCTTTCATGATACCCGGAGGGCGGTCAACGCTGGGTCTGCAGCTCGCCATTCACGAGGCGGTAGCGGCATGCTCCGGGCAACTCCTGCGGCGCCGGTCGGTCCTCGTCCGGTGTGGTGATGAACACCTGGTCGACCTCGTAGGCAGCCTCGACCACGTGGGCCCGACGTCGGGCGTCGAGCTCGGAGAGCACGTCGTCGAGGAGCAGTACGGGCGCCTCGCCCGTGCGCTGCTTCGAGAGCGCGACCTCGCCGAGCCGCAGCGCGAGCGCGATCGTGCGCTGCTCTCCACGCGATGCAAACGCACCTGCGGCGTGTCCGCCCAGCGTCAGCGCGAAGTCGTCGCGATGCGGTCCAACGAGGGTGAGCCCGCGCCTGAGGTCGGCAGCGCGACCCGCACGCATGACGTCGAGGATCCGCTCGTCGAGGCCCGGCTCGAGCAGCCCGTCGAGGAGCTCGCGTGGCAGCGCGGGCAGATATTCGACTGCGAGGGGCGACGGACGCGTGACCAGCCGGTCGTGCTGCGCGGCGGCCAGGTCGTGCAGCGATCCGAGGAGCGACGCGCGCGAACGAACGAGCACGGCCGCAGCGCTCGCGATCTCCGCGTCCCAGAAATCGAGTTCGCCCGGGTCGCCTCGACGCTCCAGCAGTCGACGCAGCAGGCTGTTGCGCTGGACGAGCACGCGCGCGTGTCGTTGCAGCGCGCGCACATACAGCGGCTCAAGCTGCGAGATCGTGACATCGAGGAAGCGACGTCGCCCGGCGGGCGCCCCGTCGATGAGCGCCACGTCGTCGGCGCTGAACATCACCGTCCGCAGCCGTCCGATCAGGTCCGAGGCACGCCGAGCGATCCCGTTGACGCGGAACCGGCGCGATGCGGTGGGAGCCTCGGCGGACTCGCCCTCACGCCCCCCGACCTGTCGCGACATGATGGTGATGTCGAGGGTGGTGCGCTCGTGTTCGGTAGCCACGATCGCCGAGAGCTGGGCCGCGGGAAGGGGATCCTCGGCAATGGCGCGCCAGTT
>JAXLWY010000052.1:0-1843 GCA_046328255.1 Dehalococcoidia bacterium | reverse complement strand
CGCTTCTCGATGCCCGCGCGGCCTCGGAGGTATGACTCCAGGCCGTAGTGATTCAGCTCGTGACCTGATGACGTCACAAGCTCGATCGTCCGGCGGTGGGAGCGGCTGGCGAACGCCTCGGCAAGTGCGATCAGGATGGCGATGCCGCCACCGCGCTCTGCCGCGCAGGTAAACCAACCAGATCGTGGAGTCATAATCCCAATCGGGGCGAGCTCCGGCTCGGTGCCGGGCAGCGTCGCTACGACGTTACGTGCTCGAGACTGGAGTCGGTCGCCGTCGATCTCGAGGGTGACTTCGGCATGCATGAGAAGAGCGCTGGCGACAGAACGCGCCTCACGGGCTCCGACCTGCAGGACCGGCAGGTTCCGAGGCTGCGACAGGCTCGTGGCATTCAAGACCGTAACAGCTCGCTTCGGATCAGCCGTCACGATTACCAGCCCGATCGCGCCAGCTTCTTCGAGCTCCTCGATGGAGCGACCCGCCCTCCCCTGGGTAAACGCTGGATCGTTCTCAGTGGTGATGACGATGTTGCCAAACGGGTCCCCGCTGCCAAGCTCGACGATCTCGCCGGTTGTGCCGCCACCCGGCTGCGTGAACCCTGCGTCGTACAGGGGGACACCCTCGATTGGACCGTCCGGCGTAACGAGGCGGGTCCGCCGGTACTCGACGAGGGGAAACATAAACCGCTCGAGTTCTGGTTTCACCCCGGCTGCGTGCAGCAGGTCTCGCATCCACGTCGCCGATGCGTCATCACCTGTCCAACCCGTCCGGTGGATGCCGAACGACTCGTACGCGCGGATGCGTTCCTCGATGGTGGCGGGGCTGAGGCCGGGGAGCACGGGCGGTTCCTCTCGAGGGGTGACTCCAGGGGGAAGCGGTCACTGAGGGTGGCCGCTAGGATAGGTCGCGGTGAGGTGCCCAGCGCATGAGGCGCACGGGCGAGGCGCAGGAGGCTGCCATCAACCGAACCTGGATGACGCGTGCCCATATTCGGCGCGCGTGGTGGTTGCTCGCGCTCACCGCCGCCTTTGTCGTTGTTGCCTTTCTCTCGAGACCGGTCTCGACCGTGCCGCTGGCCGAGGCCGATGGGCCCGCACCTCGGCAGGGCGTCCTGCGCTACGACCCCGACACCACGAACCGCACCGGTGTCTTCGCGCGGCTGATCGATGACACCGTGTTTCAGCCCCTTGTGAAGTACCTCACGGACTGTGACGGAGTGGGTAGTACCTCGGACTGTGGAGGTACCCCCGCCCGCTGGCGAACCAGCGCGCTCCCCGTCGAGGTATGCACGGCGCAAGGTTCGCGTCCGAGCGGCCTCACTGCCGAGGAGTTTCGCAGCACGACCTCGGCCGCGGTCACGACATGGAACTCGCAAGAGTTCGCCGGCGGCATCCGCTACGTCGGCGACTGTCTCGGCGTCGACTTCTGGATCTTCAACAACTCGCGGAATGAGATCGGCTGGGACGATTCGAGGCGCGCGCTGAGCGGGACCCAGGCCGCCGTGACGCGCTCGACGCTGCCGCTCATTGGAGGGGCCCGCGAGATTCGCGAGGCCGACGTGGTGCTCGACCCTGCGCTGGGGCGCGTGCCGCGCGTCTGCCTCGAGTCCACGATCGTCCACGAGTTGGGGCACCTGCTCGGGTTCGGGCACAGCGATGACCGCCGTGACCTGATGTACCCCTCGTTCGACCCGAGCGCCCTCGCGACGTGCAAAGTGTCGCCCAGCGCCTCCGAACGGGACCGGATCCAGGCGCTCTACGGGGTAGATCGGGCGCCGATGGTTACGGTTTCAGGCGGCGGTGCCGTGGAACCAAGCGCGATTGTCATCGCGACTGCTGCGGGG
>JAXLWY010000051.1:0-1928 GCA_046328255.1 Dehalococcoidia bacterium | reverse complement strand
AGGCGCTGGGGGTATGCCCTCAGCGAGCCTCCGAGCTGGAGGCCGAACACGAGGTCGTCGTTCTCCAGGTAGCCGTGGTTCGCGCTGTTCGCCGTCCGGGGTGCGATGAGCCTCGGGAGTTCGCCGACTTGCAGGCCGGTCCACATGATGAGGTCGGCGCGCACGCCATCCGCAGGGGCCCCACCAAGCACTCGAGCGAACGTCGGGTCGCTGATCGCGAGCAGACGGCCCTTCCACTGCAGGTACCCCGGTGGGAGGGTCCCGGGGTGCGCCCCGAGCCATCGATACCACTCGGCCTGGGACTCGTGCCGCTCGCCGGTCAGGCGTTCGAGGGCAATGTCGATCTCGCTCCCCCAGCCCACGTCGAGCGCTCGCATATCGATGAGCGGCGCGACGAAGCGCCGGTCGCGCGAGGCACCCATCGCGGTGATGGCGTCGAGGGCATCCTGAGGAGCCGGGACGCACGAGGGCGCGCGCGCGGGATCCTCGTACCAGCAGACCGCCCTCGGGAGGAGGGTTGCAGGATTCGCGTCAGCGACGGGAGTTGGAGGTTCGGGCCCAGCCGCCCTGGTCGAAGTCGGGCGCACGGCCTCAGGTGTGACATCGGCGGCGCCGCCTGTGCAGGCTGCGATCGCCACCCCAAGGAGCGGGACGAGGAGCAGCGCGCTTGCTCGCCAGCCGGCCCACCGGCCCCTGCGAGGGCGCCCCGCAATCAGCGCTCGTCGCCCCACTGTCGCGAGGTCCACGCGCGTCCCGCGCGCGCCATCGGCCCCAGCGCGAGAATCAGCGGTCCAAACGAATGCACGAGGTGGTCGTAGCCGTCCTCGCCACGCACGACCGCGCAGAACCGGTCCCAGAATCGACCGCTGTGCTGGAGCAGCCACACCCAGGGATCGGGCCATGCGTGGAAGATGTCCATAAGGGCTTTCGACGCAGCCGCGTCGCGCACGATCTCGCGCGACACGGTGAGTTCGTACCCAATCAGCGACTGCACTCGCCCGGCGAGGAAGTCCTCGACGGCGGGGGCCACCGCGGTCCCCGAGGCGATGGCGGCGTAAATGCCTTCGCCGGAGAGGGGGTCGAGCAGTGCACCCGCATCGCCCACGAGGGCCGCGCCGCCCGTCGTGAGGGGGGCGCCGGGCAGCCCAATAGGGAGATGGTGGCCTCGCAGATTGGTCAACTGGGAGGAATCGAGGCCATAGTCCCGGCACACTCGTTCTAGCGCGGGCCGCAATCGAGGTCCGGCGATGGCCTTCCAGCCGCCAACGCCCACGTTGATGTGGTCGCCCTTCGGGAACACCCACGCATACCCGCCCGGCATCACACCGAGCTGAAGCACGACTCGGCCCTGGGTCCAGGCGGGTGGCCCGCTCGGGCACGGGATATTGCCCTCGAGGGCCACCGCGGCCTCCGGTGGGCGGGCGAATCCGAGTGAGTTCGCCACGATGCCGTTCGCGCCGTCCGCGCCGACGAGTGCGCGCGCGCTGATCACCTGGTCTCTTGTCGTCACCTCGAACGTGCCGTCGGAGAGCTTGCGCACCTGCGAGACCTGGACGCCGTCGCGGAACTCGGCACCGACCTCCTGCGCACGCTCGACGAGGAAGTGGTCGAGGCGGCGACGCTGGGTCATGTACGTCAGGACGCCGTCGGATTCGCGCTGGACGCGCTTTCCCAGGTGTCCGAGGCGTACCTCGGCGCCGGTGACGGTGTGCTCCACGATCGGGCTGATGTCGAACGGCAGGAGCTGCGCGCAGCGGATCGTGACGCCGCCGCCGCAGGGCTTGTCCCGCGGGAACTTCGCGCGATCGAGGAGGAGCACGTCGCGCCCCTGCGAGGCGATGCCGCGCGCAGCGGTGCTGCCCGCGGGGCCCGCGCCCACGACGACGACGTCGCGTTCGATCCGTTCAAGGCCGGTAGTGGTCACCGTT
>JAXLWY010000050.1:0-1957 GCA_046328255.1 Dehalococcoidia bacterium | reverse complement strand
GTGCGTCGTGGTCTATGGACAGGCGCGGCTGCTACAGGGTGCCGAGGCCGAGGCCTACCTCGGGGAGGCGCCCGGCAACGGGTCGCAGCCCGGCGAGCCCACGCTGATCGTCGTCAAACCCTCGACGTTTCGCTGGGCACGCCTCGACGGGTAGCGGACGCCGGCGGCGGCGTCATCCCGAGCTCGGGGTCGCGCAACACGCGACGCGTCGCGACGATCAGGCCGACGAACGCCACGCAGGCGCCAGCCCCGAGCAGCAACGCCAGCGGTGTGCCGAACGCCGTCGCGAGGATGCCGCTCAACGTGTAACCGAGCGGCGGCGCGCCGCCCGCGAGCATGCTGCGGAACGCCTCGACGCGGCCGCGCAGAGCGTCCGGTGACATCGCGAGGATGGCGCTGTTCCTCGGGATCATCTGGATCGAGTTCGTGGCGCCGAGCAGCGCTGCCGCCAGCGCGGCGACGAGGAACGACGGCGAGACTGCGAGGAGCGCGAGGGCGACGCAGTAGCCGAGCACGCCCGCGACGGTGTACAGGCCCTTGTAGCGCATGTCACCCCTCGAGAGGATGAAGGCCGCGCCGACCAGGCTGCCGACTCCCGGCGAGCCGCTCAGCACGCCGAACCCCGTCGACCCCACGTCGAGGGCGGTCGCGACGAGGGGCAGCAGCGCGCGGTAGGAGCCGAGCAGCGTCGCCCCCACGTCGAGGGCGAGAAGGGAGACGATCGCCGGACGCGCCCCAACGAAGCGCATGCCCTCCATGAAGCTCTGCCACGGCCCCTCGCGAGTGCCGACGGGCGCCGGTGGGGCCGTGCCGACTCGGATGGCGGCGATCGCCGCCATCGCGACGAGGTAGGTCGTCCCATTGACGGCGTACGTCCAGCCGAGGCCGAACACATCGATAGCGATCCCGGCGAGGGCGGGGCCGACGATCTGCGACACCTGCTGGATGGTTGCGTTCAGCCCGATCGCGTTGACCAGGTTGGTGCCGGGGACGAGCCTGGGAATGAGGGCCGTGCGCGCGGGTTGGGTCAGGGCCGTCAGCGCGGCGTTCAGCACCGTGATCGCGTAGAGGTGCCACATCTGCACGCCGCCCGCGAAGGTCAGGCCCGCGAGCACCAGCACGAGGACGGCGTTGCCGATCTGTCCGACCTGGATCAGGCGGACTCGATCGACACGGTCGGCAATCACACCGCCGACGAGCGACAGGATGATGTGCGGGACCGCCCTCGCGAGGCCCGTCAGTCCCAGGAGCAGCGCGCTCCCCGTGAGGACGTAGACCTGCCAGAGGACGGCGATCTGCAGGAGCTGCGCGCCCAGCGAGGTGAGCAGCAGCGAGAGCGAGAACCAGCGGTAGTCGGCGGACTGGAGCGCGGTGAAGGCGTGCCGGAGACCGGACTGGCCGGAACTCACGCTGCCGTCCCACCTCGGCGGGGCGGAGGGTCAGTCGACATCCAGCACGGCCTTGCCCGCGACCTGCCGGCCAAAGAGCGCGCCGGCGGCCTCGGCGATACGTGACCACGAGCCGCGCCAGCCGATGTCGACCTCGAGCTTGCCCGCGCGGACGAGCCTCAGCAGGTACTCCATGTCCTCGCGCGCGTGCGGGCCCTTCGTGAACGCCTCGATGCTGCGCTTCATGCCGACAAGCGAGGGAAACGACGCCTCCTGCTGGGAAGTGGTGCCGATGCACTGGATCACGCCGCCCTCGCCGAGGAGGCGCCAGGCGGCGGCGAGCTGCGGGCCGCCGACGTTGTCGATCACGACGTGCAGCGGCGCCGCCACGCCCTCGAGACCCACGACCACCTCGTCGGCGCCGAGTGCGGCGAGGCCCTCGCCTCGGGCCACCGAGCCGACGCTCGCGATGACGTGCGCGCCGCCGAGGGCGGCCAGCTGCACGGCGAAGCGTCCCACGCCGCCCGAGGCGCCGGTGACCAGCACGCGGCGACCGAGCAGCGCACCGC
>JAXLWY010000005.1:0-111689 GCA_046328255.1 Dehalococcoidia bacterium | reverse complement strand
ACCGCACCGACCCGCTGGCCCCGATGGGTGGTTCGTTCACGAGGCTCTACGTGACCTCGATTCCGCGCACGATCGCCGCCGGCTCTTCCGAGATCCAGCGCAACATCATCGCGACGCGCGGACTGGGCCTGCCTCGCGGCTAGCGAGTGGCCTTCGAAGCGAACGAACAGCGGGGAGCGACACGCGTCGCTCCCCGCTTCGTTTGTGCCTCGTTCGGCGGCGCGCCTTACTGGATCCGGCCCCCGGGGATGTTCGGCCAGGCGCTCATCTCGTGGGGCAGCGTCACGGGAATCGTCGGGGTCACGTGCTGCGGCCCGAGGTCCTCGATGCAGGTGACGCCGAGGAGGCCCATCGCCGAGCGGATCTCCGCCTCGAGGATCTCGAAGACGCGCACGAGGCCCGCCTGACCCGCTGCGGCGAGCCCGTAGCCCTGCAGCCGCCCGATTGCGACCGCGTTCGCACCAAGGGCGATCGCCTTGAGCACGTCGGTGCCCCGGTGGATGCCACCATCGACGACGATCTGCGCGCGGCCTGCGACCGCGGCCACGATCTCGGGGAGGGCGTCGGCGCTCGCGCGCGCGTGATCGAGCTGGCGTCCGCCGTGGTTGGAGACCCACACCACATCCACGCCGTGCTCGACGGCGAGCGCTGCATCCTCGGCGGTCTGGATTCCCTTGAGTGCGATCGGCAGTCCCGAGAATTCCTTGTAGCGCTCGATCGAGTCCCAGGTGACGTGCGACGGCCAGCCCGGAGCGGGCGCACCGCCTCGGGCGGCGGCCATCGGGGTGGCGGCGCCGATGCTCATCATCGGCCGCTCGCGGCGTGATGGGACGGCGGTGTCGACGGTGATCGTGAGCGCGCGGTAGCCCGCGGCCTTGATCCGCGCGATCATCTCGCGCTCCCAGTCGACGTCGCCCCGGATGTAGAGCTGGTAGGCTCGCGCGTGATCAGGCGCGGCTGCGGCCACGTCCTCCAGCTCGTGGCCGGCGACCGAGCTGATCACGGGGAGCGTGCCGTACTCGGCCGACGCGGCCACCGTCGCCAGGGCGCCCTGTGGCGTGAACCCGGTCAGCCCGCCGACCGGCGCCGGCACGACCGGGATCCGCAGGCGCTGGCCGAGGAGGGTCGTGGACGGATCGATGCTCGAGACATCGACGAGGACGCGCGGCTTGAAGGCAAGCCGGTCCCACGCCCCTCGATTCTGGCGGAGCGTGGTCTCCGACTCGGTCCCGCCGACGAGGTAGTCCCAGGCGCCCTGCGGGAGCCGACGCCGCGCCTCGAGGATGATCGGTTCGAGCGTGGGAAAGTCGGCCACCGTGCGCTCCTCGTGCTGCGCCCCTGCGAGGTCGGGCGCGCGCAGCATAGGACGAGCGGCGGACGATTACACGAGCATTCCGGTCGCGAAGAGGAGGCCCCTCGCCATCAGCTCACCCGCGAGGACGGCGCCCAGCGCGAGGTAGAGCAGGCCCGTGGCAGACATCATGCCGCGGACGGAGGCGGCCCTCCACGCCAGCGTGGCGAGCAGGATCGGGAACAGCAGCCCGACGAGTACGCGCAGCCAGAACGCCGGGTTGGCCACGAGCGCGATCGTGACCTCGGAGGCAATCGGCGGCTCGCGCGGGGAGAGCACGAGGCCCAGCACGCCGAGCCCAAGACTCGCGACGACCGCTACGAGCACGAGCAACGACATCTGTTCGAGCGGTTCCTTCGGAAGCCCCGAGTTCGTCAGGTACCAGTGCCCCCACGACATCGCCATCAGCGCACCGCCGAGGACTGCTGAGCCGACGAGGAGACTCGCGAGGGCGATCGCGAACGACGCGGTGGGGGGCGCGATCAGGCCGGCGAGCGCGACGAGAACGGCCACGCCCAGCATCGACGCGAGTGCGCCGAGGGCGACTCGAGCGGGGCGTCCGAGGGCGAACGTCGCGACGACCAGCGCGGCAAGGGCGAGCGTGAACGCGAGCGCGGCGGCCTGCAGCGGTGCGCGCCAGGCCTCGGCGAGAGCGTAGCCGTCGATATCCGCGGCGGGCGCGACCGTGAGGACGAGTGCGAGCGCGCCGAGCGCGAGCGGGAGGTTGACGAGCGCGCCCGCCTGCACGTAGCCCCTCGTCACCATGCGGCGCGCATCGAACGTCGTGGCGACGGTGACGCCGCCGGCCGCGAGCTCGAGGAGGACGATCAGCAGGGTGTAGGGAAGGGCGACGGGGTTCACGCGGTCGCGATCGTAGCCGCCGCCGCGATCGAGGCAAACCGTCCCGTCTCGAGTAGAGGCCGACAACCCATCAGCGGAGGCCCGTCAACGACCGGCGTTGAGCGAGGCCACCGTGATGCCGTACTGCACACCCGACAGCCAGTTGCGGGCGGGATCGCGGAACTGGAGGGTAACGCCGCCGGGGATGTCGTGCGGCTCGAGGCACTCGAGGCCCGCGGCGAGCACGGCGCGCTGGAGCGCCGCGATGTCGGCGACCCGGAATGCGGGCATCCAGCCGTCGTACGACACCGGCGCGGGATGGATGCCAATGTCGACGCCACCGAGCCGCACCTGCGACCAGTGTGGGCTCGCGGTCTGGACCGTGGCGCCGAGGACATCCCGGTAGAACGCGAGCGTCGCGCCCACGTCGTCGCTGACGATCTGCAGCATCTCGAGCATCCCGATCTCGACGCGGTCTGTCATCGCGAGCCTCCCCGGAGCGCGTCCCCACGATACCGCCGTGGTGGGACCCGGGGACTATGATCGCGTCATGCGGTACTACGAGGACCGGGACACGCTCCAGGAGCGCGCGGAGGCGGGCCAGTACCGCAACCGCCGCTACGGCTCGAACCGCCGCTGGGTGATCAAGGCGCTCCGTGAGGTGCCGTACTCGATCGCGCGTGAACTCGACGGGGTGCGGGATCGTGACGCACGACGCCGCACCGATGCCGACGACTGGACGCTGCAGGAGCTGGCCGGCTACCTGCGCGACGCCGAGCGCGAGGACCTCGCCTCGGTGCGGGCGATCCTGCGTCGAGACGGCGCGCGCATCCAGGAGCGGCGCGCCGAGAACGGCCCGGTGGATGGCGCCTATTCGCACGACCAGGCAGACGATCTGCTGTTCGAGTACTGGGAGCTGCGCGAGGAGCTGATCTGGCTGCTGCGCGACCGCGATGACGAATGGGATCGCTCCGGCGAGCACCCGTACCGAGGCGCGGTCACCCTCGACCGGCTCGTGCACGAGATCAATGAGCGCGACCTCGATGTGTTGTGGCGGCTGCAGCGGGTGCGCGACGCCCTCGGGATCGCGAGGCGCCGCCGCCGCGAGTAGTCGCCGCGGAAGCGCCTACCTCGGCGGTTCCCACGTGACGATGTGCATCGCGCGCCGCATCGGCGGCATCGCGAGCGTGCCCTCGGGGGCCGGGTAGCGCGCACGCAGGAACGCCTGCAGACGGCGGTCGGCGTCAGAGCCCTCGTTGAGCCAGCAGATGCGCCGAGCCTGGACGAACGCGGCGTCCTCGGGCGTGGGACCGATGGGGTTCGATCGGATCGTGCGCACTTCGAAGGGGCGCTCGAGCGCTCCCAGCACCGCGAGGAACTCACGCACGGCGGGGAGCGCGGCCATCGACTCGCCGTGTACCGCCTCGAAGATCTCGCTCCAGGCGTGGCCGCGCGCGCGATCGAACAGCACAACCACGCACAGCCTCGACGCCGCTCGCTCCATCCCCTCGAGCCACGACCCGAGGTCGGCGATGTCGTAGATCGCGTGGACTGCCATCGCCACGTCGCCCGCTGCGTCCGAGTCCGGCCAGCGGTCGGGGTGGATCTCGATGTTGGACACGCCGGCCTCGAGGGCTGCGCCGGCGAGGGTCTCGCGCATGGCGGCGGACGGCTCGACGGCGACCACGCGACGGACCTTCGCCGCCAGCGGGATTGCGAGGCGGCCGCCGCCTGCGCCGATGTCGAGCAGCGTGTCCTCGGGGCGGAGCAGCGCCTCGAGGACGGGCAGCTCCTCGGAATCACGTGCGCCGGGCCGAAAGCGCGGTGCCATCGGTGCGTAGTAGTCGGCGTCGAGGGCGAGCTCGGAGATGCGGCCGACCTGCTCGGCGTCTGCCTCCACGAGCGCGCGCCACGCGTCGAGGGCGTCGCGCGCGGCCGGACGCAGTGTCGCCTCGGCGGTGTGACGATCCATCAGATGTCCGATCCCGTGAGTCCGAGGAGCGCGCGCGCGGACGAGACCTGGCCGAGGTGCCCGTTGCCGTGCGCGATCACCACCTGCCCGATCGCCTCGAGGCGGGTGATCTCGCCCCACGGGCGCACGAGACCCACGACCTGCAGCTCGTCGTCGGTCATCGCCTCGATGCGGAGGACCACCTCGCGGCGGACGTCGCGGCCGTACCCGGCGAGGAGCGCCGCGTCCGGGAAGACCAGCGCGTGGGCCACCTCGGGGGCCATGCCGGTGCCCTGCTCGACGCGCGGGAGATGCCACGCCTCGTCGAGGCCCTGGGTCAGCCAGATCGGCCGCTCGCGGTGGAAGACGAAGTGGACGAGGTTGTCCGCACTGCGGAAGAGATGCCACGCCTCCCAGCCGACCGAGTTGGATGAGGCGGCGGGGCGGAAGTGCAGTTGCTCGGGCGTGAGGCCGTCGATGGCCGCGACCATGCCATCGAGAGCGCGCGGTGAAGAGTCCCAGGTACTGCTGCATGGAGAGTGTCATGCGCTGAGCCTAGCGGGTGCTGGCCCGCCTCGGTGGGCGGCTGCCTTACGCGCGCGCCGCGTCGGCGAGGCGGCGCGTGACCTCGGCGGCGATCTCGTAGCGACCGAACGCGGGCATGATGTAGATGCCACCGACCGAGGGGAGGGCGCGCGTCTCCTCGATGTGTTCGAGCGCGATCTCGATGCCCTCGGCGGTGCCCGACTCGCCGGCGCGCTGCATGCGGGCACGAACGGCCGCGGGAACCACCACTCCCGCGAGCTCATTGTGGACGAACTCGGCGTTCCGGTAGGAGACGAGCGGCATGATGCCGAGGATGACCGGGATCTCGAGGGGGCCGCTCGCGGCGAGCCGCTCGAGGAACTCGGACACGCGCGCGGCGTCGTAGACGGGCTGCGTCATCAGGGCGTCTGCGCCCGCCTCGATCTTCTGGCGCACGCGCCGGAGCTCCAGCTCGACGTCGTCGGCGGTGGGGTTGGCGGCGGCAGCGATCCAGAAGTCGGTGTGACCGCCGATCGAGTTGCCGGCGAAGTCGACGCCCTCGTTCAGGCGCTTCAGGACGCGGATGAAGCCGATCGAGTCGACGTCCCACACCGCCGAGGACTGTGACGCCTCGGGAGGCGGGTCGCCGCCGAGCGCGATCACGTTGCGCAGGCCGAGGGCGTGCGCCGAGAGCATGTCGGCCTGCAGCGCCATCAGGTTCCGGTCGCGCGTGGTCTGGTGAATGATCGCCTCCAGGCCCGCGCGCTGCTGGACGAGCACGCCGAAGCCGAGCGCTCCCATGCGGACACGTGCCATCGGCGAGTCGCCGATGTTGATCGCGTCGACGCCGGCGCCCTTTAGCATCGCGGCGCCCTCGATCGCCTTGCGGGTAGTGACGCCTCGAGGGGGTCGATCTCGACAGAGATGACGAAGGTGCCCGCGGCCAGCTTGTCGCGCAGGCTCAGCGTGCGGGGCTCGGTGGGGGCGTCCTCGGCGGCGAGCGGCTCCTGGCCGCCGCGCGGCACGAACACCATCTCGCCGGGGGGACGCTGCGCGGCACGCGGCACGTTGCCGCCGGTCCTGCCGAGCGCCTCGCGCATCGCACGGGTGTGCGCAGGCGTGGTGCCGCAGCACCCACCGATGTAGAGGGCGCCCAGGTCGCGAGCGCGCAGGGCGAAGTCGGCGAAGTAGTCGGGACTGGCGGGGTAGACGAGCGCGCCTTCGTGCTGGGTCGGCAGGCCGCCGTTGGGCTGGATCGCGAGGGGCGGATGGGCCGCGTCGCGGGCCATGTGCTCGACGATGTCGAGGGCGGCCTGGGGCCCGACGCCGCAGTTCACGCCGACGACATCGGCGCCTGCCTCGGCGAGGGCGAGCGCGATCGCGGTGGGGCTCTCGCCTGCGGGCGATGCGAGATCGGCGCTGAAGTTGAGCATCGCGACGACGGGCGTGTCGGTGACCGCGCGCACGGCGCGGATCGCCTCGCGCGCCTCGCGGATCGAGGGGAAGGTCTCGAGGACGATCACGTCCACGCCGCCCTCGACGAGGGCTTCCGCCTGCTCGCGGTGGGCGTCGAAGGCGTCCTTGAGCGACCACGTGCCGACAGCCAGCTCGCGGCCGATCGGTCCCATCGAGCCGCCGATGAGGACTGCCTGTCCGCTGACCTCGCGGGCATCGCGCGCGAGGCGGGCGGCCGTCGTATTGGCTCGATGGACGTGACCGGCGAGGCCGTGCCGCGCAAGGACGGCGCGATTGGCCTCGAACGTATTGGTCAGGATGAGGTCGGCACCGGCAGCGATGTAGTCGAGGTGGGCCTGGCGGACGAGCTCGGGCGCCTCGAGGGAGGCGACCTCGTGGGGGGCGCGCCAGCCGCGCTCGCGGAGCAGCGTGCCCATCGCGCCGTCGGCGAGGAGTGCGCCGCGCTCGATGGCCTCGAGGAAGGGTGCACGCATTGGCGTCGGGCGCAGTCTATTCGCGCGCGCGGGCGAGGATGAGCGCGCCGCCGATCAGGATGAGCATGCTGGGGAACCAGATCCTGGCGAGGCCCCAGCCGATGAGGTGGAACAGCGGGAACTGACTGAGCAGGGCGAAGCTGCCGACGAGGACGAGGATCGCGCCGAGCACCAGCGCGCCGTTGCCTCGGGCGGTCGCCCCGGCGAGGGGTGTGGCTCCCGTGACGCCGGAGGCGAGCAGCTGGGACGCGGGCGGTTCTGGCATGATCACCCAGAGGGCGACGTAACCGAGCAGGACCACCCCGCCGCTGATGAGCGCGGTCAGGACGATGCCGAGCCGCACGACCGTGGGGTCGACATCGAAGTACTCAGCGAGGCCGCCGGCGACTCCGCCGAGCATGCGATCGCGCGAGCGCGTGAGGACCCGGGTGGGGGCCTGCGCCGGCGTGACGCCCTCGGGAGTGGCGCCGGGGGAGGGAGTGCCGGGGGTGCCTGGATGGACCGTGTCTTGCATCGTGATCTCCGCAGGTTGCCTCTGCAGATCGTATCGCGAGGTGAGGGGCTGCGCGTACGGAGAACCCCTCGCGGCGAGCGGCGAGGTCAGCGGCGCTGGCTCATGAGGCGCTCGATCGTGGCGTAGTCGGCGTCCGAGATGCGGTGGAGGTTGCCTCGGAAGGCGATGCCGAGCTTCTTCGGGCCGAGCTTGCGGGTCTTGTCGAGCTGGTCGGTGATCTCGCGGACGTCGATGTAGTCCTCGGGATCGAGGATGACGACGGGCTTCGTGGGGATGCGGTAGGGGTACTCCTCGCCGACTGTGCCCTTCGAGCGGAGACCGAGGTCGGCGGTGTCCTGGAACATGGCGCCGGTCACCTCGACGATGCCGCCGAAGCGGACGTCGCCGGTGAGGTAGTGGACGATTCGGTCACCCGGCTGCATCTCGGAGGACTGCTTCTCGCGGGAGGACTTGAATGCGCAGAGGTCGAAGTTGCGCTCGCGGAGGAGCTCGAAGTTGTCTGGCGAGCCGACGACGATCCAGGGCTGCATGGGACCACCTCGGTGGGGCGGGGCGCCGAGTGCGGCGCCGACGCTCTCTTGATTGATTTCGCTTGCAGGTCGCGGTCAGATTCGAATCTTGATCGATCCGGGCTGTTCAGTGTGGGAACGCGCGCGAATCGGGACCGGGACGAGAACGGGCCCCGCCAGCGCGGGGCCCGTTGCGAACGACCTCGGACAGGCCGGGGCTAGTGGCAGGCGCGAGCCTGGCCGGAGCCATCGGCGGTCTGGAACGAGGAGCCGCACGCGCACGATGAGGTGGCGTTCGGGTTGTGGATGGTGAAGCCGGACTTCATCAGGTCTTCGATGTAGTCGATCTCGGCGCCGCCGACGTACTGCTGGGAGTCGGCGTCGACGAGGATGCGCACGCCTTCCTCCTCGATGACCGCGTCGCCGGCCTCGACGTCCGAGGCGATGGCCATGCCGTACTGGTAGCCGGAGCAGCCGCCGCCGACGACGAAGACGCGGAGGGCGCCCTCGGCGATGCCGCGGGCCTCGAGGAGGGCCTTCGCCTTGACGGCCGCGCGTGGGGTAATCGAGATGATCTGGACGGGCGCGGGAGGAGCCGCGACAAGAGCGTTGAGGTCGAGGGTGGTCATCGTGGGAGCCTTTCCCTGCGGTAATCATCGAAACCCGGCCCGCCATGGCCAGCCGGAAGCGTCCTCAAGGATAACGATTCCGGGGTCCGCTGGCTAGGCGAGGGTGGCGCACCGATGGCGGGCGGCCCACATCGGTGCGCCATCGGCATCACGATACGAATCGGGTGTGACTCAGGGCGGTCGTTCCGGGGTCGACGAGCGAGACTCGAGTCCGCCCGCAGGCGACGAGGACGGGCAGCGTGCCGGTGACAGAGGAGAAGGTCGGCGGAGGCTGCCGCGCGCGGCACGAATCGAGGAGCGCTTCCAGCGGCGCCGGGGAGGACGAGGCCGAGTGCGCCGGCACCTTGCAGATGCCGATGCAGCGCAGGAACCAGAACGGCAGGCGGCTCGCCTCCATCACCGCCGGTGGCATGAAGAACCTGGCGCTGCAGGCGAAAAGCAAGTGCGGCGAGCAGGCCCCGGACACCTCGAAGGCCCCGCGTCTGCCATCGTGCGCGCGGTAGGGTGATCGGAGCGCGACGGCGGCGCCTCGAGGAGGGCGCGGCCTCGAGCGGTACGAGCGGACAGTGCTGCGCTCGTCATGATGGACCCCCGGCTGCAGTGACCGGCCGTTGCCCGCTTGTTTGCACTCCGGACAAACGGGAGGTCCGAGATCGACACGGTGTGGCTGAGAAAGTTCCCGTGGAGGGCTGTCGATCCGGCATCGCGCCGTTCGTATAGAGGGCAGAGTCCGGACGAGCCGGGCGGGACGAGAAGGAGGACGAGATGACCCAGTACCTGTTGTCGGTGTGGGGGAACGAGGCGGACATGGCCGCGATCGAGCCTGCGACGATGCAGCAGATGTTCGCGGACGTGGACGCGGTGAATCAGAAGATGATGGCGAGCGGCGCGTGGGTGTTCGCCGGCGGGCTGCACCCCGTCTCGACGGCGACGGTGGTGCGCGAGCAGAACGGCGAGATCCTGACGACCGACGGCCCGTACGTCGAGGCGAGGGAGCACCTGGGCGGGTTCTGGATCCTCGAGCTGCCCGACCTGGATGCCGCGCTGGCGTGGGCGCGCGAGGCGACGGTCGCGTGCCGCGGTCCGGTCGAGGTGCGTCCATTCCAGGACGACCCGAGTCTCGATGGCGCAAATGAGAACGCGAAAGCGGCCTCGATGTAACGGATGGGGACGGTGGGTTGGCGGCGAAAGGAGCGTTCGATGCCGGGCTCCCTGCTCTCGATCTACCAGCCGGACGGGGATCCGCCTCCGCCGGAGGTGCTGGCGCCGATCATGAGAAACGTGGGCGCGCTGATCGAGGAGATCGAGGCGTCGGGGGCGTGGGTCTTCAACGGGGGACTCGACGCCGCGGCAGGCGCGACCATGCTGCGCGCGGACGGGACCGAGCTCGTCGAGACCGACGGACGCGTCTCGAGGGGGAGGCTGTTCCAGGGCGCCCCCGCCCTCGAGAGTGCCAGCGCGCGCTGACGCGCGACCGCGCGTGACGTCGTGGATTACGTGTGGTGCGTTGCGCCCTCGAGGCGCGGGAGGACGAGATGGCTGAGCAGCAGGGCAGGATGATCTTCGTGAACCTTGCGGTGCAGAGCGCCGCGGCGTCGCGGCGGTTCTTCGAGGGGCTGGGGTTCGCGTTCAACGAGCAGTTCCGCGATGAGACCACGGAGTGCATGGTCATCAACGACCAGGCGTTCGCGATGCTCCTCGAGACGGACAAGTTCAAGGGCTTCACGAGCAAGGAGCTGACGAACCCGCGTACTCACGCCGAGGTGCTGCTCGCGCTGTCGGCGCCGAGCCGCGAGGCCGTGAACACGATGGTCGAGCAGGCGAAGTCCACCGGCGGCGGGCCGGCGATGCCCGCGCAGGACATGGGTTTCATGTACGGGTGGAGCTTCGAGGACCCGGACGGTCACGTGTGGGAGGTGGTCTGGATGGACCCGGCCCACGTGCAGGGCTAGCCCTCGCGGAGCGGGCGATGCCGGGAGGGGCGATGCCGGGAGGGGCGATGCCAGCGGATGCCGTCGACGTCGAGCGTGCCTTCCGAGCGGAGTCGGGCCGTGCCGTCGCGTCGCTCGTGCGGGCGTTCGGTGACGTTGACCTCGCGGAGGAGGCGGTGCAGGAGGCATTCGAGGTGGCGCTGCGGCGCTGGCCGGAGGCCGGACTGCCGCCGAGCGTGGCCGGCTGGATCATCACCACCGCTCGGAACCGTGCGATCGACTGGATTCGGCGTGAGGGGACACGGGAGCAGCGTCAGCGCGAGGCGGCGCTGCTCCAGTCCCAGCTCGCGCCTTCATCCCGAGCCGAGGAGCCTGCCGTGGAAGATGACCGGCTGCGCCTCATCTTCACGTGCTGCCACCCGGCACTGGCGATGGAGGCGCAGGTAGCGCTGACGTTGCGGCTGATCGCGGGGCTGCGCACGACGGAGATCGCGCGCGCGTTCCTGACCTCGGAGCCCACGATGGCGCAGCGGCTGGTGCGGGCGAAGCAGAAGATCAGGGCGGCGAAGATCCCGTACCGCGTGCCCGAGGACGCGGATCTGCCGGAGCGACTGCGCTCGGTGCTGGCGGTGCTCTACCTCGTGTTCAACGAGGGCTACGTGGCGACCTCGGGGGATGACCTCGCACGCGCCGACCTCTGCGCGGAGGCGATTCGCCTCGCGCGACTGGTGCGCGAGCTGATGCCGGACGAGCTGGAGGCGCGTGGGCTGCTCGCGCTGCTGTTGCTGACCGAGGCGCGGCGGACGGCGCGCTCGGACTCGACGGGTGGGTTCGTGCGACTGGCGGACCAGGACCGTTCGCTCTGGGACCGCGCGCTCATCGAGGAGGGGCACGACCTGGTGCGGGCGTGCCTGCGCGCGAACCGCCCGGGCCCGTACCAGGTGCAGGCCGCGATCGCCGCGGTCCACACGGATGCCTCGAGCGCCGCGGCGACCGACTGGTCGCAGATCGTGCAGTTGTACGACCAGCTCTTCGCGCTGCAGCCGACATCGATCGTGGCGCTCAATCGCGCGATCGCGCTGGGGGAGCTGCGCGGGCCCGAGGCTGCGCTGGCGCTCCTCGAGGGGCTGGAGCTGGACGGGTACCACCTCTATCACGCGACGCGCGGCGACCTGCTCGAGCGGCTGGGACGCCTCGATCAGGCGGAGGCCGCGTTCGCGCGGGCGGAGGCGCTGGCGACGAACGAGGCGGAGCGACACTACCTCGGAGGGCGGCGGGCGGCGCTGGCCATCGGATAGGTGCTACGCGAGGGGGATGGCGGGTGCGCTGGGTGCGCTCGCCGCCGCCCCCGGTTCGAGTCGATATCCGGCGAGGGAGTCGGCGGGGAGTGTGGACGCGGGCAGGATGGTGACCGTGACGCCGAGCAGGCGCTGGAGGAGCCGGCGGTCGTGCTCGCAGCCGCCCGGTGCATCGTCGGCGCGCGGGCCGAGGGCTGCGGCGGTGCCGACTCGCAGGCAGGGGCAGCCGCGCCCGACGAAGTCGACCGCTTCGGCATCGGCAGGCGTGGCCTCGATGACCTCGAAGTCGAAGCCTTCCTCGGCGAGGAGGGCGGCGGCGCGGCGGGCGCGGTCGGCGAGCGCGCCGCCTCGGAGGCGGGTGGCGTAGTCGAGCGCCAGCCGGTCGGCCATGCGGTCGAAGACGAGGCCGGCGAGCGCGCGACCGTCGCGCCCCTGCGTCTCCCGCGTCTCCAGCGAGAGGATCTCGTCGAGGAGGCGGTGCGTCAGGCGGACGTAGTGATGCGGGAAGAGGTCGGCGCCGGACTCGGTGAGGAAAAAGACATACCTCGGGCGGCCGGTGCGGCCTCGGGCCTGCTGGATCGTGACGTGGCCATCGCGGAGAAGGACATCGAGGTGGCGGCGGACTGTGGCGCCCGCGAGGCCGACCTCGGTGGCGAGCTGATCGATGGTTGCGCCGTCGGAACGGCGGAGGATGGCGAGGATGCGCTCGCGCGTCGTTTCAACTCGAGAGGTGGTCATCACGAATCAGGGTACGGGCGCGCGGCGTGGGCGGTCAATGTTTTTCTCGCAGTGTGAGAGAAAGTGGGGGCTACGGGCGGGAGTCCGAGATTCTCGGCGTGTGCAGGAGGGCCTCGCCGCAGCGAAGCCGTGTCGGGGTGCCCGGATGGCGGCGATCGCCAGACCGCGGCAGCCAGAGCGCTGTACCTAGGCTCGTGGATCACTCACCCGCGGCGGCCGAGGCAGTCGCTGCGAGGCCTAGCCTCGGATGCTGCTCCCTGTCAACCGCCGGGCAAGATGCAACGGCGATCGTCGGCCCGGTCGTCCGGCATGAGCCAGGCGCACGACCGCTCAGCGCGGCTCGCGGCGTCTATCGCCTTGTGGGGCGAGCCGTCGCGTCGAGGCCCGGATGACTTGCGAGCGCCCGATCGTGGCCGAGCCCTGCTCGCTCCGAGCGCTCAGATCCGCGGACACACGCAGCCCGGAGCCGTGAGTGCACGGCTCTCCGACGCTGCTCACGATCGGTGCGCGCGCGAGCCTACCCGGAGCGTGCGCGTGCTCGTTCGGATGGGTCCCCACACTGCGGAGCCGTCGCCGATGCGGCGCGAGTCCCGAGTTCCACGTTAGGCGATGGAGGCCGTGATCGGTGCCCTCTGGGGCGCCGTGGAAGCTGCTCGAGGTTGGAGTCGATCCGACACGCGCCGGCTGCCCGTGCCTCGCGACCATCGGGCCGTAACGGGCGAGGCAGTGCGCTCGACAGGGAGCAGACCGCAGGCTGTGGCCGAGCCTTGAGGTGAAAGAGATCCAGTCGCTCGCGCAGTACCTCATCTGCAAGGTGGCGCGACTAGACAGTGAAGATGCCGTGGCCGATTCGACGTAGAAATCGAGCACGGCGAAAAAGACAGACCCTTCGAGGCGCAATGGCTCCTGCCGGCAGCGTCGGCGCGTGGTGGCGGCCGGTACGATCGTGGCTGCGAGACGCTACGGAGGGTGGCATGGCGAGCGAGCGGCCGGCGCGGATATACCTCGATCATGCGGCGACGACACGGCCGGATGAGCGCGTGATCGAGTCGATGCTGCCGTTCCTGCGCGAGCGATGGCACAACCCGTCCTCGATCTACGTGGAGGCGCAGGCGGCGCGGCGGGCCATCGATGAGGCGCGCGAGACGGTGGCCTCGCTGCTGGGCGCGCGACCCGAGGAGATCGTGTTCACGTCGGGCGGATCGGAGTCCGACAACCTTGCGTTGCGCGGCGTGCTCGCTGCCTCGAGGGTGCGCGCTGCGCATCTGGCGCCGCACATCGTGACCTCGGCGGTGGAGCACCATGCGGTGCTGGACACGGCGGAGCAGCTGGGTCGCGAGGGCGCAGAGGTGACGCTCGTAGGGGTGGACCGCGAAGGAGTCGTGTCGGCCTCCGCGGTGGCGGACGCGGTGCGCGGCGACACGGTGCTGGTGAGCGTGATGCACGCCAACAACGAGGTGGGGGCCGTCAACGACCTCGCCTCGATCTCGGCGGCTGTGCGCGAGCGGAATCCGCGGGCGGTCGTGCATACCGATGCCGTGCAGAGCGCGGCGCACTTCGCGCTCGACGTGGACCGCCTGGGCGTTGACCTGCTGACGATGACGGCGCACAAGCTGTACGGACCCCGGGGAGCGGGCGTGCTGTACGTGCGCTCAGGGACGCCGCTCGCGCCGCAGATCACCGGCGGTGGGCAGGAGCGGGACCGGCGCGCGGGCACCGAGAACACCGCAGCGATCGTCGGACTGGCGACCTCGATGCGGCTGGCGCACGAGGAACGCGAGAGCGACCTCGCACGCGACCGTGCGCTGCAGGCGCGCCTGATCGAGGAGCTGCCGCGCCGGATCCCGATGCTCGGCATCACCGGGCCGCGCGAGGCGTCGCGACGGCTGCCGGGCAACGTGTCGGTGGTGGTGGGGTTCGTCGAGGGGGAGTCGATCCTGCTCGCGCTGGACCTCGCGGGCGTGGCGGCCTCGAGCGGTTCGGCCTGCACGACGGGTTCTGTGGAGCCGAGCCACGTGCTGGTGGCGATGGGCGTGCCGGCGGACCTTGCGAGGGGTTCGTTGCGGATCACCCTCGGGCGGGAGAACGCGGGGGGAGACGTGGAGCGGCTGCTGATGGTGCTGCCGCCGATCGTCGAGCGGATGCGTGCGCTGTCGCCGGTGAAGGTCGAGGCGCCCTCGGAATGGGGGGCGTGGCTGGTCAGCTAGCGACCCCGAACGCGCAGGGCTGCGCGTGTCGTTGTTGGGCCTCCGAGGGTTCCGCCCTTCCGGCAACGGAGTCTGCCACTCCCTCGAGGGGGCTGGACGCTGCCCCTTCTCTGCGGGCCCGGACATGCCGGAAGGCTGCCCGCCCACCTCATCCCCTGTGGGCGCTTCGCCGGCTTCACCCCCATGCCCCCGGGGACGGTGTCTGTACCGATGGCGGGTCCGAGCACAGTCCGCACCCGCTACGCTTTCCGGGCTGAGGTGGCGAGAGGTGACTCGCCGACCGCCGACTGGGGGACGCGGCCGGTCGGACAGAGCGCCGCATGGACGGCGCGAGGCGTTGCGCCCCTACCCCGGACTCGGACTCAACAGAGGGCAGGGCCTCGACGTGGTTACTGCCTCGTGACGCCGATGGCGGCGAGCTGCTTCGCGAGTTCGATACGCCTCGCAGTGGGCATGCTGCCGTCTCCGGCGGTGATGACCATCACGCCCTGGCCCTTGAGGACCATCAGCGACTCCGAGGATGGATCCCACTGTGCCCTGTCGCCGACGCCGGCCTGGGGTGTGCTGCTGGCGCTGAATGCGCTGTAGGCAGTCGCGCCCGCCTTCAGATAGGAGGTTGCGGCGACCGAGTTGCCATCGGCGGAGTGATAGATGCAGTAGGTGGCGCCGGCGAGCTCCGGCTGGCTCTCGGCCTTGACGCCGGTGGCGCCCATGACCCGGCCCACCTCGTCGGCGGTGATGAGCCCACAGGCGTCGCTGGCGGTGGCGCCCGCCTTCGTCGCGGGGGCCGAAGTGGTGGTCGTCGCGGCCTTGGCGGCCGCCGTCGAGGCCCCCGTCGCAGCGGTCGCGCCGGACTTCGTGCCGCTCGAGGCGGCGGTGGTCGCGGCGGTGGTCGCCTTCGTCTCGGCGGCGGGAGTGGCGCTCGAGCAGGCCGAGGCGAGGAGCAGAGCGAGGGAGGCGAGGGCAACGACTCGAATCATCGGGCGGTCCTTACCGGTCACACGATGCGGAGGTCACGGGAGGCGGTTGGCGATGGGCTGGGCGAGCTTGAGCTCGGCAGACTCGATGGTGTCGCCGTCCGGTGGCGTCACGACCTGGATGACGGCCGCGAGTCCATTCTTGCTGACGTACACGATGGCAGTGCTCGGCCAGTAGATTGCCTCAGCGCCACCGTTGAGCTTCGAGATCTTGGCGGCAGGGAATGAACGGAGGCTGCTCAGATCGAGCGGCTCTCGCTCGCCCTGGAGTGAGATGACCATGGCCGGGGCAACTCCCGCGTAGATGTAGTGGCAAACGCGGTCGCTATCGGGATCGGGGGCGCCCTCGGTTGGCACGAGCGGGCTCCCGAGTTTGAGCACGGCCTCGGCCTCGGCGGCCGTGAGCAGGGCACACACCGACCCGGGGAGCTTCTTTGTCCCCGCCACCGCCTTCACGGCCGCGGTCGCCACGGTCTTATCGAGGACGCCGCTCGGGCCGGTCTTGTCGAGGACGCCACTGGAGCCGGTCTTGTCGACGACGCCCCGGTCGGTGACCCTCGGGGAGTCACCCGAGGTCCCACCGCAGGCGGCGAGCAGGCCGAACGAGAGTGCGAGGACGAGGCAGGACGCGAATCGGCGTGAACTCAGGTAGCCGGGCTGCAACTCGACCTCCCGTGGAGCGTGGGCAATGCGGGCGGAATATACGACGTTTGTAGGCTATGCGCGGTGGCGGGAACTCTGCGAGGCCGGCCCGTTTGCGGGGCCTCGCGCCCATCGATAGCATGGCGAGCGACCGGGCAAATCGATGGTGCGCGTTACGGACGTCGAGATGACGATGCAGGACCCCACCGGCTCGAGCCATTCGCACGGGTCGCGGTCGATTCCGCTCCTGTACCAGGACGTGAACCCCTCGATGGCGGCGCTGTCGCTCGAGGAGGAGGTGCAGAAGAACGTCCTGCTCACCTCGGTGGATGGGCTATTGAACTGGGCTCGCTCGTCGAGCCTGTGGCCGGCGATGTTCGGCCTCGCCTGTTGCGCCATCGAGATGATCGCGACGGCGACCTCGCGGTACGACATCGCACGGTTCGGGTCGGAGGTCTTCCGCGCGTCGCCTCGGCAGGCGGACCTGATGATCGTGGCGGGAACGGTGACCTGGAAGATGGCGCCGGCGGTGCGCCGCGTGTACCTGCAGATGGCGGAGCCGCGCTGGGTCATCTCGATGGGTGGGTGCGCCATCATGGGTGGGCCGTTCGCCTACGGCTACTCGGTGCTGCCGGGCGTGAACCTGATTACGCCTGTGGATGTGTACGTTCCGGGGTGTCCGCCTCGACCGGAGTCGTTGTTGCAGGGTTTGATGCTGCTGCAGGACAAGATTCGTCACCACGGCCTGAACGGCGATCGAGCGCGGCCGGAGCCTGATGGTGATTTCTCTCGTTATCTCCCCGAGGGAGACCCGATCCGGCGCGAGCTGGAGTCGCTGTTCCCGCCGTACCCGGGCCTCGATGACCCGAACCGGCTCGTGGGCGGGCACGCGCTGGCTCGCCAGTAGCCCCGCGTCGTGCGGCTGCGCCCCGGCGGGCCGGCCTCGAATCTTCAGCGATCGGCTGGGTGTGCCGACACTCTGAGGAGTAGGCGCGGGATGCGCCTGCCCTCGGAGGCTGCGCATGGTTGCGACCCGCAAAGAGGCCGAGTTCGCGGAGTATCCGACGCTCGATGAGCTCGCGGCCCGCGTTGCCACGCTGCGACCGGTCTCGGGGGTGGCGGTTCGGGTGCTCGCGCTGACCGAGGACCAGTCGATCTCGGCGCATGAGCTGGCCGATGTGATGTCAGCCGACCAGGCGCTGTCGGCGAAGATGCTGCGGATGGCGAACTCGGCGTACTACGGCCACGCGCGCCGGATCAGCACAGTCCGGGACGCGGTGGTGCTCCTCGGGTCGCGCACGGTGCGCTCGGCGGTGCTGGTGTCGACGGTGATGAACCGCTCGAGCCACGAGGGGATGATCGAGCGGTACGACTTCTGGCGGTTCTGTGTTGGCGTGGGGATCATCGCGGGTCCGGCGGCACACGCGCTGCACCTCGACAGGCACCAGGCGTTCACCGCCGGTGTGCTGCACGCCATCGGACTGCTGGCGCTGGACCAGCAGGCACCGGACCTGCTGGGTGACGCGATCTCGCTGGCGCGCGAGGGCAACATCACGCTTCGGGACGCGGAGCTTGCGCTGTTCGGGTACACCGACTCGGACCTCGGGCGGGTGCTCGCGCGGCAGTGGAACTTCCCGGAGGAACTGGTGGAGGCGATCGGCGCGTGGCCGAATCCGCCCGAGGCCCAGCCGCGGACGCTCGCGGCGGTCCTCCACCGTTCGCGCCAGCTGGCGACGGCGTGCGGGCTGCCGGACGGCATCGAGACCCAGCGCGCGACGATGCCGAACACGGGCGAGTTCCCCGAGATCTGGCTGACACCGCCATGGTCGGGCGCGATGGGGTCGCTGGGCGGGATCGAGGGGATCGTCGAGAAGGCGGATTCCTTCGTCGAGGCGACGCTCCTCGGCTAGCGGGTCCCGTCTCGAGATGTAGTGCCGTCGCGCGGAGCTGAGGACCGCCCCCTCCGGGCAGGCTGTCCGCCCGCCTGCCTCTTTCGTGTGGGGGCTTCGCGCCTTCGCCCCCACTCCCCGCGTTGCTGTCTTCCTCTGAGCTCGGATACGGCCCTGCCCCGGATGTTCTTCTCGTCCGGCGCGGTCCGACGGGTTCCGGTACGCTGCCTCGCGAGCACGCCCTCGCCGAGGAGTTCGAGATGACGACGCCCCCCACCCCATCCGTCGTGCCGCTGTGTCAGTGCGGGCATGCCCGGGATGCGCACCGGGAGGGCGCGGCGAACTGCACGCGCTGCCCCTCCTCGGGGATCTGGGTCGATTCGATGGCGGACTGGGTGTTCCCGTGCGAGCGCTACCAGCCTCGCTAGGCGGCCTGCGCTTCAATCACGTCACGACATCGGAGGTGCGAATCGCGGGCGGCGTCCGGCCGAGGGCGCACGGCCCTCGGCCGGTGCTGTTCTCGGAGAAGTCCCGTTCGGCTAGACGCCGACGGGCTGGCGCGCGGGCTCGCGCACGCTGAGGTTCAGCTTCGAGGTGATCTCGACGCTTGAGAGCGTGTTGCAGATCGGGCAGGTGCAGGCGAGCGCCTCGAGCTCATCGCGGTTCGCGAGCAGCGACGGGTCCTCGACCTCGAGGTCGATGGTGACGTCGATCTTCACGACGCGTGAGGGGTTCTGCGCCATCGTGGCCTCGAGGTCCGCGTCCGCGCGGGTGACAACCTTATCGACGAGGAGCGGCTGGTTGAGCAGCGCACCGAGGGTGCAGTTGCCGAGGGCCACGAGCAGCAGCTCGGTGGAGGTGTAGCCGATCATGCCGTCTTCTACGGTCTCGCGGACGTTGACGAGCGAGCGGCCCCCGCGGCCCGTGAAGAGGATGCGCTTGCGGTCCTGGTAGCTGGCGTGCATCTGAGCCATCGAGGGGCCTCCGGGTTGGTGGTTGAGGTTCGCGAGCAACAATATCGGAAATAGGCGGCGCGTGGAGCCTCGGACGGTTCGATCTCGGTGTGCGTCGGTGGGCGATACTGGCCCCCTCACCCCGGCCCTCTCCCAGGGGGAGAGGGTGTCCGCGGAAGCCTCGGGCGAGCCTCACCCCGGCCCTCTCCCAGGGGGAGAGGGGGTCGGAATCCTCGGAGAAGCCCTCACCCCGGCCCTCTCCCCGGGGGAGAGGGTGTCCGCGGACGCCTTGAGATTCGGATGAAGGAAGGAGGTACGGTGATGGAGTCGTACTACATCGAGCCGGTGGAGCCGGTGCTGCGGCGGTTCGTCGAGGACTTCCGAAACGCGGTGGCGCGCGAGGCTCCGGGCCGGTCGCGCCTCGACGCCCTGCGCGCGCCGGTGGAAGTGCTGCTGGCGGACACGAGCTGGATCAAGCCGGAGTTCCTCGAGCCGGTGCCGAACACGACGGCGACCTGGGCGGTGTACCGGAGCCAGGAGCCGGACCTCTGCATCTTCACGATGGTGGTCCCGCCGCTGAATGCGACCAAGGTGCACAACCACCTCGCGGACGGGTGGGTGGGCCTCGTGCAAGGGGCGCAGATCGAGCGCCAGTTCCGGCGCTTCGACGACGGGACGCGGCCGGGGTTCGCGGACGTGCGCCAGGTCGAGGAGCACCCGATCCGTCCTGGGTGAGATCACGTCGATCGAGACGCCGGACGCCGACATCCACCAGATCGTGACGACCTCGAGGGATGCGTCGGTCTCACTGCACGTGCTCTGCAACGACCTCGGTACGGTGGAGCGGCAGACGTTCGACCCGGAGGCGCAGCGTGCCGAGCGCTTCGTCTCGGGCTACACGAACGTGGATGGGGTGTCCTTCATCGGGCGGTAGGACGCAATCGCCCGCCAGCCCTGGACGCCGTGGACAGCAAGAAGCCCCGACCGGAGGGGACGGGGCTTCTCTGAAGGTGCGCGACGCCGAGATCGGCACAGGCGCTTTCCGGGCCGAAGCCCGGGTGACCGGGGCGAACCTCTGACCGGGAGGTCATCAGGGTGCCGGTCCCAGCAGCGCTCCTTCGTGGGACTGAGACTACGCAGTTCGGGGGTGCCCCGTGGGTGACCAAGGTCGTTGGACCGACGGGCGAACGTCCTGCTGCGCGTCGAGGCTGCTCGGCGCCCTGCTCGCGGGAACGCTCGTCCTCAGCGGTTGTGGTTCGGGAGCGATGGCACCGCTCGTGTCCTCGGTGACCGCGACGGCAGGTGCGCCAGGCGGGCCGACCTCGACGGGTGCGACCACACCCGTGGTGCCCGAGGTCAGCGCGACCGCGCGCTCGACGCGAGCGCTGCAGGTGGAGGCGTTCGAGCTGCCCGCGCGGTCTGGCGCGCACGACGTGGCGCCAGCCCTCGATGGCGGCGTGTGGTACACGGCGCAGGCCGGAGGCAAGCTCGGGCTGCTGGATCCTCGGACGCGCGAGCCGCGCGAGATTCCGCTCGGGCCTGGGTCCGCGCCCCACGGGGTAATCGTGGGTCCCGACGGCGCGGCATGGGTGACCGATGGCGGCCAGAACGCGATCGTGCGCGTTGACCCCTCGACGCTGGCGGTGCGCGTGTTCCGGCTGCCCTCGAACCGCGCGAACGCGAAGCTCAACACGGCGACCTTCGACGGCGCGGGCGTGCTCTGGTTCACGGGGCAGGCGGGAATCATCGGCAGGCTCGACCCTCAAACCGGCGTGATGGACGTCTTCGAGGCACCTCGGGGGGCCGGGCCGTACGGCATCGCGACGACGCCGGGCGGCGACGTGTACTTCGCGTCGCTCGCCGGGAATTACATCGGCAGGATCGATCGCGCCTCGGGGGCCGTGACGGTGATCGAGCCGCCGACGCGAGGCCAGGGCGCGCGCCGCGTCTGGAGTGACTCACGAGGGCGGATCTGGGTGAGCGAGTGGAACGCGGGGCAGCTCGGGATGTACGACCCCTCGAGCGGTGCGTGGCGCGAATGGAAGCTGCCGGGCGCGCGACCTCAGGCCTACGCCGTGTTCGTGGACGACCTCGACATGGTGTGGGCGTCGGACTGGGGCGCGAACGCCCTCGTTCGGTTCGACCCGAGCACGGAGCGGTTCGAGTCGTTCCCGCTGCCGAACACACCCGGGAACGTGCGCCAGATCCTCGGACGGCCGGGCGAGGTGTGGGCGGCGGAGAGCGCGTCGGACCGCCTCGTCGTCGTGCGGTAGGGAGAGAAGGTCAGCCCTCCGGGCCGGCTGCCCACCCACCCACCCTCTTCTCTGCGAGGGGCTTCTATGCGAGGGGCTGACGCCGCGAGGCGGCGTGGGACCGCCCCTCGCACTCTCGGCCTTCCTCTATGGCGCGCTGCTATCGACGATGCGTTGTTTCGCGATGACGCGCTCGACTCGCTCTGTCTGGAGACCTCGGGTCCCCTTCGACTGTGCTCAGGTGAGTCTCAGGACGAACGGGGTGACGGCCGCCGCCGCGCGAGGCGCGCCCTCGGATTAGCGGCCTTTGAAGACGGGGGAGCGCTTCTCCTTGAAGGAGAGGTTGCCCTCACGGGCATCCTCGGTGTCGCGGGCGATCTGGGCGAGTCGCTGTTCGTAGTCGGTGTAGTCGTCGAGCTCGCTGAGGACGCTTCGGTTCACGGTGAGCTTCCAGGCGGCGTAGGTCTTCGTGGGGCCGTTCGCGAGCTCTTCGATGAAGGCGTCGCGTTCCTGCTCCCAGCGGTGGGCGGGCCAGACGCGGTTGAGGAGGCCGTAGCGCTCGGCCTCGGCGGCGTCGATCACGCGACCGGTCACCAGCAGGTCCATGGCGCGGGACTGGCCGATCAGCCTCGGCAGGAGGAGCGGCACGGCCTGTCCGGCGAAGATGGCCTTGCCGGAGCGAATGTCGCCGATGAGCACGTCGTCGCGGGCGATTCGGAAGTCGGAGGAGAGGGCGGTGACCCAGCCCGCGCCATGACATCGACCGTTGATGGCGGCGACGACGGGCTTGGGGAGTGACATCAGGGTCTTCGTCATGTTGTGGTGGGGCCCGAGATTGCGGCTCATGCCTGCGGGGGGCCCGTAGTGCTCGGGACGGTCGCCCATGCCATTGACGATGTCGTCGCCCGAGGAGAAGGCGCGGCCGTTGCCGGTGATGACGAGGACGCGCACGGAGTCGTCGGCGGCGACTTCCTTCGCGTAGTGCGTGATGCCCTCGATCATGGGCCAGCGGATGGCGTTGAGGCGCTCGGGACGGTTGAAGGTGATGGTGGCGACGCCACCGTTGCGCTCGAACGTGAGGCCCTCGAAGTCGGTCACGTGCAACCCCTCGATGTTCTCGTGCGTGGGTCGAATGTGCGGGAGCCTAGCACGGGACACGGGCCGTGGGTCGTCAGGGACGCGAGGGCACGGTGAAGACGCGGACGTTGCCGGACTCGAAGGCGAGTCGGTAGCCGGCATTCGTCTTCAAGGATTCGACGAGCGGGACTGAGTCGAGGCCGTCGGGAGGGCCGAGGATAAGCACCGCCTGCACGGGGACATCGAGGGTTGCGAGCGCGGTATCGAGGCACGCGGCGTCCGACACCGCGCACCGGTTGACTCGAGTGGATGCGTCGACCCGATGTGACCAGCGCTCGCGGCCGAGCCATTCGGAGCCCTGAACCGTCGTTGCGCCTCGAAGGTCGGTCAGGGCGGGCAGCCACTCCGCTGCGAGGTCGCTGCCCCAGCCGGTCCGCGTGATGGTGACGACACCCGAACCCGGCTCGAGGTTGGCGCCCGACCACTCGATCGCGGCACGTGCGTCGGGACTCAGCTGGAACGGGCGTGACGAGGGCAGCGTGTACTCCTCGACGGCGATCGTGAGCGCCATCAGGCCGAGCGCGGCTCCCGCGATCGCGGCCGCGACCTGGATGTACCGAGGCGCCGGCCGTGAGGCGGAGCGCGCGGCGAAGTCGCCGAGCATCACCGCGGTGGGGACCTCGAGGAGGAATCCGCCTCCACCCACGCCCAGCACCACGGTGAGGAGAATCCAGCTCGGCAGGCGCAGGTCGCCGCGGACGGTGTTGGAAAGGAGGAGAAGCAGGGCGAATGCGCCGCCGACGTTGAAGTGACCCCCGGGAGTGAACGGCAGCGACGTCAGGGACGAGAGGTCCATCGTCGGAGACCAGCGGCCGCCTATGCCGAGCAGTGCGTCCAGTCGGCCTCGTGACGCGAGGACAAGTACCCAGGGAAGGACCACGACAGTCGCGATCGCGGTTGCTCCGGCGAGACGGCGCGCAGCCTGGACCGGTGAGACTGCTCCTGTTCGAAGATCGAAGAGTCCGAGGACGAGGACGCTTGCGACGAGGAAGATCGCTGCCTGGGGGTGCGACAGCGCCGTCAGGCCTGCGACCGTGCCCGCCTCGAGCTGCGCGCGGCGTCGGTCTGTACGCAACGCCACAAGCGTGCGCTCGAGGGCGAGCAACGCGAAGAATGTGCCCAGGGCTCGTGTGAGCCCACCGGCAGCGATGAGCCAGTCGAACGCGCGCGGTGATACGGCGTAGGCGAACGTCGCGACGGCCGGGCCGTACGGCCAGCGATGCGACCGAAGGACTTCCCGGGAGGCGATGTACAGCGCGGGGACGGTGCTCGTCGCGAGCAGGGCGGGCAGCCAGCGAAGGACCTCGATGGGCGGTTGGCCGAGGACCGAGGCGAGCATTGCCGCGAGGTAGAACGGCAGGGGCGGGTAGACGAAGGGGATGTCGAGCTGGTTGTAGCTCGTGACTTCCGGGAGCGCGAACCGTGCGTCGAGGAGGTCACCAACCATGACCACGAACATGCCGCCGTCGCGCAGCGGGAACTCGTGTGTCAGGGCCGGGACCAGGCGCAGCGCTGCACCGCAGGTGACGATGAGGACGAGCAGCGTCGATGGGATGGAGGCACGGAGATGGCCGCCCGTGGGGACCTGAGACACCGCGCGCGCCCGAGGCTGAGCAGACACCGGGCCAACGATAGGTGAAGGACTCCTCGCGCGGGAGGTGTCGTGCTGTTGCCTATACTCGACGGCCGGGATGCGGGCGACGGGAGGACGCGATGACCTCGAAGGTGGTGGTGACACTGGGGACGCGGAAGGGCGTGTTCCTCTACTCGAGCGATGAGGCGCGCGAGCGGTGGGCGCTGGCGGGCCCGTTCCTCCCGGGCCAGGATGTCAACCACGCGACCGTCGATGCGCGCACGGGGACGCTGTACGCGACGGGCAACGATCCCTGGTTCGGGCCGCGCGTCATGATCTCGGACGACCTGGGAGCAAACTGGCGGAACGCGACCCGGAGTCCGCACTTCGAGGAGGGGTCACCTCTCGGGAGCGTGGCACGCCTGTGGCGAATCGAGCCGGGACGCGACTCGGAACCGGGCCGCCTGTGGTGCGGTGTGGATCCTGCGGCGCTGTTCCGCTCGGACGACGGGGGCGAGACCTGGGACGAGGTGCAAGGGCTTTCGACGCACGAGACGCGTGCTGAGTGGGCGCCCGGCAACGGCGGGTTGATCACGCACTCGATCGTGCTGGACCCGACGCGCACCGAGCGCATGTGGGTGGGGATGTCGTCGCCGAGCGTGTTCCGCTCGGACGACGGCGGCAACTCGTGGCGGCCGGCCAACAGGGGAATCCGCAACGGGCTGATCCGGTACGAGCCGAATGCCGAGGAGTACCCCGAGATCGGGCAGTGCGTGCACCACGTCGTCTACTCCGCGCAGCAGGACCGGCTGTACGCGCAGGTGCACTGGGGCACGGTGCGCAGTGACGACGGCGGCGAGCACTGGGTCGACATCACGTCGGGGCTGCCGAGCGACTTCGGGATGGTGATCGCCGCGCACCCTCGGAAGAGCGATGTGGCGTACGTCGCGCCGCTGATCGCGGGTGAGTTCCGCGTGCCACCCGAGGGCAGGCTGCGCGTGTATCGCACCTCGGATGCGGGGGCGAGCTGGGAGCCGCTGACGGCGGGACTGCCGCAGGAGCACGCGTACATGGGGATGTACCGCGAGGGGATGGCGATCGACCGACTGGACCCGGCCGGACTCTACCTCGGGACGAACACGGGGCAGCTGTACGCGAGCGCCGATGAGGGCGCGACGTGGCGCGAGCTCACCTCGAACCTGCCGCCGATCTCCTCGGTGAACGTGGCAGTGCTCGAGTAAGTCTGCGAGCGCGGCTAGAGGACGGTGTGCGTCGAGAGTGCGCTCTCGACGATCGACATCGCGCCAGCGGCGATCGCCTGAGGGATCGGGCCGAGGCCGCCGAGACGCGCGCGATTGGCGACGACGCGCGCGGCGTCGTCGACGAGCGCGCGATGGCTCGCCGCGTGGATCTCGAAGTAGCGGAGGCCCTGGCGCGCGCCCGCGTGCTGCGTCGCGTACAGATGTGCCTCGATGCCCAGCCCGCGGCGCAGCTCGATGCCGGCGAGCAGCGCCTGGTCCGCCTCGACCTCCCGACCGGGCTTGACGCGGAAGCGCAGGCTGGTCAGCACCGGCGGCGGTGGCGCCGCTTCCTCGCGAGCGGGCAGCTCGTCGAGGAACGCGCGACCGACAAGCGAGACCGTGCCGGTGTCGACGAGGGGTGCGAGCGGGGCTTCGAGTTGATCGGCGATGGCATCGAGGAAGTCGGCGCGGGCCTCGGCGGTGGCGAACCAGGCGCAGAGCGAGCACGCGTCCGTGGCTTCACCCGCGACGAGATCACGCCGGATGGCAGCGCGCGCGCCGGCATCGGCGGCCCTCGCCAGCGCACGACGTGCGGCCTCGATGAAGGCCGTGCCGCCTGCCCGGGAGACGCGGTACTCGGAGGCGATCGCCACCGCCATCGGGACCTCGCGCTGTTCGCTACGCCCGATGCGCGCAGTCGCGAGCGATCAGGGGTCGGCGTGGGTAGGCATCGGACGATAGGCCTCGACCGGAGCAACAGCGAGCGCGTAGTCCGGCAGCTGTGTCCGATGCGGACTCGGGCGCGCGGCGCGCGGCGTGGCGACAGGCAGCGTTGCGGCAGGGAGCGTTACGGCAGGGAGCGCTGGGACAGGGAGCGCTGCGACAGGGAGCGTTGCCGCACGCTCGGCGATGGAAGCTCCGCGCCGTACGGCGAGCTGAGAGACACCTCGGCGTGCGGGGACCAGGCCCAGGAACCACGCGAGCATCGCCGCGACCGTCATCCCGCGGAGGAGCGTCGGGCCGTCCACCAGGGGTGCGTACGTCTCGATCAGCGTGGGCGCCGAGAAGCCATAGTAGAGCGCCACGGAGAGCGCACCCGAGAGACGCACGACACGCTGAGGAGACGCGCCGGTCGCCCTGGTGACGACCACCGTGAGCAGGTAGCTCGCGACGGCAAACGCGAGGATGTGGGCGTAGATCGAGGGTGCGAGCTCGAGCGGTCCGTTGTGCGTCGTGAAGTATCCGGCGATGAACCCGGGGAAGGCCGCCACGAAGACGCCGAACGGGCTCGCGAGCCAGCGGGCGTCGGCACGCTGATTTCCGAGCGACACCATCGCGCTCCGTGCGCCGACGAGGTCGATGCAACCTCGAGGCGCGCACGAGGCGCAGTCGCTGCAGCGCGCGGAGGTGAGATCGAAGAGCGGGGCCTGGCCGTAGAGCTTCTCGACGGGATTCACCGGACAGATCGTGTTGCAGAAGCCCGCACGACGCGAGTAGACGAGGCCCAGCACGAGCGCAAGGACGCCGACGGCCGCGATCGTGAGTGCGAGGGCCGGGCCGTCCTCGTTGAAGAGGAACCGCCGCCCGGGCACCAGGATCGCGAGCAGCGCGACACTGACGGGCCAGCGCTGCATCTCGAGGCCGGAGAGGGAGCGCACCGCGCCTCGATGTCCCGTGAGCGAGTTCAGCGTCGCGAGCGGACAGACGTTCCGCCAGAGCATCGGATTGATGACGAAGACGGCCGGCAGGACGGGAATCACGACGTCCCAGAGCACGAAGAGCGCGGTGACGGGACGCACGGCCAGTCCCGCCAGCAGCACAGCGACCGCGCCCACGCCGGCGGCCTGCCCGATGCGGTTCGCGGAGGCGAGTGAGGGCTCGGGGAGTCGGAGGGTGGTCATCGGCGTCGGGCCTCCGGCCACTCGGCTGGATGCTGCGTGCTGGAGGGCGAACAACACCAGGGGCGCCGCTCGCCTCGATAGTTGACTCGACCGGTCAACGTAGGGACAGGCGCAGCGATCCTCGAAACGTGACGCGATATCTGAACCCGAGTCGACATTGATACGCGTGTGCAACGCCGTGGCTGCGGGCCGCGTGTGGAGCACGAGGCGGTTCGAGCGGGGCTTCTGGGCTACTCGCGGGCGAGGGCGACGAGCGGAGCGTCCTCGAGCGCCCCGACTGGCGCGGGCAGCCTCGGAGGGCGCGCGAACAGGACGAGCACGGCGCTCGAGGCAAAGGCCGCGAACGACAGGGCCCACACGGAGGCCGGGCTGAAGGCATCGAGCAGGTAGCCGTAGAGCGGTGCGCCGACGCCTGAGGCGGCGATCGAGACGGGAAGCGTGACGCCTCGAAGCGCGCCGACGGTCCGCACGCCGAAGTAGTTGGGCCAGACCAGGTTGTTGAGGGTGATGAAGCCTCCCGCGCCGGCACCCCAGAGGAAGCCGTGGGCGAGGATCGTGTAGGCCTCGCCGCTGCTGGTGATCATCGGCACGATCGAGAGGGCGATCCCGGCGAATCCCGCCGCGCCGAGGTAGCGCACCGGCACGCGATCGCCCAGGCTGCCGAAGAGCATGAGCGAAAAGACGACCGTCAGCGGGTCGAGGGCGGTGCCGAGCCCGACGAGCGTGGGCGACATACCGAGCTGCGTCCAGTAGTGCACGCGATGGACGAGCGTGCCGGTCAGCGCGACTCCCGCGAACGCGAGTGCCGCGAGCAGGAGCCACATCGTCGGAGTGCGCATCGCCTGGCTCACGGTCCACTCCTCGTGGGTGGCGATGCTCGAGATGCGGGCCGCTGAGGGTGTGATCACGAGGGGCGCCGGCGCGCCGTCGGGGTGCAGGCCCATGTCCTCGGGGGCGCGCCGCACGAGGAGAACGCTGACCGCCGCGATGCCGATCCCGACGACAAGGCCGAACAGCGCGTAGGTCACCCTCCAGCCGAACGCCTCGATGAGGGCCTGCGTGGCCGGGATCGCGAGGGTTGTGCCCGCTGCCATCCCGGTGGTGGCGATCGCGAGCGCGCGCCCTCGGCGGACCACGAACCACCTCGAGAGTGGGACCTGCGTGATGAGCTGGCCGGCCGGGCCGCCAAAGCCGGCGAAACCGGTGAGGGCGAACAGCAGGTACACGAGCCACAGGCTGTGCACGAAGGAGAGCGCGAGCATGGTCGCGCCTGCGAGGAGCCCGCAGGCCGCGCCGAGCCAGCGCGTGCCGTGCCGATCGATGAGCATCCCGAGCGCGGGGCCGGCGAAGCCCGCGGTCAGGAGGCGGAGCGTGAGCGACCAGGAGAGCGCGCTGGTACTGACCCCGAGTTCGCCGCTCATCGGCCCGATGAAGAAGGAGAAGATGACCGGATTCAGCGTGGAGCTCAGCAGGTTGATGGCGAGCGCGCTCCCCACCATGACCCAGCCGTAGAAGACCCGCGAGGGGAGGACGCGAGCGAGCATAAGGGACCTCGGGTGCTGCGATTTGCCCTCGATGGTCGTGCGAGGGCGCCGGTGCATCGTAGCCGCGGGGTCGGCGATGGGCGCGCGCGTGTGAGTACGAGCGCGTTCGTGGGGGACCCGTTCTTGCGAGGCCGGCCGTGCCCAGCGGGCAACTTAACGAGACTTCTTATGGTTCGTTTCGACGGCGCTTGCGAGTGGTGCGGCGAGCGCATTGCACATCGATAACGGCGTGATTTGCGATGGAATCCGAACGGAGTCTGACGCGGCGCATATCCCTTCCATGCACGACGTTTAGATATCGGGTGTGTATGCGCCCGCTTGATCCGCGCCGTCAGGCCGGGGATTCCCGAATCGCCGCGGGCGGTGCGACCTGATGAGGTGTGCGCAGGAACTCGAGGCAGGCCGATAACTGACCTCGGGGGCTGCGGGTGACGAACCGCGCACGAGAGCCCTCGTGACCGGTGATTCTCCCCAGGCTGAACGACGGCGGGGGCCTGAGGAGGAAGCCGGTGTTGATTCGCCTGTGTGCAGCCACGCGGAGAAATCGAGGCGCGCGCGCCCTCGGGGTGCTTGCGCTGACCTCACTGGTGCTGGTGGCGGCGGGGCTGATGACCAGCCAGGGCAGCGAGGCGGCCAAGGGCACGGCCAGCGGAAGCTGCCTGCGCTGCACGCCGACCCCTACGCCCACTCCGGTGCCCGCTGTGGCGCCGCTGTTCACCGCGCAGACGCCGCCCTCGACGGGAACCGTCGGGTCCTTCTACTCCTATGCCTACGCGGCGAGCGGGAATCCCGCGCCGACGTTCGCGCTCGCGGCCGGCACCCTGCCCTCGGGGCTGACGCTGAACAGCGCCTCGGGCGTGCTCTCCGGCACCCCGAGCGCGAGCGGATCGTGGGCGTTCCAGCTCCGCGCGACGAACGCGGCGGGGTCCGTCGTGAGCGCGACCGCGACCGTGAGCGTGGGAGCGGCGCTTGCCGCGCCCGTGTTCACCTCGCAGACCCCGCCGACGACCGCGACCGTGGGGGGCGCGTACGCGTACACGTTCGCTGCGAGCGGGAACCCGGCGCCGGCGTTCGCCCTCGGGAGTGGGACGCTGCCGCCGGGCCTGTCGATCAGCGCCGCGGGCGTGCTCTCGGGGACGCCGAGCGCGGCGGGGACGTACACGTTCCAGGCGAAGGCATCGAACACCCTCGGGACGGTGTACAGCTCGAGCGTGACGATCACGGTCGCGTCCGCCTCGACGGCGTGCGCCGCACCCCCGGTGTGGACGGCGTACGCGCCGCCGGCCGGAAAGGTCGGGCAGCCGTATGCATACCAGTTCGCGGCGACCGGCGACCCGACCTACCACCTGATGGGCGGCTCGTTCCCGCCGGTGCTCGGTCTCGACCTCGCGACCGGGTACCTCTCCGGGACGCCGCTCTGGGCGGGGAGCTGGACGGCGCACCTGTACGCGCAGAACGCCTGCGGCCTGACCTACCTGTTCTCGGTGACAATCACCGTCTCGTAGTCGGGCGCCACCTCGATGAGGGCCTCTGTCCCCAATGAGCGACGGGGCCCTCATCAGGTCTCGAGACTGCCGTGCGCCGAGGTGGACGGGGTTCGAGGGGGCGCGTAGATTCGATTTGGGCCCGTAGCTCAGCGGTAGAGCAGAGGACTTTTAATCCTTCGGTCCAGGGTTCGAATCCCTGCGGGCCTACCAGCGTTCGCGGCCCATGCCGATGCGCCACGCGGGTGCCGAGGTCAGGCGCGGCGGATGCTGTCGAGCCAGCCCTGGACCGCCTCGGCGAGTCGTGGGCGCGCGGCGAACCATCTGAACGTCGCGCGGAGGGCGCCGCTCGGGATCAGCACAAGGGGTTCGGGGAGCACCACGGGGATGCCGCCCAGGCCGCGCTTGAACTCGGCGGGGCCGAGTTCGGGGTGCGGCGCCGGTTCGCGGCCCTCGACCAGGTCGAGTGCGTAGTCCCGTGGCACCCCGCCGAGGTCGTACCAGTGGAAGCCCTCGGCGGCCGCGCGCCGCATGATCTGCCAGTGGAGGACGTCGGCCGGCCGCAGCTTCCCGGCCCGCTCGGAGCCCGGGATCTTGTACGTCAGGGTGCGGCCGAAGCTGCTGAGCGCTGCGCCTGCGAGCGCGCTGCCCTCGAACTCCGCGACGAAGACGCGCATCCCGGCGATGCCGAGCGCGTCCCACATGTCGTGCAGTCGTTCCAGCGAGATTGGGTCGAAGCGCTGACGCTGCGCCGTCGCCTCGTGGAGGCGGTGGAAGATGGACAGCTCATCGTGTGCCAGTTCTCGGACCGTGACGCCCGCCCGCTCGGACTGGCGCACATTGCGTCGCACGCTGGAGCGCAGGCGTTCGAAGAGCGCGGCCTCCCCGCCTTCGAGGGAGGCGATGAGGGTTGCGGACGGCGCGACCTCGAAGGGCGAGCGAACGGCGCCCTCGGCAGTCAGCGCGGCGGCGACGGCTCCGCCGCCGAACGGTGGTTGTACGACCAGGGCCCGGACGCGATGGGTGCGCATGCAACGCCGCAGCTCGGCGATGACGTCGGGAAGCACGGGATCGTCGGCGTACAGCGGCCCCAGGGGGACGTAGCCGATGGTGCCGAAGGCGGGAAGCCGACGCAGAATCACCTGGGCCCCGCCGACGATCTCGTCGCCGTGGCGGACGATCGCGAGGACCGGCGTCATCCCGGAGGCGCGTTTCACCTCGCCCCAGGGGGAGGACTGGACCTGGTCACCGCCGCGGACGGTGGTAACGAATCGGTCCCACTCTGCCGAGCTGGCCGCGCGAATCAGCGACTCGAGTCGAGCCGACCCCGCATTGCCGTGGGACCTCGAGGCATCCGCGGTGGCGACTTCCGTCGTCGTGGCCGGGCGAGTGTCGAGGGCCATCAGGTGTCGCCCTCGACGAGCCGAGTGCGCCGAGACATCAGCGCGGGGCCAGGTGGTATCGCGGCGCGCGGTGCTCCTCGGCGAAGGCGCGGCAGAGCCGGATGATCAGTGCCGTCTCGCGTCGCGACTGATAGCGACTGATCGGCAGCTGCAGCAGGCGCTTCCCGAGGCGAGCGGCCACGGGGAACGAGCCCGTGTCGGCGCCCCACTCGACGCGTGCGATCTCGGATGTGCCGAGGGGGTGCTCCCACATCCACGGGGCCTTCACGCCTCGCTCACGCAGGTAGCGGCGGAGGTCGTCGCGCTCGACACCTGGGGGCGGCTCGAGGGAGAGCGCCGTGTAGACGTGACCTGGCGCGTCGTCCTGGAATCGGTAGCCCCACGGTTCGAGGGCGACGCGGATGATCGCGGCCAGTCGACGGCGCTTCTCGACGGCGGCAGCGTACTGGCCGAGGTAGGCGCGCAGGACGAAGAGGGCAACCGCATCCAGCTCCGCGGGTGGAGCGGGATCGTAGTTGCCCACCTCGAGCGGATAGACCGAGGTCCCCTTGGCGAAGCGGTAGATGAGGCCGGCGATGGGCTCGAGCGCGCCGACTCGGATCAGGGTGAGGCTGTGGAGGAGGCCACCCAGCGTGAGGTGAGCGGGCGCAAGGTGTGCGTCGATCGGACGTCGCGAGGTAACGGCGCCGCCGGCGCGGACCGGGGTCACCTTCGAGAGGCTGAACATCGCGTAGTCGCCGTCGGTGCCGGTCAAATGGCCGGGCACGCCGGCGCCAAGGGAGCGCGCGCAGTCCTCGATGAGGAGCAGGCCACGCTGATCGCAGAGCTGGCGCAGGGCGGCCGTCTCCGCGGGACGGCCGAAGGTGTGCTCGACGACGATGGCGGAGCACTCCTCGAGGAGCTGGGTTGGGATCCGCTCGGCCTCGAGTGCATAGCTGTCGGGATTGACGTCGACGAAGCGGGGGCGGATGCCGTACTTGCGGAAGATACCGACGAAGTCATCCGGGAAGAACGCGGGCAGGATCACCGACTGACCGGCAAGCTCGGCGTCCTGCACGGTCACCTCGAAGGCCGCCTTTCCCTGGGTGGTGAGCAGCAGGTGGCGGTTGGGAGGGAGGAACGGACGCAGCAGCGCGTCGACCTCGGAGGTGGACGTCGCGGGACTGCGCAGCTGCACGAGCGTCCGCACGGCCTCGCCGAGGAGCAGGCGCTCACGACTCGTGACCGGCGGCGGGAAGATCGGCTCGTGCCTGTCGAGGTCGCTGACGGGCACCATGGTTTCTGTCATGGCGGCACGCAGCGGCGCAGGGATGGGCGAGGACACGACGGCCTCCTAGGCGAAGTAGTGGTAGAGGAGCGCGCCGGCCGCCTCGGTGAGGTCGTCGGGAACTCGAGGGTCCGTGAGAATCGCGGTCAACGCTGTGAGGTCTCGTCCGAAGGCTGCGCCGCCAGATGGCGGTAGCTCGGCGGTCCGACTAACGCGGTGCACGGGTGACTCGACGGTTGCGAACTTGCGCTTGTACCGGACGAGGCCGGGCTGATCGGCGTCGCTGAATCCGAAGTCGAGACGCGCGAGCCCCAGTCGCCGGGCGAGGCCGATCGCCTCCCAGGCGAGAAGGTCGTTTGGGCGGACCCCGAGTTGTCCGAGCGCAGAGGCGTTGAATTTGTAGTAGAGGGTGTCGCCCCAGGCGAGCGCGAGGATGCCGCCGACCGCGACTCCACCCTGGCGCGCGAGCAGCACGTGGAGGCGCAGCTCGGGCTCGAAGGCCGCGTGGAGCTGTTCGAAGAAGGTCCAGGGCTGAGGAAGCAGCCGGTACTTGTGCTTGCGGACCTGGCGATGGAGGTCGAAGAACTCGCGGATCTGCTCGATGGTGCTGCCGATCTCGATCGAGAGGCCGCTGTCGTGCGCGCGCCGGATGTTGCGGCGCGCGGAACCACCGAGGGCGGCCCACTGTGCGTCCTCGGTGGTGACATCGACCGCGTGCCAGTAGCCGATCGCCTCGGTCTGGAGGTCGGGGTCGTCGAGGAGCCAGCGCGCGCGGCGGACGCGCGCGCGGAACGGGAGCGGTTCGGCAAGGAGGTCGGCGGCGAGGAGTCGCCACTGCTCGCAGGATTCGACGAGCGGATCCATGAAGTCGGAGAAGGGGAAGGAGACGAGACGCGTGCCGCGTGGGTCGTCGATCCGGGCGGATACGGTGCCCCCGATGACCGTTTCGCCGTCACAGAGCAGGCTCGCGACAGGCTGCAGGCCGTAGGTGCTCGATACGGCGCGCAGCCACTCCGGTGAGTGGAACACCGTCGCGTCGGGGGAGAGCGCGACCAGCCGCGCCCATCGCGGATCGGTGCGCGGGTCCGCGTGGACGACGTGCAGAGCCATCGCGGGCGCCTCGATCACGCGAGTTCGCCTCGGCACGACGCGGTTCGGTGGGGGGACCTGATCGCAGGCACGCGCGGGCTACGAGGCCACCGACGCGCGGGCGGGGGCGAGGATGTCCTCGAGTGCGTCGCACACGCGGTCGACCTGGGCCAGTGTCAGGTGTGGACCCATCGGGAGCGAGAGGATCTCGTTCGCCGCGAGCTCGGCCACGGGAAGCGGACCGCGCGCGAACTCGCGGTAGGGCTGCTGGAGGTGGCACGGGATCGGGTAATGGATGCCGGTCTCGATGCCGCGTGCTGCCAGCTCGGCCTGGACGTGGTTGCGGCCGGGAATGCGAACGACGTAGAGGTGGTAGCTGCTCGAGGCGCCGGCGGCGATGCCGACCGGGGTGACCTCGGGGCAGTCGGCAAGCCGCTCGTCGTACGCGCGGGCGATGCGAGTGCGGTGCTCGTTCCAGGCATCGAGGTGGCGCAGCTTCACGGAAAGGAGCGCGGCCTGGAGGCCATCGAGGCGACTGTTCGTGCCGACGACCTGGTGCACGTAGCGGAGACCGGGCGCGGCGCCGTGTGCGCCGATGGAGCGCACGAGCCTCGCCAGCTCCTCGTCGTCCGTGACGACGGCGCCGCCATCGCCGAGCGCGCCCAGGTTCTTGCCCGGGTAGAAGCTGAAGGCGGCAAGACGCCCGAAGCCGCCGGCGCGGCGGCCCTGCCAGGTGGCGCCGTGCGCCTGCGCGGCGTCCTCGACGAGGAGCAGGCCGTAGTGCCTCGCCGCGGCGCCGACGTCGTCCATGTCGACGGGTTGACCGAGAAGAGGTGAACCGGCAGGACCGCGGCGGTGCGAGGCGTGATGGCGGCCTCGAGGTGCGCGCCGGTCATCAGCAGGGTGTCGGGGTCGACGTCGGTGAAGACCGGTTGCGCGCCGACGGCGGACCGCCTCGGCGGTGGCGATGAAGGTGTTGGCAGGGACGACCTCGGCTGGGCGATGCCGGCGGCGGAGGGCGAGGATCAACGCGTCGGTGCCGTTGGCGACGCCGACGCAGTAGTTCGTTCCGCAGTAGTCGGCGAACTCCTGCTCGAAGCGTGCGAGCCACGGGCCGCCGATGAAGGCGGAAGTGTCGGTGATGTCGCGCCAGGCCTCGTCGAGCTCCGCGCGTACTTCATCGTGCAGGGCACCGAGATCGAGGAACGGAACCTGCTCGGTGACGAGCACCCTGGTGGAGGTCATCTCACCCCTCGTTTGCTAGCGGCCGTCCGCTTCCGTGTATGAACCACGCTGACGCCCCGACGACCGGGTTTACGCGCTGACCGCGACCGCCTCGGTGCCTGCGTCTGCGCCGCGGGTTTCGCCGAGACGGACGGCGTGACCCGCGAGGATGGAGCGGTCGGCTGCCTCGAGGACGCGCACGACGGCGAGGCCGGAGGCGCCCGGCGTCCTGCACTCGGCGAGCCGGCGTACGGCGTCGATGAAGTGGCGGTCCTCGACGGCCAGTGGCTCGTCGAAGGGCACGCGGGGCGACAGGATGTCGCCGTGGCGGTAGCTCGTCGGGTAGCCGGGGCCCGCATCCTGGGGCACCTCGTTCAGGCCCTTGTCGTGGATCCGGATGCGTTCGTCGGCGGACATGTCGTCGTAGACGGCCATCTTGGCGCTGCCCGCGACGGTGACCCGGCGCACCTTCGATGGGTCGAGCCATGAGACGTGGATGTAGGCGGTGACGTCCGGGTTCCGGTAGCCCAGCTGCAGGTACGCCACATCGACGAGCTGGCGGCCGGCGTGCGGCCGGCCCCACGCGGAGACCTCGACGGGCTCGGCGCGCAGCAGGTAATTCGCGATCGACACATCGTGCGGCGCGAGATCCCAGAGCACGTTCACATCGGGCTGGTAGAGCCCGAGGTTGAGTCGCGCGCTATCGAGGTAGTAGATGTTGCCAAGTGCGCCGCTGTCGATGAAATCGCGGAGTCGCCAGACGGCGGGGTTGTACTCGAACGTATGACCCGCCATGAGCACGGCGGAGTGCTGCTCGGCCGCCGCGATGAGCGCGAGGGCCTCTGTTGAGGTGGTGGCGAGGGGTTTCTCAACGAGCACGTCGACGCCCGCGGAGAGCGCACGGGCCGCGAGGGCGGCGTGACTGCGCGCGGGAGTGGCGATGACGACCGCGTCGACGTCGTTCAGTGCGTCATCGAGGCTGGCGCAGGTGCGGACTGAGGGGAAGTCGGACTCCGCTGCCGCGAGGCGCGCCGGGGTGGCGTCCACCACCGTGACGTGGACTCCCGGCATGGCGGAGAGCACGCGAACGTGCTTCGAGCCCCAGTACCCATACCCGACAACCGCAACGTTGGTCACGCACGCCTCCGACACTCACACCGGGTCCCCGGGAGTGGGCGGAACATACCAAGGGGATGGGTGGCAGCCAGATGACACAAGATCATGGATCTCGCCCTGAAACGGTCGTCACAGCGAGAAGCGAGGCGGGTTGGCACGGGCGTTGCGGGCAGCGCTGGCCGTTGTTGCTCGGCTGCGCTTGATGCTCCGGCGATGAGTCGCTGGAAAGTGGCTCTATTGCTCGCGAATCGGGGAAGAGCAGCGGCAATGGGCAGGCGCGTGCGGCAGTCGGGTGGTTTGCTCGTGTGCAGGAGCCACGATTCGCACAGCGGTGGGCGCCGGGACCGCGCGCGGAGTCTCTCGCCGTTGTGAGGGACCTGTAACGGCGCCCTGTTGAAATGCCATGTGGGGCGTCGTGGCGAGCATGTCATTACGACGTGTTGCCGTTGCGGGGAGTGGCCGTCGAGCGCACGATCGATCCGGGAGTGACGCGATCGCGGCGCGACGCCCCAGAGAGTTGGCCGACGAATGCGAGTGCTGCGCAGCGCGCTGACGCGACACAGGATCCTGCTGGTCGCGTTCGTGATCGTGGTGCTGTTCACAGGGTGGCAGGCTGCACGCGCGGCGCGGCACGCGATGGTGCTACACGGACCGCCTCGCGATGAACCGATCGCGGAGTGGATGACGATTCGGCGTGTGGCCGCCTCGTATCACGTGCCGCCCTGGGTGCTGCAGCGCGCGCTCGGGTTGCCGGAGACGCCGGACCGACGTCCGCTGAGCGTGATCGCGGAGTCGCGCGGGGAACCGTTCGCGCAGCTTCGCGGGGAGCTGGAGGCAGCGATCGCGGAGGCCCGCGCCTCGGGTGTGCCGTTCGGCCCACCGCCTCCGCCGCCTCCTCGGCCGACTACGCCCAATTGAGCTCGTTCGTACTCGACCTGGTGGCGACGTACGGGGCGCCGGCCCTGTGTGTCGCGCTGCTCGTGTCGGCCGTGGGTGTGCCGTTGCCGGGCACTGTGCTCTTGCTGATGGCGGGGGCCCTGATCTCGACGGGCGACCTCGACATCTGGCAGGTCCTGATCTTCGGGACCATCGGAGCGGTCGCCGGCGACCAGGTTGGATACTGGATCGGTCGCGCGAGCAGCACGTGGGTGAAGGACGAGCTGACTCGACTGCTGGACGCCGACGTCCACATCGAGCGGGCCGAGACGATGCTCGGGCGGTGGGGGTGGATCGCCGTCTTCCTCACTCGATGGCTGATCACACCTCTTGGGCCCTGGGTGAATGTCGGGAGTGGCAGCATCGAGTACTCGTGGGCGTGGTTCGTTGCCTGGGGCACCCTCGGCGAGGCGCTGTGGGTGGGCATCTACGTGACGGCGGGCGCCCTCTTTGCCGATCGCGTGCAGGCGGTGGGGGATCTCGTCAGCAGCAGCGGATGGGTGCTGGCCGGCCTGACGCTGGCGGTGCTGATCGGGTGGCAGCTCGTGCAGCGGGCGCGTCGAAACGGGGCCACGCCTCCCGGGTCGTGAGCCCGAGAGCTTGCGTGCGTGTTGCGCGTCCATCCCCACAGCGTGCATATGTTGTGCACGATCTGACAGAGAGTTGTGACGGACGTCGACTCCGGTGAGGGGGTGCCGCGATAAGGTGGCGGTCGCGCGACGGAAGCGCGCCGTGACGACGTGGCAGGGAGTGCTGTGGTGCAGACCGAACCCCTCGTGCTTGCAGTCGACGACGAACCGGCTGCTCTTCGCGTGGTCAGGTTGTGCCTGCGAGACGAAGGGTTCCGCGTGCTCACGGCGAGCGGCGCCGACGAGGCGTTGCGCCTCGCCGAGCAGTACCGACCGCACGTGGCCGTCCTCGACGTGATGATGCCCGGCACCGACGGTCTTGAACTGATGCGCGAGCTTCGCGCGCGCAACAACCTGCCGGTGATCCTGCTGACGGGTCGCGCCTCCGATCGCGACAAGGTGCACGGCCTCGACCTGGGAGCGGACGACTACCTCGTCAAGCCCGTCAACCCCGAGGAGCTGGGCGCGCGCGTGCGTGCCGTACTTCGCCGGTCGATGGCCGACCCCGTGTCGTCGCAGACGTTGCGCGTCGGTGATCTCGAGATCGACCTCGAGCGGCGGCTGGTGCGTCGTCAGGGCGAGCTCGTGAACCTGACGCGGACGGAGTGGATGCTGCTGCAGCACCTGGCGGCGAACCCGGGCAAGGTGATGCTCAACACGGAGTTGCTGACGAAAGTCTGGGGCACCGAGTACCGGGATGACTACCAGTACCTGCGCGTCTGGGTGTCGCGCCTGCGGCGCAAGCTGGGTGATTTCAACCTGATCCGCACATTCCAGGGGATCGGGTACATGCTCGTGCTCTCGCCCACCGAGTCATCACGGGAGGGGAGCAGACGCGAAGCGGCTGCGCGTGCTCACGGCGTGCCTGGTGACACTCCGTCGGTCGCGCAGGAGCAGCGCGCGAGCTAGCGACGACCTGCCTGGACGGGCGCGTGCGGCGAGTCGACCTGCACGCGTGTTGACGGTCAGCCGACGACGCCCTCCCTTCGTCGGTGGTTATGTGTGACGACAGTTGTTACCTTGTACGCCGCGCACGGGCAGTCGAGTGCGGCATCGGCCCGCGTGTGCATCCTCCTCAACCTGACGACGGTGGGCAGTGGGGTATGCGTGACGATCGACGAGGCGCCCGTACAAGAATTCGCAGCCGCGATCGCCGAGATTGACTCGCCGCTGCTCCTGGTCCGCAGCAATGGGCACGTGATCGCCTCGAACGGCGCGTTCGAGCTGGCGTACGGGACGCCGCCCGAGGTCGTGGACACCCTCGAAGCCTGCGTGCTCGACGCGGATGCGGCCGATCAGCCCGTCACGCTGGGTGCGATCGTGCGCGAGGCCGGTGCGCGCAGCGGGATCGCGATGGTGCGCGCGCTCTCGGGGCTCACGCTGCGCACGGGCTACAGCGTGACGCCGATCGGCGCGCTGCCGGACTGTTCGATCGTGGCCCTCGAACCGCTCGGGCGCGGAATCGTGCGGACGGACGCCGGGTTCGTCGAGGTTGCGACGGCCGCACCAACGGTGGTCTGGGTGGCTGCGAGTGATGGTTCGATCGTGCTCACGAATCAGCGATGGACGACCGACCTGGCGAGCGCGCAATCCCCGGCCGGCTCGGTGCCCGGACCCGCGCTGCATCCGGAGGATTACGAGCGCTGCCGTGACGCGTGGGAGACGGCGCAGCGACTGGGCGGGATGTACGAGGCACGCGCTCGACATCGAACGGCGGGCGGCGAGTATCGCGAGTTCCTGACTCGAGCGGTCGCGCTGCGAGATGAGGAAGACGAGCTCCTCGGATGGTTCGGGACGACGACGGCCCTCGATTCGTCGCCACTCGAGGACGATGGCGCGCCTCCGGAGCGCGTGATGGCGGCACCTGCGGAGCCTGAGTCGACGGCGGAGTACCTGCTGTCGATCGCCTCGCACGAGCTCCGGGGTCCCCTCGCTGTGATGCAGGGGACGGTGCAGCTGGCGCAGCGCCGTGCGTCGACGCGTTCGATGACGGCCGACGAGGTCAGCGAGACGCTGGAGCAGGTCGCGCAGCAGTGCGACCGCGCGCTGCACCTCGTCGAGGAACTGCTCGAGCACTCGAGGTTGGAGACGGGGCGCGCACCGCTGAGGCGGACGGCGTGCGACCTCACGGTGCTGGTGAGGAATGTCGCCACTGCGTCGGTGGCGGCCGACGGCAGTCACGAGATCGATGTCACCGCGCCGGCCTCGTGTATCGCGGAGGTCGACGGCCCGCGCATCGAGCAGGTGATCTTCAACCTGATGGACAACGCGCGGAAGTTCAGCCCTGCGGGGAGCCGCATTGATGTGGCGGTGACGCTGGTCGACGACGACAGGTCAGTCGAGATCGCGGTGCGCGATCGGGGGCGCGGCGTGCCGCGGGCGGAACGTGCGCTGATCTTCGAGCGCTTCCACCAGGTCAGCAGCGACGATGCGGATCGCGGGCTGGGGATTGGGCTCGCGGTCAGCAAGGAGATCGTGGAGGCGCACGGCGGCACCCTGACTGCAGCCGCGCCCCGAGGCCGAGGGGCGCGCTTCGTGGTGCGCCTCCCCGTGCACGCACCGGAGCCGCCCGACGAGGCGGATGAGGCGCACGAGGCGGATGTCGAGGAGGTCGACTCCGACGCCGCGGGGTCAGCCGAGGGCTAGCGTGGCGGACGTGGCCACGTCGGAGCCGACTCGAGCGGTGGGGCAGGGTCGGTAGGATGAGCCGCGTCACCCGCGCCCGGCGATGGAGTGCGCATGCGAAGCGACGAGCTACTCGAGAGTGGGGCGCAGGAGCTGCTGAGCCCGCTCGCGAACGTCCTGGGGTTTGCGCATCTCCTGAATCGCCTGGCCGCGAACCGCCCTGCGGACTGGAGCCCGGAGTCGCGCTCGAGCATCGGGATGCTGGTGGGTGAGGCCGAGCGCCTGAAGACGGTCGCCGAGGCGTTCATCGAGCAGCTGCGGCTGCAGGAGGGCGTATTCGCGCTGCATCCTGACGAGGTGGAGGTGGACGGCCTGGTGCACGAGGAGGTACGCGCATTCGGGCGACGCTGGCCGCACTCGCAACTCACCGAGGACTTCGCCGACTCCGCGCCCACGCTGCGCACGGACGAGGCGCGCTTTCGATTCGTCGTGCGTGCGCTCCTCGATGGGGCGGCGCGTTCCGGAGCGACGAACGGGCGGGTGACCGTACGCGGAAACCCCCTCGGCGGCGCGACCGTGACGGTCCCGATCTCGATCGTCGATGCGGACGTGGGTGCACTCATCGTCTCGAGCGACGCGACGACCGAGGGGGACGATGACGACCTCGATCTCCCGTCGCGGGTGACGAGGAGCGTCGCGCGTCGACTCGGGCTGTCGATCGTGCTCGCCAGGCAGGCGGGGCATCCCGGCGGACACCTCGTGCTGACGGCGCCGGGTGTGCCACCTCCGGAGCCGGCCGCGGCCGCGCACCCGAGCTCCGTGACGACCTCGGCCTGAGCGACCTGCGGGGCCGGGTCTAGTGGACGGGCGGTACCGTCACGAGGTCGGCCTTGAACTGCTCGAGGACGGCCGTGTCCGAGGGGTCGACGCCCTCCATCCGCGCGAGCTCCCAGGAGAGCCAGTCGCCGAGGAGCGAACCTCGCAGCATGGAGTCGACCTCGGACGCGCCGGGGATGAGGACGCGCTCGTGCGGGACGCCGCGCTGCTCGAGGATGCGCTCGGTGAGATCGAGGCGCTTGCGAGTGCGACTGCTGATGAGCGTGGAGTCGAGGAGGACCGCGACCATGCCGGCGGCGCGCGCGTCCGTCAGGCCGAGCAGAAAGTTGTGGTTCACCTCGGGGACCTCGCCGAAGAAGGCGACGCGCTTGGCGTTCTCGTTGACCTGGGCGGCCCAGCGACGTGCCACGGGCGCGAGGTGCTCGGCGCCCACGATGAACGGGATGCGATCGGCAAACTGCGGTGCCAGCGCGACGGCGAACGCCTCGAGCACCGGCGCCTGCGTCTCGATGGCGGCGAGTGCCGCCTCGGCGGGCGTGGTGTCCACCAGGCCGAGCCGCCCGAGCAGCGCGAGCACGGGGAGGAAGCCGTACTCCCATGCCGTCCTCGGCGGACCGTCGCACTCGAAGGCCATGAGCGGGGTGCCCGTGGCGCGTGCGACTTCGTCCAGCCGACCGCCGGTGGTGAGCGCCAGGCGCATGGCAGTCGCCGCCTGGGGCGAGGCGAAGGCCGCGAGGGTCTCCTCGGTGTTGCCCGAGAAGGAGCTGGCGATGAGGAGCGTGTGCGCGTCGCAGGGCGGCAACTCGTAGTCGCGTACCACCTCGACGGGCAGGGTGCGCCGGAGGTACGCGCGCAGGAAGTCGCCGCCGGTCGCGGAACCTCCCATGCCGCAGACTACGACTCGGGCCGGGGCGCGGAAATCGGCGGGTAGCGGCCAGGTCAGGCCGCTCTCCCAGGCGCGACGAGCCTCGCGAGGAAACGCCTCGATGCGAGCGCGCATGCCGCCGCCGAGCGCGGACGGCGCTCGCGATTCGAGTATGACCATCCTCTGGACCCCCCGGGCCTTTGCCCCCGCGCTGTGATGCTACGGAGGCTGACTGACACCCTTGCGGCTCGGGGTCTGTTGTCCCTCACAGTGGCATTACAGATAAGGCGTCGTTAGATTGCTGCAACGGTGTTCGTCCGGGCGCGAACCCGATAGCATCGATGGTGTAACGCAGGAGCACATGTGCCCCGTCGCCAGTACCTCCCCGTCGCAATCACGCTGTTCGCGCTCGGCTGTGGACTTGCCGCCATCGAGGCGAGCCACATCGGTGATTTCCATCTCGCACTTCGTTTGATCCTGCTCGCCGCCATCGCGGACGGCGTCGATGGGACGGTGGCGCGCCGGCTTGGAGTGGCGGGCGCCCTCGGCGGGGAGCTCGATTCGCTGTCCGACATCGTGGCGTTCGGGGTCGCGCCGGCGTTCCTGTTCGCGGCGGCGTACGGCGATGAGTTCATGTGGGCGCGGCTGGCAATCATGATTGCGTTCGTGGGTGCGGGTGCGTACCGCCTCGCGAGGTTCCATGTGCTGCCCAGCGGGCCGTACTTCACGGGATTGCCGATTCCGAGCGGCGGCGTGCTGCTGGCGGCTGTAGTGGCCGGCCCATTCGAGGCGAACATGTGGGTATCCGGAGTGCTCGCGATTGCGCTCGCTGCGCTGATGGTAAGCCACCACCCGTTCCCGACGTTCGCCCAGTGGCGCAAGACGTTGCTCTTCGTGCTGGTCGGCTCCGCGGCGGTGATCGCGATCTGGCCGTCCGGCGAGACGCTGGCGCTTGCCTCCATTGTGGTGCTCGCCAGTTACGTGCTCTGGGGCTTCGTGACGGAGCTGGTCGGTGACGGCACGGACGGCTCGGCGATGATCGATGCGGAAACCCATGCCTGAACAGCAAGTCGGCAGTGTCGCGCGTTGGGACTTCCTGAAGGCCTACGTCCGGGACTGGCACACCGTCGGTGCGGTGGCCCCCACGAGCACGAGCGTGGCGCGCAAGATGGCGAGCCTGGCCGGTGTGTCGACCGCACACAGCATCGCCGAGTTCGGGCCGGGTACGGGGGCGATCACGCACTCGTTGCTGGAGGCGCTGCCCTCGGATGGCCGGATGTGGGCGTTCGAGATCTACCAGCCGTTCATCGAGCACCTGCGCGCGCACGTGGATGATCCGCGGTTCGTGCTGGTGGAACGGTCGGCGGCAGAACTCGGCGAGGTGCGCCGTCGCGAGGTGCCGAACGGGTTCGACGCCGTGATCTCCTCGTTGCCGTTCAGCTTCCTCGGACCCGATTTGACGCGGGAGATCGTGCGTGCGGTCGCGGAGAACCTCCGTCCCGGCGGTACGTTCGTGGCCCTGCAATATCACCCGACGTTCCTGCCGCCGTACCTGCGCGAGTCGTTCCAGCAGGTGCGGCGGCACGTCCACCTCTGGAACATCCCCCCGACGTTCCTGTTCGCAGCGCGCGGCGCGAGGACCACGAGCTGAGCGGGTCGCCTCGCTGGCGCGCCGTCTCCGAGGGTGGCCTGCTTCTCGCGGGGTGCGCGGCCGCGAGCGTTGCGGGGCTGCTCTGGTATCGACCCGCGGCGCTGCTCGGCGTGGCGGGGGCTGCGGGGGTGGCGTTCGCCTTTCGCGACCCCGAGCGCGAGGTGATCCCGCTGCAGGACGTGGCCCTGGCGCCCGCGGACGGACGTGTGCTGCACATCGCGACGGTGTACGACGACTTCTGGGAGACAGAACTCCTCGAGGTCGGCATCTTCCTCGCGCTGTGGAACGTGCACGTGCAGCGCGCGCCCCTCGACGGCCGCGTGGTCGCGCAGCGGCGTCAGGCCGGTGGCTACGCCCCGGCGATGACCGCCGAGGCGACACATGGCAACAACCAGCTGGCGACATATCTGCGGACGCCGGTGGGGCCGTGCACGGTGACTCAGATCAGCGGCATCCTTGCGAGGCGGATCGTGGTGTGGGCCGGCGAGGGCGACGAGCTTGCCCAGGGCGAGCGCCTCGGGATGATCAAATTCGGGTCGCAGGTCACGCTTCGAGTGCCGACCAGCGCCGAGCTCCTCGTCGAGGTGGGACAGCAGGTGCGCGCTGGGCTGACACCGATGATGCGCCTGCGCGCGCTCGATGATGACGCGCGCGCCGGTGTCGGTGGCTAGCGCCTGAGGTCGCGCCTCCGGCGCAACTGCCCGCACACCCCTCCTTTGCGCGCGATCCCTCTGCGGGCGGACCGATCCTCGATTCGTGGATGCCGTGGACGGCGGGTGTGGTGCGACAGGCTCACCACGAACGATCACGGTGCGTTCGGGAACGTGAGCACACGCCCTCCGTGGGCTGCGCGTCCGCTCGATCAAGTTCCGCACGTGCAGCGCGGCGATAGACGCCCCTGGATCGGGTGGCTACCGGGCCGCCTCGACTAGTTGCGGTCGTAGATCACGCCGTCGCGACAGAGTTCCTCGATGTGCGACTCATCGACGCCGAAGTCGCGCAGCACCTCGATGGAGTGCTCTCCGAGGGCGGGCGCGGCTCGCGGGGTGGCCGTCGGCGTTTTCGACATGCGCACGATCGGACCGACCGCGCGCTGGGGGCCGGTCACGGCGTGCTCGAGCTCCGCGATCATGCCGTCGGCCTGCACCTGCGGGTCGTCGGCGAGCTCCTCGGGAACGCGGACCGCCGAGACGGGGACGCCTGCCGCATCGAAGGCCGCGACCCACTCGGCGGCGGTGCGGGTCTGGAAGATCCCACGGATCTTCTGTTTCCACTCGGCGGCCTCGGCGATCTTGACCGGGTCGTTGGCGTCGTAGTTCGGGTCGGCGTCGTAGTTCTCGTCGATGCCCAGGACCTTGCGCATGGCGTCGCGGTTGGCCTGCGTGAGGGCGCCGAGGACGACCGCCCCGCCTCGAGCGCGGTAGGCGCCGTAGTAGAGGCGGAAGGCACCACCGAGCTGGGTGGGACCGCGGCGTGTATCGAGGATCTGCTCCCAGGTGCCGCCCTGCTCACGGAGGCCGCTGAGCTGCTCCATCATCGGGTCGCGCAGGATGGCGTCGTGCACCGGCTCGCGCATGACCGTGGCGCCGAGGAGGGACAGGGACGAGCGCAGGAGCGAGGTGGAGAGGAACTGTCCCTCGCCGGTCTCTGCTCGATGGAACAGCGCGGCGCTGATGCCCATCGCCGCCGCGAGGCCAGTCGCGAGGTCGGCGATGGGTGATGCGATGAGGTTCGGCGCGCCGTCGTCATCGACCTTCTCGTCGAGTGCCATGAGGCCGGAGTAGGCCTGCGCCACGATGTCGGAGCCCGCGCGGAACTTCTCGGGGCCCACGTCGCCGAAGCCCGTGTTCTGCCAGTAGATGAGGTCGGGGCGGATGCCGCGGAGCGTCTCGTAGTCGATGCGGAGGCGCTCGGCGACGCCGAGGCGGAAGTTGATCGAGATCACGTCGGTGAGCGGGGTGAGCTTCCAGATCAGCTCCTGTCCCCTCGGATCCTGGAGGTTGATCACGAGCGAGCGCTTGCCGCGGTTCAGCGACTGGAAGCCCTTGCTCTCGAGGGGCACGATGGCACCCGAGCGGCGGGTCTGCTCGCCGCCGAACGGCTCGATCTTGATGACGTCGGCGCCCATGTCGGCGAGGTGAGTGCCGCAGTAGGGTGCCGCGACGATCTGCGAGAACTCGAGGACGCGAATCCCTGCGAGCGGTCCAGTAGCCACGCGACACTCCCTCCGAGCACGTTCGTGGAATCGTGCTGGGGATACTACGACCTTGATGCAGGGCGCGGGACCCCTCGAAGGGCGGCACGGGCGTCCGAGGGCGAACCGCAACGACCTCGGACGGAACCGTCCGAGGTCGTGCGGGGTAGTGGCGGAAGTTGGAGGGGCTAGGAGCCGGCAGGCCCTTCCTTGACGGAGACGGCCTGCCCGTCGCGAACGCCGTTCTGGCCGACGACGATGACCTTCTCGCCCTTCGCGACGCCCTCGACGATCTCGATGGTGTCGGTGTTGCGGATGCCGACCTTCACGGCACGCAGGGCTGCTTTGCCGTCCTTGATCGTCAGGACCGAGGACTTGCCATCCGGGGTGGTCGTGACGGCGGCGGCGGGCACGAGCAGCGCGCTGTCCTTCGAGGCGGTGACGAGCGTGACCGCGGCGTACATCCCCGAGCGCAGCACGCCGTCTGGGTCATCGGGGCGGACTTTCAGCTCGAAGGTGTGGGTGCGCGCGTCGCCCGTGGGGGCGATCGAGTCCACGTGTCCGGTGAACACCCTGTCGGGGAAGGCTCCGACGGTGAGTTCGACGGGGATGCCCGCGCGCACCTCGTTGAGCTTCGCCTCGTCGACGGTGAGCCCGATCTCGAGGTTGCTCGCGACAAGAGAGACGACGGGGGCCCCGGGCCCGACGAGTCCCCCCACCTCGACCGAGGTGCTGGCGACGACGCCATCGAAGGGGGCGCGGATCGTGGTGTCGGCGACCGCGGTGCGCGCGAGCTCGGCCTGTGCCTGTGCCTGCGCGATGCCCGCCTGCGCTCCCTGGAGATCGCCGTCCGAGTATGGCTTGAGGCTCTTCTCGAGGCCGGCGCGTGCCTGATCGACGGCCGAGCGTGACGCGGCGACGTCGGCGGCGCTCGGGTTGAGGAGCGTCTGCCGGTTGTTCTGGGCGATCTGCAGTGCGGTCTTTGCGGTCTCCTGGTTTGCGAGGGCGGCGATCAACGCGCCGTTGGCATCGAGGATCGCCTGGGCACGCTGGCCACCGATGCCGAGCGTGTCGGTGAAGTTCGTGCCGACTGCCTCGGAGAGGTCCTTGGATTGCGCCGGGGTCAGCGGGAGCTCGACGGTAGCGCAGTCGATTCCGAACTTGAGGTACTGCTGGCAGTAGAGGGAGATCTGCGCTGCGAGGGCGTTCTTTGCTCGCTCGGCGGTGCCGCGGGCGTTCTCCACGCCTGCGGTCGCATTCGCGACTGCCGCCTCGGCGGCGAAACGGGCGGAGTCGGTGGGGAAGACGAGCTGGTTGTAGCGCGCCTCGGCGGCCGCGACCACGGACCGGGCTGCGTCGATGTCGGTGGGCTTCACGCCGGTCGTGAGCTGGAGCAATCGGGCCTGCGCGGCCGCGACGCCGGCCTCGGCCTGGCGGAGCTGCGCCTGCTGGTTCGCGCCATCGAGGACGACCAGCGTGTCACCGGCCTTCACGTTCGTGCCCACGTCGACGAGGCGCTCAGTGACGATGCCGGACGCCCTCGAGGAGAGCGTTGCCTGGTGGACTGGGTCAACGGTGCCGGAGTAGCTGAGCGTGGCGCGAATCGGGCCCGTCTTCGCCTCGGCGGCCTGCACCGGCGTGGTGACCGGGGCCTGCGTCGTCGCCGGGGTCGCGGCCGGACTGCGATTGACGGCGAAGTAGGTCACTGCCGCGGCGATCAGGATTCCCAGCGCGCCGATGACGAGGACTCCGCGGGTGCGTCCGGGTCGGTTCATGGTGGCGGTGGTCATGGTGCGTGTCCGATCGGTGCGTTCGCGGTAGACAGGTGGATGTGGCTCGGCGTCATGCACCGCCTCCGGAGCCGTCGCCACCGGAGTCACCGGCGGCCGGCACGGAGCGCTGCGGTCGCAGCGCCGCGAGCCCGGTGAAGCGCATGATCCGTCCGATGAGGCCGGGTACGGATTCGAGGAGCGAGTAGACGACGGGAATCAGGATCAGCGTGAGTGCCGTCGATGAGATGACGCCACCGAGGACGGCGGCAGCGAGTGGTGCACGCAGCTCGGTGCCCTCGCCGACGCCCAGCGCGGTCGGGAAGAGGGCGAGCGCAATCGTGATGCTGGTCATGAGGATGGGCCGGAGTCGCGCGGGACCCGCCTCGAGCAGTGCGTCGTAGGTGCTGAGACCGCGCTCGCGGCTGTGCTTCGTGCGGTCGACGAGCAGGATGCCGTTCTTGATCGCGAGGCCCACCAGCAGGATGAGGCCAATCATCGAGAAGACGCTGAAGGCGTAGCCGAAGATGAGGAGGCCGAACATCGCGCCCGCGACCGCGACGGGCAGCGAGAAGAGGATGACCAGCGGGTCGGTCAGCGAGTTGTAAAGGATCGCCATCAGGAGGTAGGCGAGGATGATCGAGGCGCCGAGCGCCTTGAACAGGTCGCCGAACGCGTCGGCCTGGTTCTCGCCACCGCCTGCCACCTCGGCCCTGTAGCCGGGCGAGAGCTGCAGGCCAGCGATGACGTCACGGACGCCGGGCTGCACCTGGCTCAGCGCGTAGCCCGTGTCGAGGTCGGCGCCGACCGTGACGACTCGGGAGCGGTCGAAGCGGCTGATCTGCGCGGGGCCGGATTCCTCGGTGACGGTCGCGACCTGGCGCAGGGGGACCGTCTGGCCGGTGGCCGTCTGGACGGGCAGATCGGCGAGGTCCGAGACGTTCGTGCGCGCGCTGTCGTCGAACTGGACGCGCACGTCCTCGAGGGTGCCGTCGGTCTTCTGGAATTTCGTCGCGACGACGCCGGCAAAGGCGGTGCGCACGCTCAGGCCGAGGGAGGCAGCGTTCACGCCGAGGTCGGCCGCGCGACGAGGATCGACGTGGACGACGAGCTGTGGCTTCCCGGTGGGTGCGCCGTTCTTGAAGTTGATGAGGCCGGGGATCTTCTCGAGGCCTGCCTGCGCCTCGTTGGCGAGGCGGGTGAGCTCTGAGAACTCGGGGCCCCTGATGCGGATGGCGGCTGCCTGCTGATCGGCGCCGGGGCCGCCGCCCTGGACGCCGGCGGTGATCTTCGCGCCGGGGATCGGGGCGAGCCGATCTCGGGCCTCGTCGAGGATCTTGAAGACATCGGGACGGCCTGAGCTGAGCGGTTTCAGCTCGACGACAACCGAGCCGAAGCGGGCCTGGCCGCCGCTATTGCCGAGGAGGCTGATACCGATCGATGCAGTGACGCGCTCAACCTCGGGCATGTCGAGGAGGGTCTGCTCGACCTGCGACATGATGCGGTTGTGCGCCTGCAGGGAGGTGCCGGGAGGCGCCTCGGTGCTGACGATGAAGAAGCCCTCGTCGGAGTTCGGCACGAACTCGACGGGAACGGCGCCTGTCGTCACCAGCGAGATGCCCGCCACGAGCGAGGCGCCGGCGAGGAGCAACACCACGAACCTGAGGCGGAGCGAGTAAATCAGCGTGACGCGGTAGGCGTTCTCGAGGCGTGCGAAGCCGCGGTCCCACCACTTGCCGAAGCGATGGACGAGTCCGTTTCCCTGCGACTCCTCGGCGGACTTCAGCATCCTCGCGGCGAGCATGGGTGTCAGGGTGAAGGAGACGAGGAGTGACGTCAGGGTGGCGCCGGCGATGGTGAAGCCGAACTCGCGGAAGAAGCCGCCGACCTGGCCCTCGACCAGACCGGTGGGGGCGAAGACCACGACGTCGACGAGCGTGATCGCGACGGCCGCGAGTCCGATCTCGGCGCGCCCCATGAGCGAGGCGTTGAAGGGGCGTTCGCCTCGGTCGAGGTGCCGCAGGATGTTCTCGAGCACGACGATCGAGTCGTCGACGAGGATGCCGATGGTCAGCGTGAGGCCGAGCGTGCTGAGGAAGTTCAGGCTGAAGCCCATCAGCTGCATCAGGAACATCGTGATGAGCAGCGTGGTGGGAATCGAGAGCAACACGATCGCGGCCGCGCGGATCTCGTGGAGGAACAGCAGCAGCACGATGGCGGTGAGGAAGACCGCGACGATCAGCTCCTCCTGGATGCCGCCGAGCGAGTTGCGGATGAACGGTGTCGAGTCCTGGATGACGCGCAGGTCGGTGGTCGGGGGCAGACCGGCGCGGATGCCATCGAGGCGGGCGCGAACGGCGTCGGTCACGTCGGTGAGGTTGGACCCGGTCGCCTGCGCGATCGTGATGAGGATGGCCTGCTTGCCGTTCGAGCGGGTCAGCTGTGCCTCGTCGGTGGCCGAGCGCGTGACCGTTGCGACGTCGCGGACGCGCACCGGCTTGCCGGGCTGCCCACCAACGACGAGCTCCGCGAGGTCCTCGGGGCGGCCGGTGCGGCCGGTGACCTGGAGGTCGAACTGGCGCGTGCCCTGCGTGAGCTGACCGCCGGGAATCGAGGCGTTCGCGCCGCCGAGGACCTGCTGCAGCTGGGCGAGGCTGATGCCGAACGCGGCGAGTCGCGTCGGGTCGACGTCGACGTGGATCTCTTCCTTGCGTCCGCCGACGAGGCCTGCCTGCGACACGCCACCGATCGACTCGATGGACGGCAGGACCTGGTCCTTCGCGAGCCGGTACAGCTCCTCGGGACGGAGTGAGTCGTCGACGAGGGCGAGGCGCATGACCGGCTGCGCACCGAGGTCGACTTTGAGGACGACCGGGCGCTCGGCGCCCGAGGGGAAGTTGCCGACGACGGTGTTGACCCGCCGCTCGACGTCGGACGCGATCTGGTTCAGGTCGGCGGAGTCGGCGAATTGCACGATGACCGTCGAGAAGCTGTCGGCCGACGTGCTGCTGACATCCTTGACCTTGTTGAGGCTGGCGACCGCGTCCTCGATGGGACGTGTGATCTGGGTCTCGATCTCCTGTGGGTTCGCGCCGGGGTACAGGGTGCTGACGGTGACGATCGGGATCGGGACGTTTGGGAACAGGTTGATGGGGAGCGAGAAGTACGCCACCGCGCCGATGAGGCAGAGGGCGCCGAAGATCGCGATGGTCGCCCAGAGGCGTTCGATGGCGAGCCGGGTGAAGAGCATGCGTCAGTCCTCGATCCCGGGGGCCGTTGCGCGACCGCCGAAGGGCAGGAGCTGGGGGAGACGCTGGGTCGCGCTGACGAGGGCGGCCAGACCGCGGTGGAGTGCCTCGAGGTCCTGGTCGGCCATCTCGACGAGTGCGAGGGCCAGGCGCTGTTCGCCGGCCGTCTGGAGGTCCTCCACGATCTGGGTGCCCGCTGCCGTGAGGCGGATGAGGAGGGCACGCCGGTCGGCGGGGTCCGGGGTGCGCTCGACGCAACCGAGGGCGACCAGGCGGTCCACAACCCCGGTGGCGGTGGCGGCGCTGCCGCCGATGGTGCTCGCGATCACGCCCGGCCTCGAAGGGCCCATCCCACCGAGGCACAGGAGAACCTTGAGCTGCTTCATGGTGAGGTCGAGGTCGAGGTCGAGCAGTGGCTCGGGGCCGAGGCGGTGCGAGGCCGCCATCATGTCCCGGATCTTGAGACGGATGGCCTGGAGGAGGTGGTCGCGGGGAACGGGCGGCGATTCATTCACACAAGTACGATAATTGCTGTTCTCGAAGAAATCAATCCTCGGGAAAGCATATTCCCGAACGTCACACCTCGGGGCCGCGCCGCAATCCAGCGTAACAGTCACGTAGGAACCTCGCATGCGGGAGTTGCCGAGGATGTGTCAGGCACGAGCTGCGCCTTCCGTCCAGGCTCGTGCGCGATAGCCGGATCGTGAGCGGCGTCACGAGTCCCGCCGGAGCCGGGCGTATCCTCAATGCACGAGGCTGCTACCGTCAGCCGCCGGAGGCCATCCGGATTGCCAGAACGACCCCTCCCGTCCTCGCGAATCCGCCCGCAGCTGCGGCGCGTACCCTCTTCGGAGGGTGTACGTAACGAGGGCCGGCCCTCCTCTGACGACGAGTTGATGGCGGGGCTCGCAGCCGGCGAGCTGGCCGCGCTGGGAGCGCTGTACGACCGATACGGCTCACTCGTGTTCTCGGTGGGGGTGCGAGTGCTCCTCGACCGCCAGCTTGCCGAGGACGTCACGCAGGAGGTGTTCCTGCGGCTCTGGAGGCGCCCCTGGGCATATAACCCCGAGCGCGGCCGCTTCGTGAGCTGGCTCATGTCGGTGGCGCGGAATCGGGCGATCGACGAGCGGCGGCGGTTGAGCCGGCGGACCGTTGCCGAAGATCACGACGATGTGCTGCCGGAGCTTGCCGACACCAGTCGGTTCATGGATCCGATGGCGGAGGCGATGCTGGCGGACCAGCGGCGCGAGGTGCAGGCGGCGATGGATCAGCTTCCGGCGGCGCAGCGCGAGGTGCTGGAGCTTGCGTACTTTGCGGGGCTGACACAGACGGAGATCGCGGCGCGGACCGGGGATGCCCTCGGGACGGTGAAGACCCGGGTGCGGCTCGGGATGCAGAAGTTGCGGGCTCTCCTCGGTAACGAGTAATGCACGTACCACCGAGATTGGACTCGGGGACGCGACAGCGACGGAGGTAACGTGACGCCGGAGGAGCGCGAGGAGCTGCTTGCCGCGTACGCCCTCGGGACGCTGTCGCGGCCCGATGCACAGGCGGTGGAGGATCTCGTGCGGTCCGACCGGGCCGCGGCTGACGACCTCCGCTCGTACCACGAGGTGGTAGACCTCATCGCGCTCTCGGCGCCGTTGCGGCGCGCCGACCCCGCGCTTCGAGGGCGCGTGATGGACGCCGCCCGACGCGAGACGAGGCAGCGACGACGCGTGCCGACCGTTCGCGAGATGGCGGGCTGGGCCGTGGCTGCTGCCGCCTCGGTGGCGGCGATTGCGTGGGGCATCCACCTCGAGCAGGGGATGACCGACCTGAGCCGTCGAAACGCCGAGCTGACTGCGGTGGTCGAGTCGGACGCGAAGCAGATCGCAAAGCTCGTGGTGGCTGCGGGCGCGGACTTCACCGGCGAGGGGCTGCGCCGCCAGCTCGAGGACACGATGCAGGCGCAGCAGGTGGCGCTGGCCGTGACAACCGACCCGCACGCGCGCAACAGCACGTTGCTCCCCACGCCCTCGGGGCATGACGCGCGCGGGCGCTACGTCTGGAGCGAGAGTGCGACGGCGGGCGTGGTGGTGGCGCAGGATCTGCCGCCGCTGCCCTCGGGCAACGTGTACCAGGCGTGGCTCTTGCAGGGCACGACGTCGGTGTCGGCGGGGCTCTTCGTGCCGGATGAGCACGGCGCTGCCGAGGTGATGCTGCGGCCGAACACCAACATCGAGCCGACGTCGATCATGATCGCGGTGGCCCCGCTGGGTGGATCCGCAGTGGTGGGGCGCCCGGTAGTGCTGGTGGGCCTCATCCACTAGCCGGACTGAATCGCGGGCACCGGGGACTCGCCAAATCGGGGAACCGGGCAGAGCGAGGAACCGGCAAATCTCCTCCGTGCCCGCGCTGTGACGAGCGCAGCCAGGCGGCCGGCGGCGCCTGCTCGTTCGAGGCACCGTCCTCCATCGAGCGCGTCGCGCTCCGGAGACCAGGACTGACTAGCGTGCGCGGCTCGATGCCGGTCGCGCATGCTCGGACGCGGCGGCCGCTCGCGCGGATTCCTTGGCGACCGCCTGTCCCACGCGCGTGCCGGCGAAGGCCTCGGCGGGCGTGACGCCACGGAGTCGTGCGTCGGCGTACCAGAAGAGCTCGCGCAGGATGGCGGTGAGGGGCACGGCGATGACCAGCCCCCAGAAGCCCATGACCGCACCGAAGATGACGAGCAGGACCAGCACCAGCGCCGGATGAATCTCGACGGCGCTCCCCTGGATCCTCGGGACCAGCAGGTTGTTCTCCAGCGTCTGCACGGCGAAGTACAGCGCAGCGACCGGGAGAAATCGACCGGGGTCCGTCGCTAGGACGATGAGCAGTCCGGGGATCGCACCGAGCCATGGGCCGATCACGGGGACCAGCTCGGTAAAGCCAGCGATCACCCCGAGTCCGAGCGACAGCTGGATGCCCATCAACGCGAGCCCAACGCCGACCGCGATCCCAACAACGGCACCGAGGAGCAGTTGTCCCTGCAGGAAGCGGCCGAGCATGCGATCGGCGATGCGGAGGACGTTGTCGGCGTCCGGGATCAGGGTGGGAGGCGTGGCGCGAAGCAGCGCCGTGCGTGCATGCGCGCGATCGCGCATCGCGTAGAACACGAAGAAGGGGATCACGGCGAAGCCGAACACCAGTCCGATCGTGCCGGTGACGGTGTTGATCGTGCTCTGGGCGAGCGTCCCCAGTGCCGCCGCGGCGGTCCTCGAGGCGGAGTCGGCGTATCCGGCGAGCTGGGCCTGCACGTCGGGATTGACGCGCGCCCGGTACTGCTCGAGCCAGGCGGTTCCTGTGCGCTGGGCCCCCTCGACGGTGGCCGGGAGCGTATCCACGAACTGCACGATCTGGTCGGCTGCCAGGACCAGGACGATCGACGCGACCCACGCACCGACACCACCGAGGACGAGGTATATCAGCGCCACCGCGAGGCCTCGTCGGAGTGAGTCGCTGCGGCTGGTGAGCCACGGCAGCGCGACGAGCCGATCCACGAGCGGGGAGAGCGCGTAGGCGACGATTGAGCCGACGGCGAACGGCAGCATGGCGGACCGGGCCTGCCACAGCATCCAGAGGGCGACCGCCAGTGTCGCGAGCCAGAGTGCGATCCGCCATCGAGCGATGGTCATGGTGCGTCCTCTCCGCCGCCGCGCGTCAATCATCGGGTGCCGGCGGGCGGGCGTCTGCCCCGGCTGAGGCAGCGATTGACAGGCCGCAGTCGCGAGCCGGACCATCTGCGCATGACCTCGAGCGGCACGCAGGCGATCGAGAGGCGGCTGGTGCGCGATGGCGTGCGCGTGACCGGGCCTCGGCGGGCGTTGCTCGCGGCCATCGAGGGATTGGGCGACCACTTCACCGCCGAGCAACTCGCGGTGGCGGCGCCCGAGGTGGGGCGCGCCACGGTCTTCCGCACGCTGCGACTCCTGCAGGACCTCGGAACCGTCTGCATGGTGGTGCTGGACGACGGGACGACCGAGTACCGGATGTCGGCCGAGCCGGCCCATCATCATCACTTCGTCTGCTCGGAGTGCGGACGCGTCGGCGACGTGCTCGAGTGTGACCTGACCGAGTTGCTGCGCGCGGTTGCGGCCAGCACCGGGTTCGATGTCGAGGCGCACCGCCTCGAGCTGTACGGACGCTGTGCCGAGTGTCGCGCCAGGGACGGGCGTTCCCGGCGCAGCTGATCGACGACCGACTCGACGCCTCGTGCCGGGCCGGATGGTTGTGGGGTGCGCGGCGTTGCGATACGGTCTCAATTCGAGTTGAGATGAAGTATCAACTCTGGCAGGGAACGACCCATGCGCCGGCCTCGAGGACTGGTTGTGGCGCTGCTCGTGGGAGCGCTGGCCACGGTCAGTTGTGCCGCACCCGCCGAGCGAGCGCCGGGTGCGCTCCGCATCGTGGCGACCACGACGATCCTCGGGGAGTTCACGCGGGACGTCGCGGGGCCCGACGCGCGGGTCAGCGTGCTGATCCCGCCGGGCGCCGACCCGCACTCGTTCGAGGCGCCAACGAGCGCGGCCCGTGACGTCGCCGCGGCTGATGTGCTCGTCGTGAACGGGCATCGCCTCGAGGTGGGCTGCTCTCGGTCGTCGCGTCGAACCGGACCTCGCGCGCGCGTGTGATCGTCGCCGGGGCGGGCATCGAGGCGCTGGCCGGTGACGAGGGCGAAACCCACGGCGCGGGCGCCTCGGGGCTCCCGCTGGAGGCGACGTCCGACGGCGACCCGCACATGTGGCTCGACCCGGAACTCGCGGCTCGCTACGTCGAGACCATTGCGGACGGCCTCGCGGCCGCGGACCCTCCGCAGGCAGATGGCTATCGTGAGCGTGGGCAGGCGCGTGCGACGCGATTGCGCGCGCTGAAGACCGAGCTGGCCTCGAGCCGGCCTCGATTCCGGTCGAGCGGCGCCGGATCGTCGTCTTCCACGATGCGTTCGCCTACTTCTCGCGGGCGTTCGACTTCCAGCTCACCGCGGGCGTGCTTCCCGAGCAGGGCGGACGCGAGCCGAGCGCGCGCGCCCTCGCGGATACCGTCGCGCTGGTGCGAGCACAGTCGGTGCCGGCGGTGTACCGCGAGCCGCAGTTCTCGCCGGCGTTGCTCGAAGCCGTGGGGCGGGAGACGGGAGCGCGCGTGCTGGTGCTCTACAGCGACGCGTACGGCGCCGGGATCACGAGTTACGACGAGATGATGCGCGCGAACGCGCGCGCCCTCGTCGAGGGGCTGGCGCGCCCCTCGGGACAGTAGACTCGCGGCGATGCAGACCTCGGACGTGACGCAGGCCTCGGAGCACGTGCCAGCGCGGGAGCCGCTCGCGCCGCAACACCCGCATCGCGAGCTTGCCCTCGAGGTGCGGGACCTGTGGGCGGGATACCCCGGGCAGGTGGCCGCAGTGCAGGGCGCGACGCTCGTGGTGCCGGTGGGCGAGATGGTCGGCCTCGTGGGGCCGAACGGCGCGGGGAAGTCCACGCTGTTCAAGGCGATCCTCGGGCTGATCGAGCCGCTGCGAGGCGAGGCGGTCGCCTTCGGACGGCCGGTGCGCGAGGCGCGCGACGACATCGCGTACATGCCGCAGGTGGAGGAGGTGGACTGGGACTTCCCGGTCTCGGTGCTCGACGTGGTGCTGATGGGGCGGTACCACCGGTTCCGCCCGTTCGCGCGGTGGAGCAGCGAGGACCGCGCGCGCGCCTTCGAAGCGCTGGAGCGGGTCAACCTCAGCCAGTTCGCGACTCGGCAGGCGGGCCAGCTCTCGGGCGGGCAGCGGCGGCGCGTGCTGATGGCGCGTGCGATTGCGCGAGGGGCGCGCCTGCTGCTCCTCGATGAGCCGTTCGCGGGACTCGATGCCGCTGCGCAGCATGAGTTGCTGGAGATCCTCGATCGGCTGGTGCGCGAAGGAACGAGCATCCTCGTGGCGACGCACGACCTCTCCTGCGTCATGAGCTCGTGCGACGAGGCGATCTGCCTCAACCGGCGCGTGATCGCCTCGGGTCCGCCCGCCGAGGTGCTCACGGCGGAGGTGTTGAGCGAGACGTTCCACATGCACCTCGTGACGATCGGGGGCGCGCCGGTGGCCGGGCTGTACCCGCAGGCCTCGGCGCGGCGCTGACGATGGCCGGACTCGAGCACTGGCTGCTGGATCCCTATCGCTTCGAGTTCATGCAGCGCGCGCTGCTGGCGCTTGCACTCGTCAGCCTCGTAGGTGGCGTGGTGGGCGCGTTCGTCGTGAACAAGGGGCTGGCGTTCTCGGGGGACGCGCTCGCGCACTCGACGCTTGCGGGCGTGGCGGTCGCGTTCGTCTCGGGCGGCAGTGTCGTCCTCGGAGCGCTCGTGGCAGCCGTCGTGACCGCCCTCGGCGTGGGCATCACGAGGCGTCGCGCGCGGGTGTCCTACGACACGGCGATCGGGATCTTCTTCGTCTCGATGTTCTCGTTCGGGATCCTGGTGCTGTCGCGCCGAACGAGCTACACGCCCGACCTCACTGCGTTCGTCTTCGGCAACATCCTCGGCGTGTCGAACTCGGACCTCGTTGCGGCGGCGGTGCTGAGCGCGGGGCTGCTGCTGTTCGTGCTCGCGTTCTACCGCGAGCTGCAGATGGTCGCCTATGACCCGGCGGTCTCCGCGGCGATGGGGGTGCGCTCGACTGCTTTCGAGTACGCCATCCTCGTCATGGTGGCGGTCGCGGTCGTGGTGGCGCTGAAGGCGATCGGCATCGTGCTCGTCAACGCGATGCTGATCATACCGGCGGCCACCGCCGGACTCGGAGTGCGACGGCTGCCGCTCATCATGGCGTACGGGACGTGCGTCGGGCTGATCGCGGCGCTCGTGGGGCTGCACATCTCGTTCTACGCGGGCGTCGCGGCGAGCCCGGCGGTGGTACTCACGGCATCGACGCTGTTCTGCCTCGCGGCGGTGATCCATGCACGCCGCCGCCCTCGAGTGCCCGCGGTGGATGAACCGCTCCGTGTGCCCGGGGAAGGCGTGGCGGCGGTTTGACCTCCGGCATGACATCGGGAGGCGCGGGCGAGCGCGACTGGCTGGCGTACCCGAGGTCGCTGATCTCGCCGATCTACCAGCACCTCGGGTTCGACATCAGCGATGGCGGGGATGGATGGCTCGAGATCACGCTGCGGGTCTCGGACGTGGTGCTGAACGCCGACGGCGTGGTGCACGGTGGAGTGTGGCTCGTTGTGGCGGACTCGGCGATGGGCGGGGCGATCCGGACGCAACTCGAGCCCGGCGAGCGCGCGGTGACGGGTCAGCTCGACTTCCGCTGGCTGCGCCCGTTCCAGGGCGACGTCCTGCGCGCGATCGGACGGGTGGCGCGTCGAGGGCGGATGCTCAATCACTGCACAGTGGAGCTCTTCGACGGACATAAGAACGTCGTTGGGACCGGGTCGGCGACGTTCGTCGTGGTGGACACCCGGAGCGACGCGAAGTCCTGATCAGGGTTCCAGCCGGTTGAGGCCGCCGGTGTCCCTGCGTACGCTGGACGCAGCCGCTTCATCGCGAGGTGCGCTCGTGCGTGCATTCCAGCATCGCCAGGACGGACGCGTGTGACTCGAGCCGGCGAACACCCCGAGAACCGACCGAAGCCAAACGTCGACCGCAAAGGCCGTCTGCAGGTGCCTCCGTACCGGCCCGCGAAGCAGGCGGCCGACGTGCGCCTCGGGAACTGGAACGAGGTGTACTCGCTGTTCGACCCGGAGACGGCGAAGATCGAGGCCACGCGCTGCATCCAGTGTCCCGCGGCGCCATGCCAGAAGGCGTGTCCCGTCCATAACGACATCCCCGGGTCGTTCCACTTCATCGAGCTGGGTGACTTCCAGACCGCCGCCGAGGTCTTCCGGGCCACGAGCGAGCTGCCGGAGATGTGCGGCCGGCTCTGTCCGCAGGAGCGCCTGTGCGAGGGCCACTGCGTCGTCGGCAAGCACGCGCTGCCGGTCGCCATCGGCAAGCTCGAGGCGTTCGTCAGCGAGTGGCAGCAGCACCACGGCACGCTCGATACGTCGACAGCCGCGGCGAGCGGGAAGCGCGTGGCGATCGTCGGAAGCGGGCCGGCGGGCATCGGCTGCGCGGAACGCCTCGCGAGGGCGGGCCATGCGGTCACGATCTTCGAGGCATGGCCCGAGCCGGGCGGCGTGCTCCTGTACGGCATCCCCGACTTCAAGCTGAATAAGCCTTCCGTGGAGCGGAAGTTCGCGCAGCTCAAGGCGCTGGGCGTCGAGGTACGCACGGGCGTGCGTGTCGGCGTCGATGTGGCGTTCGAGCAGCTGCGGTCGGAGTACGACGCCGTGTTCCTTGCCTACGGAGCCTCGGACGGGTCGCACCTCGGGATCCCGGGAGAGGACGCTCTCGGCGTGTACGAGGCGACCGAGTTCCTCGTGCGCGCCAACCTCGACCCGGAGCAGCTTCCCGAGGATCTGCGCGCGCCACTGCCGGCGTTCCGGTCGGTAGTGGTGATCGGCGGTGGGGACACCTCGATGGACTGCGTGCGATCGGCGCGACGTCTCGGGGTGGAGCAGGTGACGCTCATCTATCGGCGCACCGAGCGCGAGATGCAGGGTCGCACGGAGGAACGCCAGCACGCGGCCGAGGAAGGCGCGCGCTTCGAGTTCCTGACGGCACCCTCGAAGTGCTGACCACCGAGGAGGGCTGTGCGCGGCCTGCGTTGCCAGCGCATGCGCCTCGGTGAGCCCGACGACACCGGGCGGGCGCGGCCCGAGCCGCAACCAGGGTCCGAGTTCGATATCGACGCGGACGCGATCGTGACGGCGATCGGGTACAACGTCTCGGCCGAGTGGAGCGCTGCGGCTCCCGACCTCATCAGGGACCGCTGGAATCGCGTCGTCGTGGATCACGAGACGATGAAGACGAGCGTGCCGGGTGTGTTCGCCGGCGGTGACAACGTGAACGGGGCCGACCTGGTGGTGACGGCGCTGGCACACGGCCACGCGGCCGCCGATGCGATCCACGCGTACCTCGGCGGGGCGGCGTGGTAGGCGCGCCGCCTCGATGGTGGATTCCGCGCCGGGCGGAGGATACCGTGAGTTGCAGATGATCGAGTCGAAACTCTCCACCGGGCCGGACGGCGAGTACTGTCCGATTCGCGCCACCCTGGCCCTGCTGGGGCAGAAGTGGGTGCCGCACATCGTGTACCAGCTGCGGAACGGGAAGCTTCGGTTCAACGAGCTGGCAGCGGAGATCGGCGGCTGCAACTCGCGGACGCTGCGCGATCGCCTGACGCTCCTGGAGGAGCAGGGCATCGTCACGAGGCAGATCGTGGCGACGATGCCGCCCTGGGTTGAGTACGCACTGTCGGAGCGGGGCCTGGAGCTCGCGGGCGCGCTGCAACCCCTCGAGGAGTGGGGCGAGCGCCACATGACGCAGCTCGGCGCGGACTCGGAGGCGGGACGCTGAGCACGAACTTCGAATCGGTGCGCACGGGCGACGTGCTGCCCGCCGTCAACCTGACGATCACGCGTGAGGACGCCCTTCGCTACATGGCGGCGACGGGCGAGGACGACGCGCACTGGCCCGGCACGGTGCCACCCCTCGCGCTGGGGGCGCTCGCCCTCGCGGCGCTGATGGACGAGATGCCGCTGCCCGCGGGCGTGTTCCACTCGGCGCAGGAGTTCGACTTCCTCGAGGCGGTGCCGTTCGATTCGACGCTGGACCTGCTGATCGCGGTCGAGCGGCGCGCCGGCGAGCAGGCGCCGTGTACACGACGGTTGGCCTCGAACTGCGCCTGGAGGACCGGCTGGTGTGCCGCGGGCATGCGACGGTGGTGCTGCCTCGCGTGCCGGCGATTGCAGCATCGTGAACCTCGTCTGGGCGAGCCGCCGGTGATCCCACCGCTGACGCGCCTGATCGACCAGGCGCTGGTTGACCGGTACGCCCTCGCGGCGCAGGACCCGAATCCAATCCATCGCGACTCGCCGGAGGCGGAGGCGGGGCCGTTCGGCCGTCCCGTGGCTCACGGGATGCTCGTGCTCGCCCTCGTGTCCGAGGTGATGACGACGGCGTTCGGCGTACGCTGGGCGGACACGGGGTCGCTGAAGGTGCGCTGGCGCTCGCCTGCGTTCCCGCCGATCTCGGTGACGTGCCGCGCCTCGTTGCGTTCGGCGCACGAGGGACTCGCGGTCTACGACGTGGTGTGCGAGGACCCGACGGGCGTGGTCCTCCTCGATGGGACGGCGTCGGCCCGCTTCCTCTAGCGCCGCGCGCCTCCTGACCTTGGTCCCCCGTCGATGTGCGATCACGCTCGTATGTCCCCGTGCGGCTCCTCCTAGAGTGGTGATCCACCGATCGCGCGATTGCGGGAGGTCTGCGATGTGGTTGATCGTGACGTTGCTGTGGCTCCCCTGGGCCGGGCTGGCGGTGTGGCTGGCGCGGCAGCTGAGCCTCGGCCGCAGCCCCAACGAGGATGCGGACGCGACGGAGCTCGCACGTCGCGCATACGCGAAGGGCGAGGTCACGCGCGAGCGGTTCATGGAGATGATGGCCGACCTGAGCGGCGGGACCGCGAGCGGCGGACGCAACTCGATCTAGCGCCGGACGCCCGCGGTGGTGGATTTCACTCGGAGCCGTGGACGGCCGCCCGGGCCGCCCGCCCACCCGCCCTCTTCTAGCGAGGGCTCCGCCCCTCGCGCACCCTGAGAGGGCGCTGGGCGAGACAACCGTCTGCGCCGGCTGCGGATCTGCGTCATCAGCTGCCGGGGGAGGACACTCGAAGCGAACGCGCGTCTTTGCGCCAAGCGTCACCCCTGCCTCGGGAACAGGACAATGACAGCGCCCCACCTCAGTCCGGCGGGAGCAGCTCCTCGATGGGCGTCCACGGGCGGCCGAGGGAGCTCGCAACTGCCTCGTGGGTGAGCACGCCTCGATAGGCGTTCACGCCTCGGCGGAGCGCGGCGTCGCGACGGACGGCGGCCGCGAAGCCCTCGTTGGCGACGCGCAGGATGTACGGCAGCGTGAGGCCCGTGAGCGCCCTCGATGACGTGCGGGGCACGGCGCCCGGCATGTTCGGCACGGCGTAGTGCACGACGCCCTCCTCGACGTACACGGGGTCGACGTGCGAGGTGGGGCGGGTGGTTTCGACGCAGCCGCCCTGGTCGACGGCGACATCGACGATGACGGCGCCCGCGCCCATGGTGCGGACCATCTGGCGCGTGACGACGACCGGGGCGCGCCTGCCCTCGACGAGGACGGCGCCCACGAGGAGGTCGGCGCCGGCGACGACGCTCGCGATCGCGTGCGGGCTTGCGAGGACCGTTTCGATGCGGCCCTGGTACTCGTCCTCGAGGTGCCGGAGCTGGTTCTCGTCGATAGATACGACCGAGACGCGCGCGCCGAAGCCGACCGCGGCGCGGACGGCGTTCTTGCCGACGTTGCCCGAGCCGACGATCACGACGTGCGCGGGCGGGACGCCGGGGAGTCCGCCGAGGAGCATGCCTCGGCCGGGGCCGGGCCGCTTCAGGTAGTGCGCGCCCAGCTCAACCGCCATGCGCCCGGCGACCTCGGACATGGGCGCGAGCAGCGGAAGGAAGCCGTCGTCGCGGCGAACGGTCTCGTAGCCGATCGCGATGCACCTCGAGCGGATGATCGCGTCGGTGACGTGCGGCTCGGCGGCGAGGTGGAGGTAGGTGAACAGGATCTGGCCCTCGCGGAGGAGGTCGTACTCCTGGGGCTGCGGCTCTTTGACCTCGCACATGAGCTCGGCGCGGGCGTAGACGTCCTGCGGCGTGGGAAGGACCTCGGCGCCGGCATCGCGGTACTCGATGTCGTGGTAGTTGGAGCCGACGCCGGCGCCGGTCTCGACGAGGACGTGGTGGCCGCGGCGACGATGTCCGCGACGCCCTCGGGGGTGAGGGCCACGCGGTACTCCTCGGTCTTGGTCTCGCGCACGGTGCCGACGATCACGGGTGCCTCCGCCTCGAGTGCTGCTCGTGTGGCCAGTATAGGTGCGGGTCTCTGAGGGCCCGCGGGCGGCCGTCCCGGTGGTCGCGTGTCGACGCGGCCCGACTCGAACTGGGAGCTGAGGTCGGCCCTCCGGGCCGGGGACCCGCCCACCCACCCTTCTGTGCGAGGGGCTGCGTCCCCTGCGCTCCCAGTCGTGGCTAGCAGTGCGGGAGCGATTTGCGTGATTTGCGCTGGGTTGACGCGGAGTCGTGCGAGCCTCGAGATTCCCGGGCGTCCGGACTCATCGTCCACGGTCAATGCGAGTCGCCGGAGCCTGACGACGCGTCCTTCGGCACAGGGCGAGGCCCCCGCTTCCTCTGCAGTCTGGGCCGGAGTCTTCGATTCGTTATTCGTACGCGACCGAGTGGTTCGACAGGCCCTTCGACAGGCTCAGGGGAGCCTCACCACGAACGATGAGGGCACAGTCGTTACAGCTCGGGGACGAGACCCTCGACGGCGCGCCACATGTACCAGGCGCCGACCGAGCGGTAAGGCGCCCATGGCTCGCCGATGACACGCGCCTCCTTCGCCGTCGGGACGGCCTCGAGGCCGTAGGCGATGCGCATCCCGGCGCGCACGCCGAGGTCGCCCGTGGGGAGCACGTCGGGACGGCCGAGCTCGAACATCAGGAACATGTGGGCGCTCCACTCGCCGAGGCCGTGGACGGCGGTGATGGCGGCCTGTACCTCGGCATCCGGTGCGCGGCGGAGCGCGTCGAAGTCGAGGCGGTCATCGAGGACGTGCGTGGCGAGGTCGCGCAGGTAGGCGGCCTTCTGCCTCGAGACACCCGCGGTGCGGAAGGCCTCGTCCGAGGTAGCGAGCACCTCGGCCGGAGTGGGGACGCGATCCTCGGCGCCGTGGATCGCGTAGAAGCGGCGCTGGATCGCCCTCGCGGCGCTGCCCGCGAGCTGCTGGAAGAGGATCGTGCGCACGAGGTTTGACCAGGGTCGGAACCGGGCCGTGGTCGGTAGGGTCCCCACTCGTCGATGAGCGCGCCGACGACGGGGTCGACGCCACGGAGGTGGGCGTACGCCTTCGCGGGCGAGAACGGCAGGCGCGGCGCGCGCGGCCTCGACGCGGTCACGCTGCGCGCCTCGTGCGACACCGGCGCGTGACGGCGTCGAGCCAGCGGTTCACCTCGGATGGGGAGCGCAACTGGACGAGGTCGATGTGCGACCAGCGTGGGTCCGTGCGCAGCTCGATGACTCGCTTGCGGTGGTTCGGGACCGACTTGACGGCCCACCAGACCAGCGAGTCGGGTGACCAGACCCTGAGGTGCTTCGCGAACGTCTCGGTGTTGGTGCCCCAGAGGAGCTCCTGGGAGCGCCAGCGCCGCCACGAGCGACGGAGCACGCGCCAGATCGATCGCGCGACGCCCAACTCGAGATAGACCATCGCCTGCGCCTGCACCCAGGTGATGTCGGCGGTGCGCCCGTTGTAGTTGCCGGCGACCACCCAGCGTCCGCCCTCGGTGGCGGCCCGCACCTTCGCCCGGAAGTCCTCGGCGTCGGGCTCGGTCCAGTTGGGGAGCCAGAAGAGGGCGTCGAGCTCGACGAACGGGAGGTCGAGGCGGCGCGCCAACGCCTCGGCGAGGGTGCTCTTGCCGGAGCCGGTGTTGCCGGCGACGACAATGCGCTCGGGCAGGGGCATGGCGTGGGTCCTCGGCGGTGCTGCGGCGTCGATGTGACTTGATTGAACTCGATTGTCGCGGTTGGTGCAGGTTCGGATCTTGATTGTCTTGATTGAACGGGCCTCGTGCGGTCTCGAGTGGTGCGCGGGCGGGAGATGATCGCCATAGGGCGAGTGTGCCTCGTGGGCACGTGAGCACCGAGGTGGGGATGGCATGTGTACGCCCTCGGAAGAGCTGAGGACGCGCCTCCGGCGCGGGGGACCCGCCCGCCCGCCCCTTTCTGTAGGGCTTCGCCCCCGCGTCCCCGTCTCGGAGCGAGGCGCCGCGCGCTCGCCTCGGAAGGCGTGCGGTGGGGCGGCTTGGGACGGCGGGGCCTTCGACAGGCTCAGGCCGAACGGATGAAGGCGGCGGGACCTCGGCTGCCTCAGGCCGAACGGATGAAGGCAGACCGCCGCCACGAGGAACTTCCGCTGGACTGCGCTCACCACGAACCGAAGGGCAGAGAGGCCGCCCCGGCGGGCGGCCTCGAGAGAGCAAACGCCTCGGAGGGGCGGGCTACATGTACTGGCCGCCGTTGAGGCTGAGGACGGAGCCGGTGAAGAAGCCGCCCTCGGTGACGAGGAAGCGAACCGCGGCGGCGACTTCCTCGGCGGTGCCGAAGCGGCCCAGCGGGATGTTGGCGATGAGGTTGGTCTTAATCTCGTCGGACAGAGCGGCGACCATGTCGGTCTCGATGAAGCCGGGGCAGACGGCGTTGACGGTGATGTTGAAGCGGGCGAACTCCTTCGCGGCGGTCTTGGTGAAGGCGACCATCCCGGCCTTCGCCGCCGAGTAGTTGGCCTGCCCGAGGTTGCCCATCTGGCCGATCACGCTGGACATGTTGACGATGCGGCCGTAGCCGCGCTCGCGCATGCCGCCGAGCACGGCCTGCGTCGTGTAGAAGATCGAGGAGAGGTCGGTCTGGATCACCTGGTCCCACTCGTCGTCGGACATGCGCTGGATCATGCGGTCGCGGTTGATGCCGGCGTTGTTGACGAGGATGTCGACCTTGCCGCACTGCTCCTCGGCGGTCTTGATGAGGGCGCGTGCCTCCTCGGACTTGCTGACATCGCCCTTCAGGACGATGGCCTTCCCGCCGGCGGCCTCGATGGCGGCCTTGCAGGAGTTGGCGGCCTCTTCGTTGGAGGTGTAGTTCACGACGACGGTGGCGCCCTGCTTCGCGAGCTCGATGGCGCAGGCGCGGCCGATGCCGCGGCTTGCGCCGGTTACCACTGCCACCTGGCCGTCGAGTGCGCCCGCCATGTCGTCATCCCCTCGTTGCGTTGCTGTTTCGTGAATTTCGCGCTCCGCACTGTGCCGTACTCGGGGCGCTGTTGTCGAGGGGGTGGCGGGTGCCGTTGTAACGCGAGGGGCGGTGGCGCTCGGACGGGCTCTCCGGGTGGACACCCCTCGCGGATGGGCGCTGTCGCTCCTCGATTCGGACTCTTGGGGGCCAGCGGGTGCCCTTAGCCAGGCTCAGGGCGAGCGGATGACGGCGGACGCTGCGCTTCGCAGCCGCGTCCCGCCGTGGGGCCAGATCGTCTATTCGAACTGCCTCGGTCGATGGGCCCCTTCGACAGGCTCCGGGCGAACGGATACACGACGCGCCCCCTCAACATGTTCACGGTCTCCAGCGTGAGCGGATGACGGCGGGAGCCTCCAGGGCGTTGCGCGGCTATCGACGAAGGGTGGCCTCCTGCACGGCGCGAGGCGCTGCGCCCTGCGTCGGAGGGCCTTCGAGCGGCCTCGACAGGTCCGCGCGCGAGGCACGACGTTGGTCAGCTCGCTATACCCGCGTGGGTGGGGTGTACTCGCCCCATTCCTGGCGGAGGACGCCGCACATCTCGCCGAGGGTGGCGTAGGTCTTCACGGCGTCGAGGATGGCGGGCATGAGGTTCTCGTCGCCGCGGGCGGCGTTGCGGAGGCGTGCGAGTGACGCCTCGACGGCGGCGGTGTCGCGCCGGGCGCGAAGGGCCTTCAGCGCGTCGAGCTGCGATTGCACCACGGCGAGGTTGGGGCGGAAGAGGGGTGTGGCATCCTCGTTGGGGTTGATGTAGTCGTTGACACCGACGATGACGCGCTCGCCCGATTCCACCTCGCGCTGCCAGGTGACGGAGGCTTCCTGGATCTCGGCCTGCACGTAGCCGGTCTCGACGGCGGCCACGGCGCCGCCGATGTCCTCGACGCGGGCCATGATCGCGTTCGCGGCGTCCTCGAGCTGGGTGGTGAGGGTCTCGATGTAGTACGAGCCGGCGAGCGGGTCGATGGTGTCGGCCGCGCCGGTCTCGTGGGCGATGATCTGCTGCGTGCGGAGCGCGATCTCCTGTGCCTGCTCGGTCGGCAGCGCGAGCGCCTCGTCATAGCAGGAGAGCGCGAGCGACTGGACGCCGCCGACGACCGCGGCGAGCGCCTGGATGGCCGCCCTCGCGATGTTGTTCAGCGGCTGCTGCGCGGTCAGCGTGGAGCCGCCGGTCTGGGTGTGTGTGCGCAGCATCAGGGAGTTGGGGTTCTTCGCGCCGTAGCGCTCGCGGAGGAGGCGCGCCCACATCCGTCGGAGGGTGCGGTACTTCGCGATCTCCTCGAAGAAGTGGTTGTGCGTGTTGAAGATCCAGCTGACGCGCGGGGCGACGTCATCGATGTCGGCGCCACGCTTGAGGCACTCATCGAGGTAGGCGACGGCGTTCGAGAAGGCGAAGGCGATCTCTTGCGCGGCGGTGCTGCCGGCCTCGCGGATGTGGTAGCCGGACACGGAGATCGAGTTGAACTTCGGGGTTTCCTTCGCGCAGTAGTTGATCAGGTCCGCCGCAAGCCGGACGGAGGGCGCGGGCGGGAAGATGTACGTGCCCCTCGCGACGTACTCCTTGAGGACGTCGTTCTGGGCGGTGCCCATGACCACGCTCGGCGCGTGGCCCTGCTTCTCGGCGGCGGCGACGTACATCGCGACGAGGATCGCGGCGGGCGCGTTGATCGTCATCGAGGTCGAGATCTGATCGAGGGGGATGTCGCGGAAGAGGCGCTCCATGTCGTCGAGGCTGTCGATCGCAACGCCCACTTGGCCGACCTCGCCGAGGGCCATCGGATCGTCCGAGTCGTACCCGGTCTGCGTCGGGAGGTCGAAGGCGGCGCTCAGGCCGGTCTGACCGGTCTGGAGGAGGAGCCGGAAGCGCTCGTTGGTCTCGTCGGCGGTACCGAAGCCTGCGTACTGGCGCATGGTCCAGAGACGCCCTCGATACATGGTGGGCTGAACCCCTCTCGTGAAGGGGAACTGCCCGGGGAATCCGACGTCGTCGAGGTAGTGGAAGCCGGCGCCGTCGAGGTCGGCAGGAGTGTAGATGCGGCGCTCCTCGGCGGAGGAGGAACGGAACTCGGCGCGGCGCTCGGGGAAGCGCTGGAGGACGCGACCGAGGACATCGGACTCCCATTGCTCCTGGGCGGCGCGGACGTCGGTGGGCGAGGTCATGGTCGGGCTCCGTCGCGGTCCGAACGAAAGGTGAGAGCCTCGATGGTACGACGCCACTGCTGGCGCGTCTCCGGCGCGGGGGCGGCCGCCGTTCGCGACGGGGTGCCCGGGACGCGTCGTGCTTGCCGGGCGCGCGCCGGATTTGGACCGGCGCGAGGGTCAGCTAGCGCGCGCGTCGCGCCGGTACTGCGCGGGCGGGACGCCAAACTCGCGCTTGAACGCGCGGCTGAACGCGGCGTCGGACTCGTAGCCCACTGCGGCGGCGGTCGTGGTCAGGCTCGAGGACGGATTGGCGCGGAGCGTGCGCGCGGCGAGGCGGAGGCGCCAGCTCGTGAGGTACGCCATCGGCGATTCGTCCAGGAAATAACGGAAGCGCTCGACGAGGACGGTCCGGGACAGTCCCACCTCGTGGGCGAGACTGGCGATGGTCCACGGCTCGGCGGGGCGCTGGTGGAGGAGTCCCAGCGCGCGGCCGACCTCGGGGTCGCGCGTGCCGGCGAGCCAGCCGGTCTCGCCCTCGGGAAGACTGTGGATGTAGCGGCGCAGGGTCTCCGCGAATACGGCCTCGGCGAGCCGGGTGAGCATGGCGCGGGAGCCGGTGGCGCCCGTGGAAGCCTCCTGCACCGAAAAGCGCAGCGAACTCTCCAGCCACTGGCCTTCCTCGTCCCGGATGTTGACCTTCACCACGGGAGGCAGTCCGTTGAGGAACGCGTGACTGATCTGCGTATCGCACGCGAGGTAGCCGCAGATGAATCGGGACGAGGGGCCGCCGCCGCCGCCCTGGATGAGCTGAAGACCGTTCGCGAGCACGCCCGGGAGCGCCGCGGCCGCATCCTGGGGGGCGACGCTATCGCCGCTGCCGAAGACGTGTGGGTTGCCGTGCGGGAACGTGACGATATCGCCGGGCGAGAGCGCCACCCGCTGCCCGCCATCGAGTTGCACGTACGCGCGGCCGTCGACGAGCAGGTGGTAGATCATCACCTGCTCGCTTCCCGGCGCGAGCACCGGCGCGAGGTGAGTCGAATCGGGATGGGCGAAGGCCCACGGCTCTGAGAACTCGGCGTTGAGGTAGATCGCCGTGTCGAGCTTGATCACGCCGAGAACGTCGGAGAGCACGTCGATGGTGGTCATCGTGCCGTGGAGTGTACGTCCCGCAGGAAAGTCCGTTCGCTCGGCAATGGAAGGCGGACGCGGGGCCAAGCTGCGCGGGGAGGCTGGAGCCATAGTGACTCCCGTGGCCGGCGGGTGCCGGCGGACGACCGGGAGGTTTCGAGATGACCACGACGACAACGAGCGGTGCGGTGACGGCGGAGATGGCCGGCCTGAAGGAGCGACTCGCGGCGACGTGGAGCGCCGGCAACTACGACTTCTTCTCGCGGTTCATGGAGCCGAGCGCGGCGGAGTTCCTCGACCGCCTGCCGGTGCGGCCGGGGACGGAACTCCTCGATGTGGCGTGCGGATCGGGGCAGCTGAGCCTGATCGCAGCGCGGCGCGGCGCCCGGGTGCACGGTGTCGACCTCGTGCCGGCCTGGATCGAGGCGGCGCGCGGCCGCGCCACCGCGGAGGGGCTGGACGCGCACTTCGAGGTGGGTGACGCGGAGGCGCTTCCCTACGAGGACGCGCGCTTCGATGTGACCGCAACGATCTACGGCGCGATGTTCGCCCCTCGACCGGAGCTGGTGGCCTCGGAGCTGCTGCGGGTGACGCGGCCGGGCGGCACGATCGCGATGGCGAACTGGACGAAGGAGGGTTTCATCGGGCAGATGCTGGCGACGATCGGCCGGTTCGTGGCGCCCCCCGGGATGCCCTCGCCGGTGCTGTGGGGCGACGAGACGACGGTGCGCGAGCGCTTCGCCTCGGGGCTGACGCGGCTCGACCTGGAGCGCGTGATGTACCGCTTCGAGTATCCGTTCGCGCCGGAGCGGACAGTGGAGTTCTTCCGGGAGCACTACGGGCCGATGACGATGGCGTTCGCAAAGCTCGAGGGGCCGGAGCGCGAGGGGCTCCGCGACGCGCTGGTCGCGCTGTGGCGCGAGGCCAACGAGTCGGTCAGTCCGCACCGGACCGTGGTGGACGCCGAGTACCTGCAGGTGGTGGGAACTCGGGCATAGCGCCGGCGACGAAACCGGGACCGGACGAGGGGGCCGCATGGCCCCCTCGTTGTGTGGCGCGTCGCGACTGGCGCGGGCGGCGCCGTCGAGTGCGTCAGGCGATCGGGCGGAGGTGCAGCCGCGCGTAGGCGATGACGGCGGCGAGGAGTCCCATCGCCGCAGCCCACCAGAGGGGATTGGTCGCAGCGAACTCGAGGGAGGAGCGCGCGTAGAGGGCGGCGAGCCCGAGCGTCTCAACGGCGAGCACGATCGCGGCGAGGCCGGTGAGCGAGGGCCTCCACCTCGTGGCGGCAGGGACGATCAGAAGCGCTGCGCCCACCATCTCGATGATGCCGAGCACGGACCAGCCATTGCGCGGGAGTGCGATGAGGCTGGTCGCCAGCTCGTCGGAGGCGACCACCTTGTAGGCGCCCCCCGCGAAGTAGAGGAAGGCGAGGGCGGCCTGGAGCACCCAGAGGACGAGGTTCATCGACGGTTCCGGCGGGTAGCCCTCGGGGGCCCGCTATCCGAGGGCTTCGACCATGACCTGAGCGTCGCCGAGGATGACGTCGGTGCCGTCCTGCTTCGAGACCTTCGTGTCGAGGGAGACGCGGGAGCGCTCGACGTCGACGGCGGTGACGGTGCAGGTGGCGGTGATCGTGTCACCGGCCATGACCGGGGCGCGGAATCGGAGGTTCTGCGCGAGGTAGATCACGACGGAATTCGGGGCGAGCTTTGTCCCGAGGGCGGCGGAGATGGCGCCGACGCCGAACATACCGTGGGCGATCGGGGCCTTGAACCGAGTGCGGGCGGCGTAGGCGGCGTCGCTGTGCAGAGGGTTCGTGTCGCCGGTGACCTGCGCGAACTGATCGATGTCGGCCTGGGTGACGGGGCGGGAGAAGGTGGCGACGGCGCCGACCTCGAGACCCTGGACGTTGTCGGCCATCGCGTGCTCCCTCGATGTGCGTGCTCGTGTGCGGCGGGCATCGTAGGCGCGGGCGCGCGAGGGCGGCAACCGGTGGGGCATCGAGGTGAGGCGACGCCTCTGGGTGCACCTCGATGGAGGGCGCAAGGTCGCGGCCCGGCGCGGCGGCTCCGCTGGATATCGGAAGGAACTCAGATCGGGTCTACCGACTACGGCGGATGCGGTTCGCTTCCGCTGCGCTCCGCTCACCACGAACGGGTTGGGGCGCGGGCGGCCGACGAATCGGGCGGTGATTTTCCTCAATTAGTTTGACAAAAACGTTGACGCCGGATGGGGACAGGGATAGCGTGTTGGCATGGTGCAACGCAGACCGCTTTCGACGCGTGACGAGGTGATCCGGTGGCTCCACGAGCAGGGACCCGCCTCGGTGGGAACGCTCGCAGAGCGGATCGGGGTGAGCGAAGGGGCGATTCGCCGCCACATGGACATCATGGTGGCGGAGGGCCTCGTCGAGAGCCGGCTGGAGCGCCAGGGGCGCGGTCGGCCGGGCCTCGTCTACTCGCTCAGCGAGGCGGGCGAGGAGCGGACGGCGGCGGCGAACTACGCGCGCCTTCTCGACCGGCTCTATCCCGCCCTCGAGAGCCTGCCCGAGGCGGAGGTCTCGGGGTTGCCGGGCGACGCTCTCGTGCAGCGCCTGTTCGAGGCGGTCGCGCGTGGCGTGGCGAGCGAGTACTCGGCGCACGTGACGGCGACGGAGTTGCCGGACCGCGTGGGCCAGGTGGCCGACGCGCTCAGTGGCGAAGGCATTCTCACGCAGGTGATCGATGACGGGGACGCCTACCGGCTGGTGAACGTCGGATGCCCGTACCGCTCGACGGCGACGGAGAACCACGCGTGCTGCGAGGCGGACCGGCGCACCATCGAGCTGCTGCTCGAGCTGCCGGTGGTGCAGACGGCACGCGCGGTCGAAGGCGCGTCCATGTGCGAGTACGTGGTGCAGAAGTCGGCGACGACGGGGCCCATGCCGGGCTCGCCGCTGATGTCGCCGGGGGTCTAGCGCGCAAGGCGCGACCGAGAACGCATGAGTCGCCTCGGACGCCGGGGCGCGCGGTACCGCCTGCGGGCGGAAGACTGGAGCTGGCGGGGATGACCACGGGTACGCCGATCCTCGAGTTGCGCGACCTCCACGTGAGCGTGGCGGCGCCGCCGAACACGTCGATCGTGAAGGGTGTGTCACTCAAGATTCAGCCGGGCGAGATCCATGCACTGATGGGACCGAACGGGTCCGGGAAGAGCACGCTCGCCTCGACGGTCGCGGGCAGTCCCGCGTATCGGGTCGACAGTGGCCAGGTGATCTTCAAGGGGCAGGACGTGACGGCGCTGCCGGCCGACGAGCGGGCGCGTCGCGGGATGTTCCTGTCGTTCCAGTATCCGACGGCGATCCCGGGCGTGACGATGGTGAACCTGCTCCGGATGGCCCTCAAGGGGCGGCGCGGCGAGGAGGTGCCGGCGCGGGAGTTCCTCGGCGAGCTGCGGTCGACCCTCAAGACGCTGAAGATGGACGAGGAGTTCGCGCGGCGCTACGTGAACGATGGGTTCTCGGGCGGCGAGAAGAAACGCGCCGAGATCCTCCAGCTGGGGATGCTGAAGCCCGACCTCGCCATCCTCGACGAGACCGACTCGGGCCTCGATGTGGATGCGCTGCGGACCGTCGCCGAGGGCGTGAACGCGCTGCGCACGCCGGAGCTCGGTGTCCTCATCATCACGCACTACCAGCGAATCCTGAACTACATCACCCCGGACTTCGTACACGTGCTCGTCAACGGGCGCATCGTCCGCTCGGGCGACGCCGAGCTGGCGCGCCGCATCGAGGCCGACGGGTACGACCCGATCCTGCGCGAAGTCGGTGTGCTCGAAGGAGCGGCATCATGACGACGGTGAACCCGGGCGCCCGCGAGGCGGTGGGCGAGTACAAGTGGGGCTTCCACGACGACGTGAAGCCGCTCTTCATCGCGGAGAAGGGACTGAACGCGGAGATGATCCGCGAGATGTCCCGGATGAAGGGTGAGCCCGAGTGGATGCTCGAGAACCGGCTCGACGCCCTCGAGACGTTCCGGCAGCTGCGGAACCCGCCCTGGGCAGGTAGCCCCGAGCTGCTGGGCGCGATCGACTTCGAGAATATCCACTACTACGTCCGCGCGACCGACCGCGACTCGACGAAGTGGGAGGACGTGCCCGCGTACATCAAGGACACGTTCGACAAGCTGGGTATTCCGCAGGCGGAGCGCGAGTTCCTGGCGGGCGCCGGCGCGCAGTATGACTCGGAAGTGGTCTACCACAACATCCGCGAGGACCTGAAGAAGCAGGGCGTCATCTTCCTCGGGATGGACCAGGGGTTGGCGGAGTACCCGGAGCTGGTGCAGGAGTACTTCGGGACGCTGGTGCCGAGCGGTGACAACAAGTACGCAGCCCTCAACACGGCGGTGTGGTCGGGCGGCTCGTTCATCTACGTGCCGAAGGGCGTGCGCGTGGAGGTGCCGCTGCAGGCGTACTTCCGCATCAACACCGAGAACATGGGCCAGTTCGAGCGCACGCTGATCATCGCCGACGAGGACTCGTACGTGCACTACGTCGAGGGGTGCACGGCGCCGATCTACTCGACGGCTTCGTTGCACTCGGCGGTGGTGGAGATCATCGTCAAGAAGAACGCGCGCGTGCGCTACTCGACGATTCAGAACTGGTCGAACAACGTCTACAACCTCGTGACCAAGCGTGCCTACGCGTACGAGAACGCGGTCATGGAGTGGGTGGACGGCAACCTCGGCTCGATGCTGACGATGAAGTACCCCTCGGTGTACCTGATGGAGCCGGGCGCGCACGGCGAGATCCTCTCGCTGGCGTTCGCGGGCGACGGGCAGCACCAGGACGCGGGCGGCAAGATCGTGCACGTCGCGCCTCGGACCACGAGCGCGATCGTGTCGAAGTCGGTGTCGAGGGGGAGCGGTCGCACCTCGTACCGCGGGCTGCTGAAGGTGTACGACGGCGCCGAGGACTCGAGCTCGACGGTGCGCTGCGACGCGCTGCTGCTCGACCCGCTGTCGCGCTCGGACACCTATCCGACGATGGAGATCGACGAGGAGCGCGTGAAGATCGGGCACGAGGCCTCGGTCTCGAAGCTCGGCGAGGACCAGCTCTTCTACCTGATGGCGCGCGGCATCAAGGAGGAAGAGGCGGCCAAGATGGTCGTCAACGGGTTCGTGGAGCCGATCGTCAAGGAGCTGCCGATGGAGTACGCCATCGAGCTCAACCGGCTGATCGAGCTGCAGATGGAAGGCGCGGTCGGATGAGAGTGGTCGCCCCGCCGGGCCGGTTCCCCCCCCACCCACCCCTTCCCTGTGGGGGGCTGCGCCCCCCACGCCCCCGCTGGGGAGTTGCCCGAGGCTGCGTCGATGGGGCTTGGGCCTCGTCGTCGCGCGGGGCGCTGGTGCCCTCCCGCGCCACGTAGGTGACAGGCAGTGGGCCGAGGGTCCACGAGGGTGGGTGCGGCTGAGGCTGGCGAAATACGGGATCGGAGCGGCAGCGGCTCGCGGATGGTGGTGACGAGATGACGACGACGCAGACGGCAGTGAGCTTTGCGGCGGAGGCGGCAGTCCTCGAGGGGGCGCGGGGGCGCGGGGAGCCCGAGTGGCTGCTCGAGCGGCGAGCCGAGGCGGCGCGCGCGTTCGCGGCGTTGCCATTGCCCTCGCAGCGGCTGCGGCCGTGGAAGTACACGGACGTGTCCACGCTCGATATCGCGGCGTTCCCGCCATCAGCGGCGCGCGTGACGATCGAGGGAACCGTGCCCGAGGGCTCGCACGCGGGCACGCTCGCCCAGGCGCTGGAACGGGCGCCGGAGGTGGTGCGTGAACGCCTCGGCAGCGTGGTCCCGGCGACGGAAGGGAAGTTCACAGCGTTGAACTCGGCGCTGTGGTCCGAGGGCGCGGTGGTCCACGCTGCGACCGGCGCGCAGTTCGAGGCGCCGGTGGTGATCACCGTCGAGGCCGGCAACGCCTCGAGTGCCGCGAGCGCGGTGCTGCCTCGGGTGCTGGTGTACGCGCAGGAGCGCTCGGACGTGACCGTGGTGCTACGCCTGCGCTCGAGCGACGCGCCGCTGCTGGTCGCGGGCGTCATCGAGGTGGTGGCGGAGCAGGCGTCGCGCGTGCGGTTGCTGATCGATCAGCGCTGGGGCGCGGACACGCAGGACTACTCAAGCGTCCGGTCTCGCGTAGAGCGGGACGCCGAGGTACAGGTGGCGACGCTCGCCATCGGTGGGCGGGTCTTCAAGCAGGCAGTGGAGTCGGTCCTCGATCACGAGGGCGGGCGCTCGCTCATCCGAGGCGTAGCCCTCGGCGACGGCGATCAGCACTTCGACTTCGTGACGCTGCAGGACCACGTGGCGGCGCGGACGGTCTCGGACGTCGAGATCAAGTCGGCGCTGGCGGGTGCGTCGCGCTCGATTTACTACGGGGTGACGCGCGTGGGGGAGGGCGCGGCCAACGGCGAGGCGATGCAGACCAACCGGAACCTGCTGCTCTCGGACCGCGCGAAGGCGGACTCCGATCCGGTACTGGAGATCATGACGGCGGCGGTGGCGAAGTGCGGGCACGCTGCGACCGTGGGCCCGGTGGACGGCGAGGCGCTGTTCTACCTGCAGTCGCGCGGCCTCGAGTACCGGATGGCGCTGCAACTCCTGGTGGCGGGCTTCTTCCAATCGGTGATCGGCAACTTCCCCATCGAGGGGATGGGTGACGAGCTGGCGGCGCTGGTCGCCGACAAGCTCGCGACGGCCGAGCTGAAAGGCGCGTGACGATGGCGGACGAATCGAAGTCGCCGCGCGAGGCGAGCGCGTACGACCGCACCTCGGACTTCCGCTGCCCGACGTGCGCGCGGCACGGCAAGGTGCAGCGGACGGTCTGCCGTCAGCACGAGTGGGCAAACTCGGACTGGGTGGCGCCGCTGGCACGCCGGAACGCGACCGAGCCGTCGCGGATCAGGAAGTAGGGAGACCGTGTCGCGAGAGCGGATCGGTGAGGCCTCGGAGGTGACGCCCGGACAGGTGCACGTGATGCGCTGCGCCGGCGGGCTGGAGCTGGCCGTGAGCAACATCGACGGGTCGTTCTTCGCGATCGATGACGTGTGCACGCATGATGGTGGCGCGCTCGGCGACGGACGGCTGCGCAACGGGCGCGTGGTGTGTCCTCGCCACGGGGCGCAGTTCGATGCACGGACGGGGAAGGTGCTGTCGCTGCCAGCGGTGAAGAGTGTGCGCGCCTACTCGGTGCATGTCACCGAGGACGGAGCGCTGTTCGTGGACTGCGACGCGCCCCTCGAGGCACCGCGATGAGGAAGACGAGGACAGCCCTCCGGGCTGGCTGCCCGCCCACCTCTGCCCTCTTCTTCGCGAGGGGTTCCGCCCTCACGCTCCCCGATCGGGGCGATCGCGCGGGTGCGAGGTGGAAGCGCGGCGCGGGAGAACCGGGGAAGTCGTGAATTCGAACCATTTGAGGACCGCGGGGTGGTTCGGCAGGCCCTTCGACTGCGCTCAGGGGAGCCTCAAGACGAGGGGATGGCGGCGGTGACCTCGGCTCGCCACGAACGGATGAGAGCGACTGCTTACCTCGTGGGGGCGGCGGGCCTCGGACTGAGGGGGACACGATGACCCTCGATCGGCGGCCGTTCGATGTGCGGGCGATCCGCTGGGACTTCCCGATCCTCAAGCGGGAGGTGCACGGGAAGCCGCTGGTCTATCTCGACAGCGCGGCGACGTCGCAGAAGCCTGTGCAGGTGATCGCGGAGCTCACGCGCTATTACCGCGACACCAACGCAAACGTCCATCGAGGGGTGCACACGCTCTCGCAGGAGGCGACGGCGCAGTACGAGGACGCGCGCGAAAAGGTGCGCGCGCTCATCGGCGGCGCGCGCCCCGACGAGGTGGTCTGGACGAGCGGCACCACGATGTCGCTCAACCTCGTGGCGAGAGGATGGGCAAGGCACCATCTGCGCGCGGGCGACGAGATCGTGCTCTCCGAGATCGAGCACCACTCGAACATCGTGCCGTGGCAGCAGCTGCGCGACGAGATCGGCGTAGTGCTGCGCTTCATCCCGATGCTGCCTGACGGCACGCTGGACCTCGAGGCGGCGCGGCGGCTGATCGGGCCTCGGACGCGGCTGCTGTCGATCACGCACGTGTCGAACGCGCTCGGCACGATCGTGCCGGTGCGCGAGCTGGCCGACCTGGCCCATGCACAGGGCGCGCTCGTGTGCGTCGACGGAGCGCAGTCGGTGCCGCACATGCCGGTGGACGTGACCGAGCTCGGCGCGGACTTCCTCGCGTTCTCGGGACACAAGATGCTCGGCCCCACCGGGACGGGTGTGCTGTGGGCGCGCCACGAGGTGCTCGAGCAGATGGAGCCCCTCTTCGGGGGTGGGGACATGATCCTCACGGTCACGCTCGAGGAATCGACGTGGAACGAGATCCCGTACCGCTTCGAGGCGGGAACGCCCAACATCGAGGGCGTGATCGGCCTCGCAAAGGCGATCGACTACCTGCAGGCGCTGGGGATGGAGCAGGTGCGCGCGCACGAGATGGAGCTGCTGGACTACGCGCTGCGCCGCCTCGGTGATGTGCCCGGCGTGACGCTGTTCGGGCCCAGCGATCCCCAGTCGAGGGGCGGGGTGGTGTCGTTCGACCTCGAGGATGTGCACCCGCACGACATCGGGCAGGTGCTGGACAGCCACGGCGTGGCTGTGCGGACCGGGCACCACTGCGCACAGCCGGTGATGGCGGCGCTCGACGTGCCGGCGACGGCGCGCGCGTCATTCTACATCTACAACACGACGGAGGAGGTGGACGCGCTGGCCGAGGCGATCTCGGAGGCGGCGCGCTTCTTCGGAGGGTCCAATGGTCGCTGATCCGGGCCTCGACGAGCTGTACCGCGAGATCATCCTCGAGCACTACCGCAGTCCGAAGCGGAAGCACCACGTCGAGGGGCAGAACCGGCACGCGGACGGCTCGAATCCGCTGTGCGGCGACCAGATCGAGGTGGAGGCGCGCGTCGAGGACGGGGCGCTGGCGGACGTGGGGTTCGTCGGGCGTGGCTGCTCGATCTCGCAGGCCTCGGCGTCGCTGATGAGCGACTACGTGGCCGGGAAACCAGTGTCGGATGCCCTCGCGGCGGTGGGGGCGTTCCAGCAGATGATGACCAGCGGCGAGGCGCCCTCGGACGTTGACCTGGGGGACGTCGAGGCGCTGCTCGGGGTGGCGAAGTTCCCGGTGCGGGTGAAATGCGCCTCGCTGGGTTGGAAGACGCTGGAGCAGGCGCTGCGACGAGGAGGCACCGAGGGTGGTGCTGCCTCTGCGGACGCGCCGGTGACGACTGACGAAAGGTCGATGTGATGGCTGACGCGACGGAGACGACGACGCGGCCCACCCTCGAGGAGTTGCGCGCGGTGCTGCAAACGGTGCAGGACCCGGAGCTGCGCATGAGCATCGTGGACCTGGGGCTGGTGTACGGGATCTACATCGATGAGCAGGGCGTGGTGACGATCGACCTGACGCTCACGAGTCCGGCGTGCCCCATCGGGCCGATGATCCAGGGGCAGGCGTACCACCTCCTCACGCAGATGGACGGCGTGGAGGACGTGGAGGTGAACCTGGTCTGGGACCCGCCCTGGGACCCGAAGACGATGGCCTCCGACGAGGTCAAGCTCATGCTTGGCATCTGGTAGCGGCTGCCTCGAGGGCTCCGGGCGCACCCCGTGCGCCCACGGCAGACCGTCGAGCCTGCCTCGAGGTGGGCTGTGCCCTTCGCGCGTTCGCTAGTCCCAGCTGCCGGTGAGGCGAGCGCTCGGGTTCCACGAGCGAATCGCCGCTTCCAGGTCCTCCACGGAGCGGTGGTGAGGGATCCTGAACGCATCCCGCCGTGATGACGCTGAGGTGACGGTCGTCGGTGTCACCGTCCCACGAGCCCTTGCGCCGGAGCTCGATCACCTCGCCCGGCAGTACGAGCACCTGGCGGAGCGGGGCGACGAATCGTAGCGCCGCTGGCTCGAAATGCAGCTCGGCGATCTCCTGCCATGCAAATCGCCACGTGTACGCCAGGCACACGACCGGGAAGACCAGGAGTGCTCCCGACCTCGTCATGATCGATGCATAGAAGAGTGCCCCGCCGAGCAGGAGCAGGAGTCCGATGATCCCGAGACGGCTGCCTCTCCGGCCCGTGCGGAGGATGACTGCGTGGGGGTGAACCGGAGGTCGGGGGAACATCCAGCGTGGCGTGATATGGACACGGGCGAGCGGCGTTACCTGGGTCCTGTCCGGTAGCGGAATCGAGGGCGGTACGCGGTCAGCGCGAGCGCGAACCTCGGCCTCGCGGCGCTCGCGATGTGGCTCCCCGCGCTCCCGGTACGCTGCGATGGCGGCTGACTTCGCGATCGCCTGAATCGTCCGTAGGTCCTGCGAGAGGAGCCGGAGGGTCGAGGCGCACTCGGATACGGTGGCTCGAGGCCCGCCACGCTTCACCCATGCGCCAGCCGCGACCGGGGCGGCGATGAAGAGCCTCACCAGGGCGATTGTGGAACCAGCGACCCGGACGAGCAGGTTCGTCGTGGCGGAATGGCGGCGTACCCCAGCGCGGTAGAGTAGCGTACCGCTCACGAGCGGCACGACGGTCAGCACGGTGGTGCCGCCGAGGATGGCGCCGGCGGGGTGCTCGCCGAGGCCGAACGTGCTCAGTCCGACTACCACGCTGGCCCAGAACAACCCGGCGGCGCTGAGGAGCACGACCCCGGTCCATCGAGCCGCAGTCCAGATCACGATCCCACCGCCAGCGTGCTGCCCCGCGAGGGCCGCCTCCGAGAGGAGCATAACAAACGCGACTGGCCCGAGCAGCGGTTGCGCCCTCTCCCTGCCGCGCTCATCGAGTCTCGAGAGTTCGAGGGATCTGGGCGGGCGGTGGACCGACGGGTCGAGGCGGCGGGCGACTGCAATTGCGTCCGTACGGCGGGTCGTGCCTACAGTTGATGCGTGAGCAGACCTCGATCGATGGGAATTCGAGGCGGAGGCGTCGAGGGACGGACGCGCCGGGAGTTCCTGCGCCTGGCAGCGGGCGCCTCGGTGTGCGCGTTCGCATGGCCGGTGCTGGCGGCGTGCGGGGGGACGCCGGCGTCGAGTGAGCGCGTCGAGATGGGCGCGGTCCCCGTGCTGCGGGACCCCTCGCCGCCGAAGCAGAAGCGCAGCGGGTTACTGCGCATGGCGGCGACCCCGGACACCCTCGGTGGGGTGCTGCTCCCGCTGATCTCCGGGCAGCTGTGCTGCGTCGATCCTCGGAGCGGGGAGGTGTACGGCGACCTCGCGCAGAAGGTGGAGCTGGCGGGCGAGTTGCAGGTGGCATTCACGCTGCGGGCCGATGCGCGCTTCCATCCGAACGCGGACGGTCTCGCCTCGGCGCTGACTGCGGACGCCGTGGAGCGGGACTTCCGTGCGCGCGCCGCGGCTCGCGAGTTCCTCTTCACCGAGGTGATCGATCGCGTCGAGTCGCCTGACGAGCGCACCGTGGTGCTGCACCTGCGTGCACCGTTCGGGACGCTGTTCGAATCGCTGGCCGACCCCGCGCAGGCGGCGATTCGCGACGTCGGACGGTACGCCTCGATCAACCTGCCGCTGGGAGCGGGGCCGTTCGTCCCGGCGGAGGTGAGCGCCGACGCCGTCCTGCTCGCCTCGAACCCGCTCTACCACCGCCCCGGGCTGCCGCTGCTGGAGGCGATCAACGTGCTGATCCGGCCGGATAGTGCGGCGATCGAAGGGCTGGCGGGGAGCGGTGCGCTGGACGTGCATCGCCTCGCAGGCGGGCAGCCTCCCGCGAGCGTGGGGATGCGACAGGCGCGGCGGCCGTCGCGAGGAATGTTCGGCATCGCGCTCTCGGTGGCGACGCTGCAGCGCTCGGACCGCGCGGGCGCGCCCGGACCGTTTGCCGAAGAGCGCGTGCGACGGGCGGTGGCGCTGTCGATTGATCGGGACGAATTGCTGTCCGCGGCAAAGGCAATCGAGAGCGGACCGGTCGGTCCGGCCTTCGCCTCGGACGCGCTCAAGCCCGAGGAGCTGCGCGCGCACTCGATCTACCGGCGGCAGCCACAGGCGGCGGTCGGGCTGCTCGCGGCGGCGAACAAGGCCGAGCTCGCCTTCTCGATGCTGGCGCCGGACACCGTCGAGGCGCGCTCGATGCTGACGAGCATCCAGAAGCAGGTGGCGGAGGCCGGGATGCGGATGCGGCCGACGCTGGTGCCGGCCGCCGAGTGGGAGAAGTCGTTGCGGGGCGGCGAGTTCGAGGCGGTGTTGTTCGACTCGCCGAACCTCAAGACGCCGGATGCCGGGCTGCGGCTGCACACCTCGGCGGGACTCGAGGGGACGTTCTCGCCGTGGGGGTTCTCGAACCCGGTGTTCGACGCAGCCGCGCGGCGCGCCCTCAGCGCGCTCTCTCCGATCGAGCGGGGGAACCGCTCGCGGCAGGCGCAGCGTGTGCTCCTCGATAGCGTGCCAGCCTTGCTGCCGCTGGGTACGCGCGTTGAGGGGGCGTGGGTGGGCACCTCGGTCCAGGGGTACGAGTGGGACGCCGATACGTTCAACGAGGGATGGTTCGCGGCGACCTGGCGCCTCGATAGCGCTCGCCGAGGATAGGCCGCGCCCGGGCCGGTGCTAGCATCGAGGAGCAGTCCGGGGCAGAAGGTTCGCGATGACAGCACGCGGCGGCAGCGGTGGCACAGGCACGGGCGTTGACCTCGACGGCGTGCGCGACGGCCTCGAGGAGGCGGTGCGCGCGGCCAACCTGGCGATCCTCGAGGTGCTGGCGCAGGATACGATTCGCGTCGGCCACAAGCACGGCGAGGGCCCGGTCACCGAGGCGGATCACGCCGCGGACCGGGTGCTGCACGGACGGCTGATGTCGCTGCTGCCGGGCTCGCACTGGCTCTCCGAGGAGTCGGAGCAGGTGGGGCCCCTGGTGCGCGGGGAGCCGACCTGGGTCGTGGACCCCCTCGATGGGACGCGGGAGTTCCTGCGCGGGCTGCCCGAGTACGGCGTGTCCGTGGGGCTGTTCGTGGGGGACACGCTCGTCCTCGGCGCGGTGGGGCTACCCTCGACGAAGGAAGTGCTGTCGGGTCTCGTGGGTGACGGGCGCGCCGAGGTGCGCCGCGATGGGGTGATGCTCGCGCCGCTCGACGGCGGCGCCGAGGTCGGCCGCGTCGTGGTCAGCCGCAACGACTACGAATGGAAGCGGCTGCAGCACCAGATCCCGTACGAGGTCTATCCATGCGGGTCGGCCGCTGTGAAGCTGGCGCACGTGGTGGATGGCCGCGCGAGCGTGTACTTCTCGACGGGTCCGCGGTCGGTGTGGGACGTCGCGGGCGGCGCGGCCGTGCTGCAGGCGGCGGGCGGCGAGCTGGTGCAGTTCAACGGGAAGCCGCTGCGGTTATCGCCTCAGCGAGTGGGTGTGCCGCCGTACGCGGCGGGCCCTGTTGCTGTGTGCGTGACCTTCCTGCGACGGCTCGGCGCGAGGATCTGAGCGAGGCAGGCGCCGGGATCCTACCCTCCGTCGCCATGGCGAGAGGTGCGCACTCGTTCGCCAGGTGGACGACTCATCGAGTTGGCGGCTGCAGGGACCGGGCCAAGGTTGCACGTGCGTAACACCGAGGTCGGCGTCGTCATGGTTCTGCGAGGAACGGCTGAGCGCAGCATGACCGCTCTGACATGAACCTCGACCTACCGTCCCCTCACCCGAGGGCAAGAGGAGGCGAGATGAACGAGCAGAGCCTGTACGAGCTACTGGGCGGCGTCTTTGCCATCGCGGCGGTGGTAGACCGCTTCAGCGATGCGCTCATCGAGAACCACAAGGTAGGCCAGGCTTCGCTGAACCCTGCGCTGCGGAAATGGCATACGCAGAGCCTCGAGCGCCTGCCCGGACTGAAGTTCCAGCGGACGCTCTGGGTCTGCGAGGTCTCGGGTGGCCCCTTCACCTTCAGCGCGACAAGGCCCGGGTCGACGCCGCTGGGACTTGAGGAAGCCCACCGCGAACTCCACATCACATCCGCTGAGTTCGACGAGGTGGCGGCGGTCCTCGCGCGCACACTCGACGAGTTCAGCGTGCCTCAGCGGGAACGCGACGAGGTCCTGGCCGCGTTTGCCGCCCACAAGCCGGAGGTCATCGCGGGATCGGAGCCCGAGGCGTTGCGGCGCGCGAGCTGACCTCGATTCCACGGCCGCGAGCCTGGATCGCGTGATCGTCGAGGACGTGGGGCTCTGCCAGGAATCCGGGTCGGGCGCGCTCACGCGGAGGTCAAACCCTCGATGGGCTGCCCGGCACTCGAGGCGTGCGCGGCGAGGCGCGCGGCGAGGTCGTGGAGTGTGGCGACTCGGGTGACGCGCGGCGCCAGCCGGAGGTTCCGATTGCGCGACCAGTCGCGCAGGTAGACCTCGAGGGTTGCGAGCTCGGGCAGCTCGGCGAGGAGCTGAACCGTGCGCGGGTCGTCATCGAGGTGAGCGAGCGGCCGCAGGCGTTCGAGGGCGCGGGCCTTGAAGTGCGGGCTGCGCAGGGCGGTGTCGTTGATCGTGATCGCCTCGATATGGCGGTCGAGGTTGTGTCGACGCAGCCACGCCGCGGGCGACGTGCGGCGCCCGGTGAGGATGACGATGCGCGCCAGCCTCGAGAGGGCGCGCAGCCCGGTGGCCGCATCGGGAAGCGGGCGCCGGAGATCGAACCGCGCGTGATCGAAGAGGAGGCGCAGCCACGCGGGTGGGACGCGGGCCGGCTCGGGTGGCGCGCTCGGATCGAGTAAGTCACGGTGGATGCCCCAGTTGAGCCCGAGCGGGGGCGAGCAGATCACACCATCAAGATCGAGGGTGACGAGCGGCCGTGACGCCTCGGCTGGTCGGATGGAGGTCAGAACACCCACTCCACGCCGACCGGGGGCTGCGGTGGCGGCGAGGGCGGCACGCCGGGCGGGGTGGGTGCGCCGGCTCCGGGGGGCGGACTGACGATGCGCGTCTCCACTCGCATGCCCGTGGAGCCCGAGAGCGAGTTGAAGAACGCGTCGAGGCGGTCGGCAACCTTGCGGAACACGGTGCCCTCGGGGTAGGTGCCATCCTCGTTGCGGACTCCGGCGGGGACGCCAGTGAGGAGCTCGATGCCCTCCTCGACCGTGCTGACGCCCCAGACGTGGAACGTGCCCGCTGCGATGGCGTCGCTCACGTCCTTGCGCAGGACGACGTTCTGGATGTTGGTGCGCGGGAGCATCACCCCCTGCTTGCCATCGAGGCCACGCGCGGCACAGACCTCGAAGAAGCCCTCGATCTTGGCGATTGCACCCCCGATGGGCTGGATCTCGCCGCGCTGGTTGACCGAGCCGGTGACGGCGATGCCCTGGTCGATGGGGATCTCGGCGAGGGCGGAGAGCAGGACATAGATCTCCGTGGAGGACGCCGAGTCTCCATCGATGTCGCCGTAGAGCTGCTCGAAGGTGAGGCTGGCGTTGACCGCCAGCTCGCGCGACTGGCCGAAACGCTCGGCGAGGAACGCGCGCGCAATGAGGAAGCCCTTGTTGTGGATGCGCCCGGCCATGTTGGCCTCGCGCTCGATGTTCACGATCGAGCCTCGTCCGGGCGCGACGACGCAGGTGACCCGCGAGGGGCGGCCAAACGAGATGTCACCGAGGTCGTACACGGAGAGGGCGTTGATCTGCCCGGCCTGCACGCCCTCGGAATCAATGAGGAGCGAGCCGTCGTCGATCATCATCTGGATGCGATCGCGGACGAGCGATGAGCGATAGACCGCCTCGTCGAGGGCACGGTGCAGGTGCTCGATGTCGACGACGGCCGAGCCCGCCTCTCCTGCCCAGTAGTCGGCCTGGCGGATGATGTCGGTGTACGCCCCGATGTTCGCGGTCATGCGGCGCTGGTCCTCGACCATGCGGGAGGCGTGCTCGACCAGGCCCGCGACCGACTCGCGGGTGAAGGGTCGGAGCCCGAACTCGACGCACTGCTGGCGCACCAGCGCGGCGACGCCTCGGATGTTCATCTCGTCGCGGGGGAAGTCGGAATCGAAGTCCGCCTTCACGCGGAAGAGCTCGCGGAAGTCGGGGTCGAGTCGATAGAGCAGGCTGTAGGTGGCAGGGTCGCCGACGATCGTGACCTTGACGTCGAGGGGCATCGGCTCCGGGCGCAGTGCCGTCGTGGGGGTGAGGCCGAGGGATTCGCCGAGATTCTCGATGGCTACGGACCGCGACTGGAGCGCGCGCTTGAGCCCGTCGTAGGACATTGCGTTGATCAACAGGTCGCGCAGCCGGATCACGAGGAAGCCCCCGGAGGCTCGGGCAAGCGAGCCCGACTTCACGAGGGTGTGATCGGTGATCATCGTCCCCATCTGGCCGACGTACTCCACGCGGCCGACGAGGTTGTAGTACGTGGGGTGGCGCTCGACGACGACGGGCGCACCGAGCTGCGGATCGTTCTGGACGAAGACGTTCACGGCGTAGCGGCGCTTGAGGCCCTCGCGCTGTTGCTGAGGCGAAGGCCCACCCCCGAACGCAGCCATCGCAGGATTGGGCTGCTCGAGGATGCGGGCGCGCTCTTTGCGGAGGTCGTCGCGGACCGACTGGACGAACTCGACGATCTCGCGGTCCTCGGCGTAGCGGTCGGCAAGCGGCTGGAAGAGGTGCTCGATGGCAAACTCGGCGACCTGCTCGTCGAGCTTGTCGACCGCCTCTTGCGCCTCGCGCTCGAGGCCGCGCATCTGGAGCATGGCGTCCTGGACCTTGCCCTCGAGACCCTGCGCGCGGCGCTCGATGTCCGCGCGTTGCTCATCGGTGAGCGACTTGAAGGTCTCTTCGTCGATCGGTTTCCCCTCGTGGAGGGCGGCCGAGACGATGCCGGTGGGGGTCATCTGGAGCTGGAATCCCGCCTCGGCGGCTGTCCTGGCGAGCTGCTCGAGGAGTGCGGCGCGCTTCGTCTCGAGGGCCTTGCCGGCCTCGGCGCGCTGGCGGGCGTACGTGTCCGAATCGAAGGCGGCAGCGAGATCCTCGATGGCGCGTTCGACCGCGTAGGCGACCGAGTCGGCGAACGGGTGGGCCTCGCCGGCAGGGAGGCGGACGCCGATCGGGCGGTCCGGGTCCTGGAAGTTCCGTACATAGACCCAGTCGGGGGGCGCGGGCATCTGGGTGGCCTGGCGGCGGAGGAAGCCCTCGACGATGGTGGTCTTGCCGAAGCCGTCGGGCCCCGAGACGTACAGGTGATAGTGGGAGTCGCGCATGCCAAGTGCGAACTCGATGGCGCGCACGGCGCGCTCCTGGCCGAAGACGGCGTCGAGCGCGACCAGCTCGTCGGTCGTCTCGAAGTGCAGCTCGGCAGGATCGAGGTGGCCGCTGAGGGCGTCGGCGGAGACCGCGAGCTCGGTGCGGAGGTCGCGCGTGGTGGTCATCGAAACTTCTCTCCAGCCGCGAGTGGGGTGCGCGCGGCGGACCGGCCGAGCACGGTCGTGCTCGATGGCGATGTGGCGCTGTCAGCGGATTGGAGGAGTACGCGCAGGTGGTGATCGAGGGGCGGTGCCGACGCGGACGCGGCGGCGCGCAGCGCAAGGGGGACGGTCGACCTCGAACGATCCATCGCGCCGAGTATAGGGCCGGGGCGGGCGTGTCCCTTACCGGGACGCGACGCCTCGAGACGCGCGTGTACCATCCGCGAGGCAGCCGGGCCGCCGACAGGCGCGATCGAGGAGCGAACATGCGTGCAGCCGTGATGAGCGAGCCCGGTGGGCCCGAGGTCTTCCGCGTCGAGGAGCGGCCGGACCCGGTGATGGGGCCGGACGAGGTGCTGGTGGCGGTACGCGCGTCGGCGCTGAACCGTGCCGACCTCGGACAGCGGCGCGGCGGGTATCCGGCGCCCCCCGGGATTCCGCAAGACATTCCCGGCCTCGAGGCGGCGGGCGACGTCATCGCGGTCGGCGAGCGCGTGACCCAATGGCGCGTCGGCGACCGCGTGATGGCGCTCCTCGGTGGCGGCGGGTACGCCTCGAGGGTTGCCGTCCACGAGCGGATGGCGATGCGCATCCCGGACGGGCTGACGTATGAGCAGGCGGCAAGCATCCCCGAGGTGTTCCTGACCGCGTTCGACGCGATCGTGCTGCAGTGCGGGCTCGTCTCGGGTGAGTCGGTGCTGATCCACGCGGTCGGGTCCGGCGTGGGGACGGCCGCGGTGCAGATCGCGGCTGCCATGTCGTGCATGACGTTTGGGACGGCGGGGTCGGCGGACAAGCTCGAGCGGGCGCGCGCCCTCGGACTGGAGGTGGGCATCAACTATCGCGACGAGGACTTCGCGGCCGTGGTGCAGGAGCGCACGGGCGGCCGTGGCGTCGAGGTCATCCTCGATGTGATCGGTGGGCCCTACTGGCAGCAGAACCTGGCGTCGCTGGCGGTGCAGGGCCGGATGATCATCGTGGGGTCGATGGGCGGATCAAAGGTCGATGACCTCGGCATGCTCTCGCGCAAGCGCGCCTCGGTGCGCGGGACCGGGTTGCGTGGGCGCCCACTCGAGGAGAAGGCGACGCTGACGCAGGAGTTCGTGCGTCGGGTGCTGCCCCTGATCGCGCGCGGGCGGATCGTGCCCGTGATCGACTGTGTGTACCCTCGAGGAGGTTGCCGAGGCGCATCGGCGGATGGAGTCGAACGAGAACTTCGGCAAGATCGTGCTGGCGATCGGCGACGTATAGCCATACCCATCGATGCCGGCAGTCCATCGACCGGCGCCTCGTCGTGCGCCCCGCCGTGGTTCGGTCGCCGGGCACGAGGTTGGACTACGATGGGTACGACCGCGGGCGGTGTGCGAGTCGGATGAGTGCCCATGACCATTGGGAGCGCCTCGAGGGGACTGACCACCGGAGGGGTGGCGGCCGTGGAGGAGGTGTTTGCCGAGCACCTCGCGCGGGGATGGCACCCCGGCGCGCAGCTGGCCGTCTACCGCGGTGGCGAGCTCGTCGTGGACCTGGTGGGAGGCGTCGCCTCGCCGGGGCAGCGCCTGACGCGCAACCACCGGATGTTGCTGTTCTCATCGACAAAGCCGTTGATCGCGCTGGCGGTGCTGCGACTCGTCGAGCAGCGGCGGATCCGCCTCGATGACCGTGTGTCCGTGTACTGGCCCGAGTTCGCGAGCGGCGGGAAGGCGAGCGCGACGGTGCGCCACGCGCTCAGCCATCGCGCGGGATGCCCCCAGCTCCCGGCCGACTTCGACCTCAACCGCGTGGACGACTGGGAGTACTCGGTGCGGCAGACCGCCTCGGTGCGGGCGCAGTGGGAACCCGGCACCGACGTGGGGTACCACACGCTCACCTTTGGCTGGCTCCTCGGCGAGCTGGTGCGACGCGTCGACGGCCGGATGCCCCGCCAGTACCTGCGCGACGAGGTGTTCGGACCCTGGGCATCGAGGGAGAGCTCTCGATTGGTCTCGAGACGCGGGACCTGCAGCGACGGGTGCCGGTCTACGCGATGTCCGAGGTGACGCATCACGACCCGGCGGGGTCGCAGCGGTTCACCTCGCGGGTGGCGCAGGCATACAACAGCGAGGTGGTGGCGCGGGCGCAGATCCCGGCTGCGAACGGCTACGGGTCGGCGCGCGCGCTCGCGAAGTGCTACGCGGCGCTCCTCGCGAGCGGGCGCGGTGGTCCGGGCTCGCTGCTGCGCCCCGAGACACTGGCGGAGGCAACGCGGACGCAGGCCGAGACCCTGAGGGACCGCTCGCAGGATCGCCCGAAGCGGTACGGCCTCGGGATGTACCTCAGCGGCCTCGAGGGGGACCCGTTCGACTACCACGACGGCAACGGCGTCTACGGGCACGCGGGCCAGCAGTCTTCGGTGGGGTATGCCGACCCGCGCTACGATCTCGCGGTGGCGTACGTGACGAACGGCCTCCATGAGCCCGACATCGTGTTCCAGCGCGCCGCTGAGATGGCCGCGGCGATTCGCGCGGCCTGCTCGTAGCTCCTCGAGGGCTGCGCCGAGAGACGCCGGCGCTCAGGACACGGACGTGCCAAACCACCTCGGCAGGTGGGCGAGGAGGGCCTGCTGGTCATCGCCGACCCAGGCGATGTGGCCGTCGGGCCTCAGCAGCACCGCGGGCATTCCGAGGTCAGTGAGTTCCTCGCTCACGTCGACGACGTGATCCACGCGATCGGACCAGCCCCCGACTGAGAGGCGACCGGTCTGATCGAGGAGCAGCCCGCGACCCGCGTGCATCAGCGAGTAGAGCCGGCCTCGAGTCAGGGCGAGATCGCGCAGCCGCCGTCCGAGGAGCGGATGTGCCTCGGACCGAGGTCCCTCACCGAAGTCGTAGCGAATCCCGATCGCCGTGATCTTCTCGATCAGGAAGCGGGTCACGTCCTCGAAGTCCATGAGGTCCGAGATGAGCCGCCGGACGGACTGCGCGCCCGCATCGAGCGAGATCAGCTCCATCTGCGCGCGGGTGTTGTCCAGCACGTCGGCGGCTACCGGGTGACGCTCGGTCTCGTAGCTGTCGAGCAGGTCCTCGGGGGCCCAGCCGGCGACCGCCGCGGCGAGTTTCCAGCCGAGGTTGAACGCGTCCTGCACACCGAGGTTCAGCCCCTGGCCACCCAGCGGCGGGTGGATGTGGGCCGCGTCGCCCGCGAGGAAGATGCGTCCGACGCGATAGCGCTCGGCCTGGCGTGTGGCGTCACCAAAGCGCGAGAGCCATCGAGGTGAGTGCACCCCGAAGTCGGTGCCCGCAACCGCCGTCAGCTGACGCCTGAACTCGTCGAGGGTGGGGGGGACGGTCCGGTCCTCGGCCACGCCCTCGGCGGGAACGACCACGCGGTAGACCCCTTCGTCCCCGAACGGCCCGATGCCGAACCGCTTCTCGGTTTCCCGTACCCTCGCGGTGACGGCGGCCGCCTCCTCGGGCGTGGCGGTGACCTCCATCTCGCCGAGCAGCGTGTCGACGCGGGTGGGCTCGCCGGGGAACGCCACGCCGAGGAGCCGGCGCACAGTGCTGCGTCCGCCATCGCAGCCCACGAGGTAGCGCGCACGCAGCTGGGTGCCGTCGGCGAGATCCGCGGTCGCGCCATCCTCGTCCTGCGTGAGCCCGACCAGCTCGGCCCCGCGTCGGAGCTCGGCGCCGACCTCGATGGCGCGTTCGGCGAGCAGGCGATCGATGAGCGGCTGCGGGATGCCGAGGACGTAGGCGTGGGCGGTGTCGAGGTGGGCGGGCACGGGCTTCGTGATCCCGGCGAAGAAGCTGTGGAGCGGGTACTGCGTGCCGAGGGCGAGGAAGCGCGGCAGGAGGCCGCGCTGGTCCATGATCTCGGTGCTGCGCACGTGGAGACCGAGAGCGCGCACCACCGGGCTCGGCTCCGGATCGCGCTCGAGCACCACGACCTTCACCGCGTGCAGTCGCAACTCGCTCGCCAGCATCAAGCCGGTGGGTCCGCCACCGGCAACGATCACGTCGTACATCGCAACTCCCCTGGCTCGCGTGTGCTCGTGGGAGGGCAGTGTGCGGGATGCCCCCGTTCTTGCTGCAAGCCCGGGGTCCCGACATACTGTGAAAGTGGGGAGAGCGTCGGCGGCCTCAGGCCCGGCTCTCGCGATCCAGTGCGCCGGTCAGGGCCTCTTGCGCCGACCGCGATGGCGAATCGACATCCCACTGCGTGCATCACAGAACGTCATGATGGCTCGAGGCCGGGTCGCGCCGTGGCGTCGGAGCTGCCGGATTCGCGGTGATTCCTCGGAAACCCGTACCAGGGCCCTCGATCAGGGGTTTTACCGTAGTCGGGTTCGCGCAAGCGACATATAGTTCCCGCGTATCCAGCGAGGCCCGCGCGCCGGCATCGACGAGAGCCGTACCGCGCTCGGAAAGGATGCGCCGCATGCGCACCACCATCGGAGTTGCGGAGATCGATGCGCTGATCGAGGGCGGTGTGCCTCGAGGCGCCGCGGTCCTCGTGGCCGGCGAGGCAGGCACGGGGAAGTCCGTGTTGTGCCTCGAATTCATCCTCGCGGGCATCCGCGAGGGCGAGCCAGGCGTGTACGTGACGGCCGATGAGCCGGGCAGGGTGCTGGAGACGGCGGCGTCGCTGGGTTGGGACCTGCGTGGCGCCATCGATGACGGGTACGCGCGCATCGTGCAGGTGCTGCCACCGGGGTCCGCGATGCCGGCTACGGCGCAGGCTGCGGTTGCGGGCGCCTCGGCAGGCGGCGCTGCCTCGGCCGGTGGTGCGGCGCCGGGCGCAGCAGCTGCGGGCAACGCGCCCCTGCCGATGCCGGGGGCGAACGGGACTGCCGCGGCAGCCGCTCCCTCGATGGGCACGATGGGTGGTGGCCCGGCGGCAGCGACGATCGCGCTGGTGGCCGAGGCCACGAGCGAGATCCAGGCGGAGCGGGTGGCGATCGATCCGGCGCTGGGGCCTGGCGCCTCGGGCGAGGCGGCGGCTGCGTTCATCGCCGACCTGCTGCGCGGTGTCCTTGAGGAGACGCACTGCACGACGATGATCACGGGCCAGCGGCTGCACGGCGCGCTGGGTCTGACGCGACTGGGCATCGAGGAGCAGCTGGTGGACGGCATCGTCGACCTGCGGCTCGTGGAGCGTGACGGCAAGCGCAACCGTGTGATCTCGGTGCGCGCGATGCACGGCACGCGTGTGGACCTCGATGACCACGTGTTCTCGATCACGGCCGGTCGCGGCTTCGTGATGGACGAGTCGTAGTCCATACCGGCAGACGTCGACGTCCGGGCAAAAGCTCTGGCCGACGACCGCACGCGGCACTGACGAACGCTTGAGTCGGCCTGTGAGGGTCGCGTGAACGCGTCTCGGGAGCGGTGCTAGTCCCGCTGCGGGTGCTGTCGGCCTCGAGGGCGGCGTTTCGAGCGGAGGCGCTGGACGTGCTCCGGCCGGTCGGTGGTGGGCGCGAGCGGTTCGACGGGGACATCGGGTTTGCGCATGCGCGCCGCGATGCGGTTGGCGACGCGATTCGAGGCGAGCGTTCCGATGAACAGCGTGGGGACCATCACCGCGGCCATGGTGGCGGCATAGACGACGTCGCGCGTGAGGGCGTACATGGCGAGCGCAATGAACGCACTGGTGACGAGCGCGGTGGAGAGCATGCCGCCGGGCGTGGTCTGCTTCATGGGTCGATGCTAGCGGTGTGCGCCCGGAGGTGCCTCGAGGGTGGCTGCCTCGCGGCGGAGGTGAGGCCCCGAGGCCTCGCGCTTCATCCGTTGGTACCGACGGTCGCCGTCACCCGTTCGTGGTGAGCCCGGCGAACCACACCCGCGGGCCAACCGACGGTCCGAATCGTGGGTCCCCGCCACAAGAGGTTGCCGGAGTCGCGAGTTCGAACCGTGTCCGGACAGAGTGGGTTCGACAGGCTCACCAAGAACGGATAAGGACGGCGCACCAAGAACGGATAGCGGCGGCGCTCACCAGGAACGGATGTGGCGGCCGCCACGAACGGCTACGGCGTCGCCCATCGCATCGATGAGCGACGCTCGTCGCGAATGGATGCGGGCGCGTGGCTATCGAGGTGGGAGTGCGTTCGCGAGCCAGATCCCGAGGTCATCAATGAAGCGGTCGCGGCGGAGGCGGGCGGGGGTGCCGGGCGCGCCGACGTGGTCCTCGAGGGCGCGCGCCTTGAAGTCGAGGGGTGCTTCGTCATCGGGGGTGTCGTACAGCTCGTCGATGTCGGCGGCGATGGTCATGTTGCGACCGGGCTCCCATGCTTCGTTCGCGGGGAGGCCGATGGCGCGCGCGGCGAGGGGCCACGTGGCGTCGACGGCGAACCAGCCGGCGTCGTCCTCGACGACGAGGAAGTTGTGGACGTCGGGGACCGGCTCGCGCGATACCTCGGCGAGCAGGTGCGGAGGGAGCCACGGCGAGTTGCGCGGGGTGAATTCGTGGAGCGCGTGCATCACCATGGAGTCGCGCCCGAGCTCGCGCAGGATGGCGGCGAGGAGCAAGTGCTTGCCCGAGCAGGTGCCGCGCCACTCCTCGATGAGGGCAGGCGGCGAGGGGGCCGATGATCGCTCGTAGGGCATGTCGCGCACGAGGCGGAACGCGAGCGCGTCGTCGATGCGCTGGGACGCCTCGATGATGCCGCGGCGCGCAGCGGCGGCACGGAGGTCGGGCAGGATGGGCATCGGCGGCCGCTCGCAACTCGAGTGCTGGTGAGGAACATGGTGAGCATAGCGGCCGGCCGTGGCGACTCGGTGCGCCGAGGGCGAATGCTGCCCCTCGAGGCGCTGCGTGGCGTGGCGGCGATCGTCGTGGTGGCCCACCACTTCGTCCAGTCGTTCGTGCCGAGGCTGCAGGGTCCGAACCTCCTGGAGCTTGGTCCCGCGTGGCTCGTCGGTACGCCACTCGAGCTGTTCCTGAACGGGCCCGCGGCGGTAATCGTGTTCTATGCGATCACAGGGTTCGTGCTCACCACTCGGGCCTTTGCCGACGATGAGGTTCGACTGCTGCCCGTGGCGGCAAAGCGCTGGCCTCGTCTGGCGGGTCCGGTGCTGGTCGCGGTGCTGTTTTCGTACGCGCTTTTCGTGATGGGGATGTACCAGCATCGCGAGGCAGGGGCGCTGAATCACTCAGTGTTCCTGGGCACGTTCTTTGACCAGATGGCGGCATCACCTCCGGGCACGGTCTTCGAGCCATCCTTCTGGGGCGCATTGTTCGAGGGGAGCATTGGCACCTTCCTGTACCAGCAGAAGACGTACGACCCCGTGATCTGGATGGTTCACACCGAGTGGATGGGGAGTCTTGTAGCGGTTCTGTTCGCCGCAGATCTCAGGGGCTTGGTTGGACCACGCATTCTCCGGATTCCGCTGCGCTTCGTGCTCGTGCTCGCGGCGGTCTTTTATCCCGCGTTCTTCGGGGGAGTAGTCGTCGCGCGGCTCTTCGCGCTTGGCCGCCTTCGACTCCCGCGAGGCGCTGGTCTGGTATCGGGAGCGGTCGCGCTGTACCTGCTCGGGGCGGCGTCACCCTGGGGTGTTTACGCGTGGGTGGCGCCTGGCCCAAATGGGGGATTGTTCGTTCTCGTCCGCGGCATGGCCCATGCAGTGGGGGCGATCCTCTTGCTCGTTGCCCTGCTCGGGACCGTGTGGTCGTGGGCGGTGTTCCGGGGGCGCGTCTCTCGGCTTCTCGGGATGATCTCGTTCCCCTTGTTCCTGGTGCACTTGCTCGTCTTCGGGAGCGTCGGGGCTCGGACTTACCTCGCGATGAAGGAGGTCGGTGCGCATGAGGCGGTGGCCGTCTTCGTGACGCTAGTGGCGTCGCTGGCTGCATGCGTGCCTCTCGTGTGGGCGCTCGCGCGGTTCGATGTGTGGTGGGTCGCGGTGGTGAACAGGACTGTGGAGCGCCTGTGGCCGGCGCGCGCGCCTCGAGGGGTGCGCGCGTCCGAGGAGCGCCCGGCGGAGGCTGTCGCGGCGGGCGACCGGGGCTAGCCGAACATCGCGAACGGGCCTCGGCCCGCCGCGGGCGAGGCGCCGACCGCGGCGGCGATCTGCGCGATGTGGACCGTGTCGTGGTAGGCGGCCTGGTGGACCAGGTGCGAGACCGTGATCTCGCCCGCTGCCGAGTGCACGCCGCTGCGTCCGAGGTCCCCGTCCTCGAGGGTGGCGTAGCGCTCGGCGTCGGCGGTGTGCTCGCGGTCGAGGGTTGCCAGCAGGTCCGCGAGCAGCCACGGGCGGAGGCCGGACGCCTCGAGGCTCTGCCGCTCGTCGGCATCCTCGATGTCCGCGCCGGGCAGCGCGAGCAGCCGTTCGACTCGCGTGCGCTGGATGCGACCGCGGTCGACGAGATGGGCCACGAGATCGCGTGCCGACCAGCCTCCGGGGTCGGGTGCATCGACGACCGCGCGCGGGAGCGAGGAGAGCAACACGCGGACGACCTCCGGCGTGGACCGCAGGATCTCGATCGTGCCGGGTGCGAGGGGGCTCACGCGCGGGCCTCGATGGCAACGTAGGACCTCGGTGGGGGGCCGTTGTAGGCGGTGAGTGGGCGGATCAGGATGTTGTGTTCCTGCTGCTCGACGACCTGCACCGTCCAGCCCGGCACGCGGCCGACAGCGAAGATGGGCACGAACAGGTCCTCGGGGATGCCGAGGAGGTAGTAGATGACGCCCGCGTAGAAGTCGACGTTCACGTTCACACCGAGGCGTGCGTAGGGGCGCATCGCGTCGACGACGGCGTCGAGGATGGCGTACCACTTCGGCTCTTCCATCTCGAGGGAGAGCGCCCTGACGTCGTCGCGGAGGTGGCGGGCACGGGGGTCCTCGGCGCGGTAGACGCGATGGCCGAACCCCATGACCGGCTCGCGGTTGGCACGCAGGCGCTTGACGTACTCAGCGGCGTGCGAGGGTTCGCCGATCTCCTGCGCCATGCGCATCACGTTCTCTGCGGCGCCGCCGTGGGCAGGCCCGCTGAGCGCACCCACTGCCGCGGTCACCGAGGCGTGGAGGTTGGCATCGGTGGCGGCGACCACGCGCGCCGTGAAGGAGGAGGCGTTCGAGCCGTGCTCGGCGTGGAGGATGAAGTCCTTGTCCATGAGCCGCGCGGCCCGCTCGGAGGGCGGCGCTCCCAGGACCATGGCGAGAAAATTCGCGGCGTGGCCCAGCGACGGGTCGGGGGGTGTCGGTGCACGACCCTGCCTCAGCGCCTGGTGGGTGCCGACGAGGGTGGCGACCTGCGAGGTCAGCCGGATGCCCTTGCGGAGGGTGGCCTCTCGGGAATTGTCGCCGACCTCCGGGTCGAAGGCGCCGAGGGCGGAGATGGCGGTGCGGAGCACCTCCATGGGGTGGGCGTGCTTGATGGAGTCGATGACAGTGGTCACGCCCTCGGGAATGGCGCGGCTCGCGCGGAGGTCAGCGTCGAAGTCGGCGAGCTGGGAGGCCGTCGGCAGTTCGCCGTAGAGGAGGAGGTAGGCCGTCTCCTCGAAGGTGGAGCGCTCGGCGAGGTCATGGATCGAGTAGCCGCGGTAGAGGAGGGTGCCCTCGCGGCCGTCGATGAAGGAGACGCCCGAGCGGTCGAAGTAGACCCCGTTGAGCCCTCGATGGATCTCCGGGCCGTCGGCGGTCGTCACGGGCGTCGCTCCTCGAATCTGCGGGGGCATTGTCGCAGGTTCGGGCGGGCGGGCGCGATGGGGGTTCGCGCATGGACGCGGTACGGGGCGCGTTCCCCCTCGAGACTCGAGCAGGTATCGGATTTGGGCCTCGTGACATCGACTCAATCAGCAACGGATCCGGGACGGCGGAGGATCCCTGGCGGCCCGGGACGCCGCGGCTCAGCTCCGACTACACGATGCGCCGCGAGGGCCGGGATGGCGTCGATGTGATCATGTGCACCGTGGGTAAGACGGTGCTGCTCTCCGACGCTCGTTGCGAGGACGACCTGCACGCGATGCTGCAGGCGCACGCGGCCGGATGGAGCTGGGATCGGCCGACGAGGGCGAACGCGCACAGGAAGGCACCGTCGAGGCATGGAAGGGTCGGAGTCGAATCCGCTCGGCGGCTGGTACGGCCATCCAGGATGGGGCTGCGCCGTCGCTTCGGGATGGCCGAGATGGAGCACAACTCACGCGGGAATCGAATGCGTGCGATCGAGTCGGGCGGCGCTTGGCGGCCGCGATGGAATACAGGCCACTCGCGCTCCCCGCGCCGGGGAGAACAATCGCCGGGAGCGCGAGCGACTTGAGTTGATGCGCCTGGACTCGCACAACCCGGAGGGGAGACCCCCGTCGTGTTGAAGATTCTCACGCCCTCACACTTGTGTAAACACATGAACAGTTGAGGCACCTCGAGAGTGCAAAGCTGTGTCGACATGCTGTGGACCCGTTGCGACCCCATAGCGGAGAGCGTGCGTAGCATTCGCCCCGCTGCGCCTCCGGAGTAACCATCGACGGACCGAGGCCGGAGGCGCCAGCACCAGATCGTGCGGAGCATGGATGCTGCGCCACCCCCTTCTGCTCCGTCAGCTCGCCCTCGTCCTCGTCGCCGTGCTCGCGCTTGTCCTCGCCACGCAGCAGCGCGCTCGGTCGGCCGGGGGCGTCGACTGGGGATTCGAGGGCGCGGGCGAGGGCTGGCAAACGACGGGCGCCACGTTCTCGACAGGCGCGCCGTCGCGCTCCGGCGCTCGGGCCGGGCTGCTGAGCGCCACCAACACGCTGTCGATGTCGCTGCGCGCGAGCGATGTCGTGCCCCCCGGCACCTCGGGGGAACTGACCGCGACGGCCTGGTTCGGTGGCTCGTCGGTGGACTTTCGCGACGTGGCGTTCGGAGTGGTCTTCCTCCGTTCCAACGGCGCCGAAGTCGACGGCGGGGGACAACTCGTCACCCCGGGAGGCCAGGGCTGGCATTCGGCAACGGTCAGGGCGGACATCCCCGCAGATACCGTGGGGTTCCGCGTGCGCGTTATTGCGGGACCGACTCGGGTTGGAGCGACGCTGCGCGTTGACGATGTCGAGGTGGTACTTCGCCCGCCTGCGGCGAACGCGACCTCGAGCGCGGGAGCGGGCGCGACCGCCTCCGGGACCGCGCGCACGGCCACTGCCAGTCCACAGCCGACGGCGACCGCGACCGTCTCGAGTGCGACACGTACACCGACGCGCACGCCCACCCCTACCTCGACACCGCGGGCGACGCCGACCCCGGCGGCTGCGACGGGCGTCTTCTCGGTGGTCACGAACGGCGACTTCGAGGACGCGCGGCCGCTCCACGGCTGGAGTGCGCAGGGCGGCTCCGCCGGAGTGGCGCTGGCGGGCGTCACGGCGACGCGGAGTGCCGTGCTGACCTCGGTTTCGGCTTCGACGAAATGGCTGCAACAGGCCGTGGAGGTGGCCGGCGGCGCCTGGTATCGCGCCACCGCCACGATCGCAACGCGTGATGCCTCGGACGAGGCGTTCCTGCGAATCGCGTGGTACGCCTCGGTGGACGCCACGGGATCACAGATCGACATTGCCGATTCCACGACCGTGGCAGGGATCACCTCGAAGGTGGGCGTGGGGCCGGTGCAGGCACCCCTCGAGGCGCGGAGTGCGCGGATCCGGCTCGTGCTGCGACCGTCATCCGGATTACCGGCCGTCATGGAGGCCGACGACGTGGAGCTCGCGACGGTTCCCGCGCCGGCCGCGCTGGGGGCACCCACCCCGGGGACGCCGCCCGTAATCGCGGGCGCGGGGTCAGCGGCGGGAGCGCTCTCTGATGGCGGGGACATCTCGATGGCGGCCGGTTCCCTCGGCGGTCGCGTCGGCACGAGCGCGCCTCGGGCGACCGTGCGGGGGGCGACCGAGGGCGTCGATGACGCACGGCCTGCCGCGGCCGGAAACGACGGGCTGCGGATCACCGAACTCATGCCCGATCCGGCCGAAAGTGGACCCGACGGCGACTTCGAGTGGGTCGAGCTGGCGAACCTCGGCGGCGAGGCGCGTGCACTCGAGGAGTACATGCTGGCCGACAACGGCGGCTCGGTGCTGTTGCCGGCGCTCGTTCTGGAGCCGATGGAGGTGGTCGTCGTGGCCGCGGGCCGAGCCGCGCTGCCGTCGACGGTGCGGGCTGTGACGCTCGCAGGCGGGTTCTCGAACGGCCTCGGGAACGCGGGTGATCACCTCGCGATCGTGGGCCCGGGCGGCGTGGTCATCGATGGCGTGTCGTGGGGCGCGGATCGCACGTACGCCATCGGCCGGCCCGACCTCGGAGCGCCCGGCGCGGGTCGTTCAATCGTGAGGCGGTTCGCCGACGACGGATCGTTCGTCGAGGCGGCGATCTCGGCGCACCCGTCGCCGGGAAGCATCGAGGACTCGCTCGCGGCGCCGGGCGCCTCGGGTGTAGGAACCGGGACGGCCTCGGTAGCCGCCGCCTCAGGCGCCGGGTGGGGCGACCGGGGCTGGATGCTGTTGCTCGGCGTGGCGGTCGTTGCCCTGGGGATCGCCGCCGCGGGCCGCGTGCGCGACGCGTGGGAGATGCGGCGCCTGGCCTCGATGCGCTGACGTGATGCCCGCGGAGTATTCTGGCTTCGTGAGCGGGACGGCACGGACAATCGGACTGGTCGAGGACTGCGCGCGAGCGCTGCGCGCGCCGTATGTCCCGGCTCCGCTGCTCGAACTCGGGCAGTGCGGCGCGTACCTCGAGCTGGTCTGGCCGCAGCTCGCGCCATCGATCGAGACCGCGGGCTTCCTCGGTAGCGCGCTCTACATGGCCGACATGGCGCTCGATGCGGTGGACACCGTCTCCCAGCCGATCCTCGACCGCGCGACCCTGCGCGGCGGTGCGATGAGCGACGCTGACCTCGACCAGCTCGGAGCAGTGCTGGATGTGTTCCACTGGGTGCAACCACAACTGCTGCTGATCCTCGCTGCGCTTGCCGAGGGTCGCGAACAGCCCCGAGTCGGAGGGCAGGGGAAGCCCGAGCCGCGTGAGACCTCGGCGCGCGAACGTCGGCACCTCGCCACGGCGATCGAGTTCGCCTCCGTGCAGGCGGGGCCGCTTCCCCTCGTGGCGGACGCGCTGCAGCTCGACAGCGTGCCGGATCTCTATCGCGCGGTCGCGGTGTGGCCGGGCTACCTCGACGTTGCATGGGAGGAGCTGGAGAACCTGGCGGCGTATCCGCTGTTCCGCCAGCGGGGCCGGGCGCTGTACTTCTACGCGCGGTCGTCGTCACGCTTCCTCGCCCGGCCGATCGAGGTGAGCCGCGCGGTGCTGCTCGCGCGAGGCGCGCAGTCCGAGGACATCGACCGGGCCGAATCGGTCATCGACGCGGCGCTGCCCGCTACCGCGACGTTGATGATGCACTGTTGCGCGATGCGGGTTGGTCTCGGGATGACCGAACGCGAGGTGGTGCGGCCGACCTGACCCATCGATCGGTGCGATGCTGGTGGTGCGCGCCGGTCTCCGCGGCCGGCCCGGTTCGAAGCTGCGGGGGAGATCGATGGCCGGACTGCCCTCGAACCCGTGGTTGCCCGTGGACGCGTCGATCGTCGGGGTGCTGCAGGAGGCCGATTTCGACGAGATCGTGGGCACGTTCCCATCCTCGAACGTCGTCTTCCTCGCATGGCTGTCGCACCCGGAGCGGGGCCGCGGCCTCGCGGTGTACAAGCCGACGCGAGGCGAGCGCCCGCTGAACGACTTCGAGTACGGGACGCTCCACCACCGGGAGGCGGCGGCGTTCGAATTCTCGAGGCTCCTCGGGTGGGACCTCGTACCTCCCACGGTGACCCGGGAGGGGCCGCGCGGCGAGGGCTCGGTTCAGCTCTTCATCAGCCACGAGCCGAGGGAGCACTACTTCGTCCTCCGCGAGGAGGAGGCGCTCGAGGAGCAACTGATCCGACTGGCGGTCTTCGATCTCGTCGCGAACAACGCCGACCGCAAGGGCGGGCACGTGCTGCGGGACGCCTCGGGACGGCTGTGGGGGATCGACAACGGACTCACGTTTCACCGAGAAGAGAAGCTGCGGACCGTGATCTGGGACTACGCCGGCACCGAGATTCCTGCACCGCTGCTGGCGGACCTCGATCGGGTGGCGCGGTGCATCGAGGGTCGTGACGAGACCTCCCAGGAGCTGCGAAGGCACCTCGGAAGGCGGGAGCCCGAGGCGCTGCTCGCCCGGATCGGGGAGCTGGCCGCCCGTCCCGTGCTGCCGGAGATGTACCCGTGGCGATGCACGCCGTGGCCGCTCGTATGAGCAGATTTCAGCCGCAGATTCGTGCGTAATCGAATTCGGGGATGCCCCGACCGGCAGCCGTGAGTGACGGCGGGTACAATCGGGTCATGCAGGGACGTCGAGCCGGTCGCCTCGACGGTCGTGACATCGTGCTCGGTGTGGCGATCGTGGTCTTCCTCTCCTCGGTGAGCGGTCTGGTCGCCACGGCAGTCGCGAAGGGCCACGAGTTGCCGGGGTACGCGCTGTACTCGGCGGTGGTCGAGCGCAGGCACGCGGCGAGCGCGGCGCCGGTGCTCCCCCCGGAAATCGAGACGGACGAGCGTCCGCAGCTGTTTGCGGCGCCCGTGCTCTCGATCTCAATCCCCGCGATCAACATCGTGGCGCCGCTGGTACCGATGGGCGTGCGCCCCGACAACTACATGGACCTGCCGAACAGCCCCCACGACGTGGCGTGGTACCAGTTCACCTCGAAGCCGGGGATGGGCGGCAATGCCGTGTTTTCCGCGCACGTGGACTACATCAACTACGGTCCCGCGGTGTTCTGGAACCTCGGCAAGCTGCAGGCCGGCGACACGATCATGGTGCGGCTGCGTGATGGGGCGCTGATCAACTACGTGGTCTCCTCGACGTCGAAGCTGCCGGTCGAGCAACTCGACGTCGCCGCTGAGATCGCGCCGACAACGCAGGAGTCGATCACCCTGATCACGTGCTCGGGCGAGTTCGCGCTGGGGAACTACAGCCATCGAGTGGTGGTACGCGCGGTCCGCGCGAGTGCGCAACCCGGCTCCTGAGGCCCGCGAGGGCGGACACCCGATGGCTCGCATCGAGGTGGCGATACCGCTCGAAGTATCAACAACCCCTCAGGAAAACCCTTACACGGTCCGATTCTGGGACTGACGGCGTTTCACGATCCACGGACGGGTCTGGCGCTGCCGGACGCGCGTCCGCCTCGCGAGGCGGTGCGCGGCGGGAGGTCCCATGACGCGACTCACGGTTGTCACGGAGCGCGACGATCTCGCCGAGGCGATGGCGGCGGCCTTCGAGGTGATGCGCTGCGCGCCTCGGGTGGCCGAACTCGTCACGGGCAGCGACTATCCGGACGCGTACCTCGTGGAGGTGAACGACGTCGAGCAATTGCCGCTCGTGGAGCAGGTTGCGCGCGCCACGGCGCGCCCCATTGTCGTGGTCGCGCCGGGGGTGTCCGGCGAGGTGGTCGCAGCCTACCTCGAGTACGGGGCGGACGCGGTCGTGCGCGACGCGGACTGCCTGGAGGAGTGCGTGGCCCGCGTGAAGGCCGTGACGCGCCGGGCAGCGGGCGCCGACGCGCGCGAGGAAACGTTCGCGTTCGGCCATGTGCGGCTGTATCCGGAGCGGCGGAGTGTGATGCGCGGCTCCGAGCCGCTGCACTTCACGCGGACCGAGTTCAACCTGCTGCTCGCGCTGGCGCGCCGGATGGACCAGGTGATCAGCCACCGGCAGCTGATGCAGGACGTGTGGGGGCAGGAGTACCTGTCGGCGCGGCATTACCTCCGGGTGTACGTCCGGCGTATCAGGGAGAAGCTCGAGGCCGACGCCGACGCGCCTGTGCTCCTCATCTCGTACCGGGCGAAGGGGTACATGCTGCGCTCGACGCCGCTGGCGCTGACGGCGCACGCGCATTCGGACGCCGATGTGCGACATCGGGCGGGAGCCTCGGGAGCCGAGGTTGGTGAAGGCCCCTACGTGCCTTCACTTGCGGGGTAACCCTGCCGATAGTCTCAAAAGCGCAAGGAGCGCGAGGAATCGCGTAGGAGCGCCTGCGGCGCCTGGAGTGCGTTATGCCCGTCGTTGTCGTGATCTCAGACGAGGAACGAACCCGCCGGGCGCTCGTGCGCGAACTCCAGTCGCACGGGTTCACGGCCGAGGAGGGATCGGGCGGCCTCGAGGCGCTGCGTCGCGTATACGCGCTGCGTCCGGACGCCGTCGTCCTCGAGTCGGGTGCGACGGGGATGGACACGCAGGAGCTGACTCGCGTGCTGCGTGCGGTCTCGGACGACGTGGCGCTGCTGGTGCTGTCGGGCGCCGTGGACAACGCGGACGCCGTGCGCATGCTCGACGCGGGGGCGGACGACTTCGTGCCGCGGCCCTACACGCCTGACGAGGTGGTGGCGCGGGTGCGCGCCTCGGTGCGGCGCGCGGCGCGCAGTGGCCGGGCCCACGATGAGCAGCTGCAGATCCGCACGGGCGCGATCGTCGTTGACCGCGAGGCGCGCCTCGTGACGAAGGCCGGCGTCGAGGTGCCGCTGACCCCGACCGAGTACCGCCTGCTGGAGGCGCTCGCGCTTCGCATCGGCAAGGTCGTGCCGCATCGAGTGCTGCTCAGCACCGTGTGGGGCGACGAGTTCGTGGACGACACGCACTACCTGCGGATCTACGTCGGGTACCTGCGTCGCAAGCTCGAGGACGCCCCCGCACTGCCGCACTACCTCATCAACGAGTGGGGGACGGGGTACCGGCTGGCGCTGCTGCCGGTCGCGGACGCGATGGCCCCCGTTGAGCTCCGCGCCCCGGAGCCCCGAGGGGACAACAACGAGGGTCCGCTCCGCCGCTCGGCCTGACGCGCGCTTCGAATGATCTCTCCCAGACAGCGGGAGACGCAGATCCGCGCCCACGGGCCGTGCATCAGGCTGTTTCGCCCGTGCACCTGCTTCAGGGAGCGCGGGGGACGCAGCCCCTCGCAGTGAACAGGGCGGGTGGGCAGGTCCCCCGGCCCGGAGGGCTATCTCAGCTCTGCGTGAGTCGCTACGTCGACGCAGGGACGTGCCTAGAACGGCGAGCCGAGGCGAATCGTGCGCTCGACGCCGTAGATCACAAGCAGGACGACGGCGGTGACGATCCACTTCCAGTAGAAGCGGCCGGGGTCCTCGAGCATGTTCATGTCACGAGCCTAGGTGGCGTGCGCTGTGATCACAAGCTCGGGACCGCCTCGCGTGGCCCGAGGCCTAGAGCAGGCGCGCCACGCGGTCGGCGATTGCGAGCGAGGCCGTGAGGCCGGGCGACTCGATGCCGCCGAGGTGGACGTAGCCGCGGTCCGCCCAGATCACGAAGTCCTCGGAACCGGCGGCCGTCAGCTTGGGGCGGTAGCCGACCTGACCCGGCGCGATGTCGTCGTCGGTCAGGTGGGGGAGCAGGCGCTGGCCGGCGGCGAGGAATGCCGCGCGTCGCGTGTCGTCGCTGCGGTAGTCGAGCGTTGCGCCTTCCTCGAGCCACTCCGTGTCGGGTCCCAGGTGGACGCCGCCATCGATGTCGACGGTGAGGTGCACGCCGAGGCCGCCCGCCCTGCGCATGAACTCGGGCATGTCGCGGGTGCCGTGCGGGACCGGGTAGACGTGCCGCGAGACCGCGCGGGCGGCCGAGGGAGCGACATCGTAGTAGCGACCCTGGTTCGGACGCTGGCGCAGAGCGGGGACGCCCTCAGCACCATCGAGGGGGTAGCCGAGCGAGGCGGCGAGCGCGGGGGCGCCGTGACCCGCGGCGTTGACGATCGCTGCGCAGCGCAGGCGCGCGGGGGCGCCATCGGGACCGATGAGCTCGAGCGTGAACGACTCGGCGTCGCGCGAGGCGGCACGGACCTCGTGGGCGAGCGCCACCATGGCGCCATCGGCGCGCGCGGTCGCCTCGAGGGAGCGCGCGTAGGCGAAGGCGTCCACGGCGCCGGTCGCCTCCGAGTGCAGTGCGCCGACGGCGGGGACCGCCGGTTCGAGGGCGCGCGCGGCGGCCTCGGTCAGGCGCGACATCCCCTCGACGCCGTTGCGCCGGGCCTGTTCCCAGACGCCGTCGAGTCCAGGCAGCTCCGAGGGATGCGTCGCGACGATCAGCTTGCCGGTGCGGCGGATGGGCACGCCTCGGGCGGCACACCACTCATAGAGAAGAGCGCGGCCCTCGAGGCAGAGCAGGTGCTTGAGGGAGCCGGTGGGGTAGTAAATGCCTGCGTGCACCACCTGGCTGTTGTGCGACGACGTCTCGCGGGCGATGCCCGGGTGGCGCTCGATCAGCGCGACCGAGTGGGTGCGCGCCAGGGCGGCGGCGACCGCGAGGCCGACGACGCCGGCGCCGACGACGGCCACATCGACGTCGCGGTCTGCGTTCGTCATCGGCGGGTCCGTTCGTGGAGGCGTTGGCGCTGCCGTGGCATGTCGTGTCATTCTAAATCGAAGCTCCGCCGGCCGTTCTCAGGGAAAGCCATGACCGCGCCTCGGATGACCACGGGACCTCGGATCGCCGAGCCGCAGATCGGGCATGCCGAGGAGACGGCCGAAGAGCTGGCGAAGCGGTACCACCTGGTGCTGCTCGACGATGACCAGCACACGTACGCATACGTCATCGAGATGCTGGCGGCCGTGTTCGGCTACGGCGTCGAGAAGGCGTTCGCGCTCGCCTCGGTGGTGGACTCGACGGGGCGCGCAATCCTCGAGACGGCGGGACTCGGGGTGGTCACGGAGCACCAGCAGGCGGTGCAATCGTTCGGCGCCGACCGGCGCATCCCGACCTCGAAGGGCTCGATGTCGGCGACCATCGAGGAGGCTGGGTAGGCGGCCGCTCTCACGGGGCTGCGCTCTCCCTTCGGAGCTGCTGTCGCCCCTCCGGCGCGGGGATGCCGCGTAGCGCGGCCTCGCCGGCCCACACTTTCCAGGCGAGGGCTGCGCCTCGCGCTCCCCAACGGGGAGTGGTCGCGGGTGGCGAACGACCGAGTGTCATCTATCGTTGAACTGTGAGGACGTGCGCACGGCCTCCCCCAGCAGCCAGCCCGCTGAGGGACTCTTCCTCGCGTCGCGAGCGTCGCCCGGAGCACCGAAACGGGGCCCGACGCTAGTCGACGGGGTCCGGGATGCTGACGGATTCGCCGCGCAGCGAGGCGGCGACGAGCCGCTTCTCGTACAGCTCCATGTGACGAGGGGTGCCGGGGTTGGGAGAGCCCTCGGTCTGACCGAGCAGGATGACCTCGGCGTGGACGTGGTTACGAGTGACCTCGAGGAGACCGACTGTGCCGAGTCGCGTCTCCTTGTGGTGGGGGATGTTCGGGCTGCCCGAGTTCATCAGGATGATGTTGTCGCGGAACTCGAGGCGATCCACGTGCGTGTCGCCGCCGACGATGATGTCCGGGTTCATGCCCCTGAAGTCGCGCTCAATGATCATCTCGATCGGGCGATCCTCGGGGCGGAGGTCGTGCGTGGTGACAATGCGATAGCCCTCGACATCCACCACCTGCACCTTTTCGATGCGCCGGTCGTCGAAGGCATCGTGGTTCCCGCGGGCGGCGAGGAGCGGCGCGAATTGCTCGCACCAGTCGAGGATCGAGGCGGTCACCACGTCGCCGGAGTGCAGGATGAGGTCGACGCTGCTCAGGAACTCGGCGAGCTGGGGGCCGAGCTCGTCGAGGGAGCGCATGAGCGAGGGGAGATGCGTGTCACTGACCAGGCCGATTCGCATCTGGCCACGCTAGCGGGCGGCCCTCGATCCCGCAAACACGAACGGCGAAGTGGGCGCGCGGGCTGCCTCCAGGGGCGGATTCGTTGACCCGGTTGCCGGAAATCTGATACTCACGCGCGGGGCGATCCGCACCTGCGGGCGGGACCCTGCTGAAATGGGGAGAGAATGGCGAACCAGGCACGCGACGCCGCGATCGTCGGCATCCACGAGTACCCGCTGCGAGTGGCCCCGGGCCGCTCCGGGATGCAGATCAAGGCGGAGTCGATCTCGAAAGCCCTCGAAGACTCCGGGCTAAAGCTGACCGACGTCGACGCGATCTACGACACGAACGACGGCGAGGGTGGTGGCGGCCTCGGGATGGCGCACTACCTCAACCTGAAGCCCACCGTGATCGACACGACGCAGGTGGGGGGCTCGTCGTACGAGTTCCAGACCGCGCACGCGCTGCGCGACATCCGCGCGGGCAAGGCGAACGTCGCGATCCTCTCCTACGGGTCGGTGGCCGCCTCCAACCGCACGCCGATCGGGACGGGTGGCGCCACGGGCGCCGGCGCCCCGAACTGGCAGGGCAACATGGAGGACCCGTTCGGCCAGACCCTGATCGCGAACTACGCGATGGTGGCGCACCGCCACATGCACCAGTACGGCACCACCGCGGCCGACCTTGCCGAGATCTCGGTCTCCACGCGCCTGCACGCAACGCGCAACCCCGAGGCCGTGAAGGCGATGCAGGACCTGCAGTTCCAGGGCACGGGCGAGATCACGGTGCAGGACGTCCTCGACTCCCGCGTGATCGCGGACCCGCTCAAGCTCCTCGAGTGCTGCATGGTCTCGGATGGCGGTGGCGCCCTCGTGATCGCGAGCGCGGCCGCGGCGCGCGGTGCGAAGAAGAAGCCCGTGTGGATCATCGGGACCGGCGAGGCGACGAAGTACCGCGAGAACGGCGGCGACATCACCGTCTCGGCGGGTGCGCAGAGCGCTCCGATTGCCTTCGGCGAGGCGCAGGTCAAGCCCGAGGAGCTGGACCTCGCGATGATCTACGACTCGTTCACGATCACGGTCGCGACGATCCTCGAGGACCTCGGCTTCTGCAAGAAGGGCGAGTACAAGGACTTCGCGAAGAACAACCGCTTCCGCTTCGACAGCGCGCTCAAGCCTGCGCTCAACACCGACGGCGGCGGCCTCTCGAGCAACCACCCCGGCATGCGAGGGCTGTTCCTGCTGCTGGAGTCGGTGCGACAGCTCCGCGGTGAGTCGACCTCGCAGGTGGCGAACGCGCAGCTGGCGATCGCGCACGGCAACGGCGGCTTCCTGGGTGGGAACCACACTGGCGGCAGCATCATCCTCGCGCGCGACTAGCCCAGAAGGGCGGTTCCGCCGAGCCACATCGAGTTGACGTTCCCATCGAGGGAGTGAATCGAATGCCAAATCGACCTCAGCCCCGGTTTCCGGAGCCGAACAGCGCGCCGTTCTGGGAGGGCGCGAAGCGTGGTGAGCTGCTGTACCAGCAGTGCAACACCTGCAACGGCGTGGTGTTCTACCCGCGCATGATCTGCACACACTGCGGCGGCCTCGATCTTGCGTGGAAGCAGTCCAAGGGCGAAGGCACCGTGTACACCTACTCGGTCGTCCGCCAGAACCGGAACCCTGCCTTCTCCGACCTCGGGGCGTACGCCGTGGCGTACATCGACCTCGACGAGGGGTTCCGTATGATGTCCAACGTGATTGGCGTTGCCGACCCGACGAAGGACATCAAGATCGGCCAGCGCGTGAAGGTCGAGTTCGAGAAGCAGGACTCCGGGGACTACCCGGTGCCGCTGTTCCGGCCGGTCTAGGCCGGAACCGGAGGCCGGGTCGGCCGGTCTAGGCCGGAACCGGAGGCCGGGTCGGCCGGTCTAGGCCGGAACCGGAGGCCGGGTCGGCCGGTCTAGGCCGGGACCGGAGGCCGGGTCGGCCGGTAGGCCGGAACCGGAGGCCGGGTCGGCCCGTCTGAGTGGAACCGGAGGCGGGTCGGCCGATCTGAGTCGGAACCGGGGTAAGGTCGGCCGATCCAGGTGCTCGAGGCGCACTCTCGCCGCCTCGAGGAGAGGAGCGGGCGGTGACGACGACGGCAGTGCCCACGCTTGCCTTCGAAGCGCTCCCCACGTGGGAGCAGTTGCCCGCGGGGATGACGCTCCACGAGACGCCCGGCGTCTCCGTGGCGCCCGACGGCACGGTCTACCTGCTGACGCGGAACACAGCGAATCCCGTGATCGTGCTTTCACGGGAAGGCGCGTTCGTGCGGACCTTCGGCGCCGGCGTCTTCACCGAGCGCTCGCACGCCATCCTCGCAGCGCCCGATGGCTACGTGTACTGCGCGGACGACGGCGCTCACACGATCACGAAGTGGACGCCCGAGGGCGAGCTCGTGATGACCATCGGGACGCCCGGGGTCTCATCGCCGAGATTCAGCGGCGAGCCGTTCAACCGCCCCACCGACATGGCGGTGACGGCGGACGGCACGATCTACATCAGCGACGGCTACGGCAACGCGCGCATCCATCGTTACTCACCGGACGGCAAGCACCTCGGCGCCTGGGGCGCGCCCGGCATCGATCCCGGTTCCTTCATGGTCCCTCACAACCTGGGGCTGGATGGCGAGCGGCTGTACGTCGCGGACCGCGAGGCGCTGCGGATCCAGGTGTTCGACCTCGACGGCAAGCTTCTCGACGTGTGAACAACGTGCACCGGCCCTGCGGGTTGACGGTGGGGCCGGATCTGCAACGTCTACGTCGGCGAGCTGAACGGCGTGGCACTGATGGAGGGCGCGCCGGGCATCGGTCACCGCCTGAGCGTCTACTCACCCGAGGACGCTCCTCGGGCGGTTCGGGGACCCCGAGGAGGGCAGCGAGCCGGGACAGTTCATCGCAGCCCCACGGGGTGGCGGTGGACGTCAACGGCGATGTCTACGTGGCCGAGGTGTCGTACACGATCCGCGGGCGGCTGATGGACCCGCCGCGGCCGTTGCGCAGCCTCACCAAGCTGCGGCGACGCTGAGGCAGGGCCCGGCCCTCGGCGGTGACGCGCTCGCCGTGAGCGCGTCCGGCGGAAGGAACCGCAATGCGCCAGCCCTCGATTCTCACATCGATTGCGCTCGCGGCCGTCGTGGCCCTCGGAACTCTCGCGCCCCAGGGCGCTCGGGCGCAGACGCCGCCCACGCCGCTGACCTGCACGGTGAACGTCGTGAACGTGGTGGGCGCGCACGCGGGCACGCTCGCGCTTCGCGTCGGAGCTGACGCGGCGTGTGGCGAGCCGGTCAGCCTCGAGTTCACGCTCCCCGGAGGAGCGCGCTCGACATTCCCGAGCACGGCGACGGGGACGTTCACCGGCATCGTCGGCGAGGGGTACGTCTGCGCAGGCAAAGACGACCGCGTCGCCGTCCTCGCAACCGGCGCGGGCGGGCGGAGCTGGCTCGGCCTCGTGACCATCGGTCCTGAGTTCGGTGCGCCGCCGGTGCCCGCGGGCACGATGGGCCGGGCCTGCGATGTGCTGCTCGGGCCGGGGCTCAACTACCTCAACTGGGGTGGACCGGTGTCTCGCGTCGAGAGCGCATTTGCGGCGGGCCGGTTCGGCGCGGTCATCCCTCGAGGGCACCGTGACGAGCGCGGCCGGGCTCGACCAGATCACCTCGGTGTCGGGGTACGACTCCGTGGCAGGAGTGTGGGGGACGTGGATCCCGGGTGCGCCCGCGGCCGTAAGCACGCTCCACGTGCTGAAGCCCGGACTCGTCTACGTGGTGCGGTCGAGCGCGGACATCGAGTACCGGCACCCGCCACCCTAGTCGGCCTACACTCGGGCGCGTGAACAGCGGGTCGTCCGAGCCGACTACGATCGCGTGCGCCCTCGAGGCTCTCGAGGCGCTGTACGCTTCGCTGCCGGGCCTGGCGTGCCGTGGACTGTGCGCCGACACCTGCGGACCGATCACGATGAGTTCCCTCGAGTGGGAGCGGCTGGACGTCGGCGCACGGTGAGCGAACATGTGGCGACGACCTGGTGTGCCCCTACCTCGAGCGGGGAGTGGGCGGTGCGGCGCCTACGATCTGCGGCCGCTCGCGTGCCGCCTCGGCGGGGCGACCACGACGCTGCGCTGCGCCTTCGGCTGCGAGCCGGAGCGCGTGCTCACCGAGGCCGAGGTCGAGGACCTCGTGGCCCGCGCGAGGCGATCTCCGGCGGCGAGCCGCGCTCCGTCTGGGCCGGCTGGGACCGTGCACTCGATGGCGTGCGTGAGCGCCGCTGATACGACGGACCGAGGGCACTGACGTCGCGGTGGGCGCCTCGCTACCATCCTCGACGCACACTTGAGACATCGGAACACTGGAGGGACCATGGCGGTCGAGCGGTTCCCGGTCGAGGCCGGGCACATCATGCTGTTCGCGCGCGCGGTGGGTGACGCGAACCAGATCTACTACGACGAGAACTATGCCAAGGGCACCGAGCCCGGCGGCATCGTCGCGCCGCCGACGTTCGTGCAGGCGAGCGCGCAGTTCGACCCCGACTACGGGCTGCGCCCGAAGATCGGCGAGCCCTGGTTCGGCTCCGGCCGCGAGGCGACGGGCGTGGTGCGGACCGGTGGCGGCGGGGGCGGCACCGGGCTCCACGCCGAGCAGCACTACGAGTACCACCGCCACCTGCGACCGGGTGACGTGCTGACGGCCACCTCGAGGCCCGGCGAGACGTGGGAGCGCGAGGGCCGTCGCGCGGGCAAGATGACGTTCCGCGAGACCATCACCGAGTACCGCGATCAGAAGGGCGAGCTGGTCATCACCGCTCGCTCGGTTGGCGTCCAGACCTCGCGTCCGGTCGAGCAGTAGAGCGGGAAGGGAGCACCTCGATGGCACTCAAGGCGAGCCAGCTGGCGGTGGGCCAGACCCACGAGGAAGTGGTCGTCGACAACCTGACCCGCACGCAGATCGTGCAGTACGCGGGGGCGTCGGGCGACTACAACCCGTTGCACACCGACGAGACGTACTCGAAGGAAGTGGCTGGATACCCGACCGCCTTTGCGCACGGCATGCTCTCGATGGGCCTGACCGGCAAGATGCTGACGAACTGGGTGGGCGATGGCCGGCTGACGAAGTTCGGCGTGCGCTTCTCGCGCCAGGTCTGGCCCGGGGACACCCTCACGGCGAAGGCCACGGTCGAGGCACTGCGCGAGGAGGGCGGCCAGCATTTCGTGGACCTCGCGCTCGAGACGGTGAACCAGAAGGGCGAGGCTGTCGTCCAGGGGAACGCGAGCGCGCGCGTCGACGCGTAGCGCTCCCCTCGAGACGCTCGACTCGAACCCTCGATGCCGCGCCGTCGGCTTCCGCGACCCGTGGTCGTGGCGCTGTACGGCGCGGCCGGGGCGGTCTTCGGTGCTGAGGTGGCAGTCGCCATCCCCGTGTGGGGAGCCATGATGTTGTGGCTCTTTGTTCTGGGAGGCGGCACGTGGCC
>JAXLWY010000049.1:0-1991 GCA_046328255.1 Dehalococcoidia bacterium | reverse complement strand
TCGACGCAGGAAGCGGGACCCAGCCCTCGACGCCTGCCAGGTGCGCGATGTCGTTCATGCGTTCGATGGCGCGTCTCCCGAAGCGCCCCGTCTGGAGGACCGCGATCGCGGTCGTGTGCGCCGCGAAGTCAACCTGGCCGACCGCCTCCGGCGGGATGCCGAGCCAGCGCGCGACCAGGTGCCGGATCGTGCCGCCGTGCGAGACGACGATCGGCAGGGGACCGTCGACGGGGAGTCCATCCATGAATTCGGCCGCGCGCGCGTAAAGCTCCCTCGCGGTCTCGGCGCCCTCGAAGGGTCTGAAGTCGAGTTCCCACGGTCGCTCGTAGACACCAGGGAAGCGCGCTCGCGCCTCGGTGAGCGTGAGATCCACGGCGGCGCCGTTGTTGTGCTCGCGAAGGCGGAGGTCGTCGAGCGGCGCGACCTCGAACGCCGCCGCGATGTGCTCGGCAGTCTGGCGGCTGCGAGGCAGGTCGCTTGTGTACACCACGGGGGCCACGTTTCCGAGTTCCCTGCGGAGGCGCGCGGCGACCAGTCCTGCCTGCTGGTGCCCGAGCGCCGTGAGGGGCGACGCCGTCCATCCGCCCGTCAGTCCCCGGATGTGGTGCTCCGACTGGGCGTGGCGAACGAGGATGATGACTGGCGGCGTGTCCACGGTTCATACCTCGAGGGCGCGCTCGTCTTGGGCGGCTACGGCTAGTCGAAGGCAGAGCGCCCGGGATAGAAGGCGGCGGAGCCGAGTTCCTCCTCGATGCGGAGGAGCTCGTTGTACTTCGCGGTGCGGTCGGTCCTCGCGAGGCTGCCGGTCTTGATCTGGCCCACGCCCGTGGCCACCGCGAGGTGCGAGATGAAGGTGTCCTCGGTCTCGCCCGAGCGGTGGGAGATGACGGCGTTCCAGCCGGCATGCTTCGCCATCCGGATCGCCTCGAAGGTCTCGGTGAGCGTGCCGATCTGGTTGACCTTGATCAGGATCGCGTTGGCGGCGCGCTCCTCGATGCCGCGCGCGAGGCGCTCGACGTTGGTGACGAAGAGGTCGTCGCCCACCAGCTGGACCCGCCCGCCGAGGCGGCGCGTGAGCTCGCCCCAGCCGGCCCAGTCGTCCTCGGCCATGCCGTCCTCGATCGAGATGATCGGGTAGGCGTCGGCCCATTCGGTCCAGAGGCCGGCCAGGCCGGCGGAGTCCACGGTGCGACCCTCACGCGCGAGGCTGTACGTGCCGGCGTCGAACAGCTCCGAGGTGGCGGGGTCGAGCGCGATCGCGATCTCGTCACCGGGTCGGCGGCCGGTGCCCTCGATGGCCGCGATCAGGAGGTCCATCGCCTCGCGGTTGGAGCCGAGCGAGGGCGCGAAGCCGCCCTCGTCGCCGACGGTGGTGGGCATGCCGCGCTCGGTCAGCACGCGACGCAGGACGTGGTAGGTCTCGGCGGCCCAGCGCAGGCCCTCGCGGAAGGTGGGCGCGCCGACGGGGACGAGCATGAACTCCTGGAAGTCGGTGGAGTTGGCGGCGTGCGCGCCGCCGTTGAGGACGTTGCACATGGGGACCGGGAGCACGCGCGCGTCTGCGCCGCCGAGGTAGCGATAGAGCGGGATGCCGATCGAGTTCGCGGCGGCCCTCGCGATGGCCATGGAGCATCCGAGGATGGCGTTCGCGCCGAGGCGTGCCTTGTTGGGCGTGCCGTCGGCCTCGATCATCGCCTGGTCGAGCTCGGCCTGGCGGTCGGCGGGCTGATCCAGGAGCAGCGGCGCGAGGTGCTCCTCGACGTTGCGCACGGCCTCGAGGACGCCGCGGCCGAGGTAGCGCTCGGGGTCGCGGTCGCGGAGCTCGACGGCCTCGTACGCGCCGGTGGAGGCGCCGCTGGGGACGATGGCTCGTCCGAGCGCGCCGTCCTCGAGCTGGATATCGACCTCGACAGTGGGGTTGCCGCGTGAGTCGAGCAGCTCGCGCGCGCGCACGTCAACGATTCGCACAGTGGTCCCCCGTTTCCGCGCTC
>JAXLWY010000048.1:0-2093 GCA_046328255.1 Dehalococcoidia bacterium | reverse complement strand
CGCGCCCTCCTCGATGAAGCGGACTCGCGCGACGCGCTGCCGGCGCAGCCGCTCGTGCAGCGGATGCGCCGCCGCAAGACGGACGATGACACCCGCCAGCAATCCGATCGTCGTCTCGGAACCCGCGATCGACAGCAACACAAGGTTCGCCACGGCCTCGCGCACCGTGATCCGATGAGCCCGCACCGCCGACGCAAACAGGCCCGCTGCGCCCTCACGACTTGGAGGCCGGCGCAGCCAGTCGAGGAAGAGCGCGTGCAGTTCGCCGAGCGCCGCCTCGTACGCTTCGAGACGAGGTGTCCCAACAAGATTCGCCTGCGCCCCCATCGCGGCCGCGACCGCGGCGGTCGCTCCCAGGTACTCCGAGGGAACGCGCGCGCCGAGGAGCGCCTCGACGCTTGCGCTTGCGACGGGCCTGGCGACATCGACGACGGCATCGAACCGCGCTCGACGGAGCGCGTCCTCGACCGTACGTCTCGCTATTGGCGCCAGTCGCCGTCGGAGCGCCTCGACCCCCTGCCGATCGAGCAGCGGCGCGAGCACCGAGCGGATCCGGCGATGATCGTCGCCGTCGAGCGTGATCACGGCCGGAAACTCGGGATGCCGGTACGCATCGCCGAAGACACTGTTCGCGCTCGACCACGCGACGGGATTCTGGAGGACCGTGCGCACCGAGCCGTACCTGCCGCCGGGCCACGAAGTTGGGGACGGACTTGAGCCGTCGAAACGGATGACCATGGGAGAGCGCCCTCGATCGCTGGGTCCGCGTTTTGTGGAGCTTCGCGACCCGAGAACGCGGCGGCATCGACCGGAATGTGTATTCGCTCAGTCCGAGGTCGGATCGATGGCACATGGAAGCATCCCCGGCAGGATTCGCTGCCCGGGAGCGCGGCGGGCGTCAGCGAGCTGTCGAACGTCGCGCCGAAGCCGACGGGGTTCAGTCGCCAGAGGCGGCAGTGCAGTCGGCGGAGCATCGCTCCGAGGTCGGGATCAGAGTGCCGGCCTCTGGTCGAATGCCATCGCCAGATGCCGGGGCCCGACGACACCTCGAGGCGCCGTCACGCGCCTCGAAGTCAGTCCGGTCGACGGCACGGTTTCGTGCGGTCGTGGTCCGGAGGGGGCGCGTGTCGGGCAGCAAAGGCGGCGGGCGTCGAAGGGAGGGCGCGGTTGTGAGCCCCGGGGTAGCAGACATGCCTCACAGCCGACCGTGAGCCCTAGGACTTGCCCCCCAGGAGCCCGCCCAACAATCCCCCGATGTCGATGGCGCCCGACCCGGAGCCGGCTGAGGCAGCTCCCCCAAGGAGCCCGCCGAGCAGGCCTTCGAGTCCGCCGCCTCCCTGCGAGGGTCCCTGACCGTCGTGCCGTTGGTTCGCGAGCAGGCCCATGACCAGGGGCGCCAGCAGGGGAAGGAGCCTGCCGAAGTCGACGCCGGCGGTGCTGGGCGCGTCGGTCAGCCCTTGAGCTACCTGCTGCTCCTGCCCGTGGAAGATATGCCCGAGGATCCGCTGTCCATCCGCCGCGTCGATGGAATCCAGGTCTCGAGGCGCATCGGTCGTCGCAACGACATGCCTCCCGAGAGCGCTCTCGAGGGCCGCCGCACCTTCAGGCGTTGCGGCGTTGCGTTGCAGCCCGGTGAGAATCGTCGCTCCGCCCTCGCCAACCGCTCTCCGCGCCTCGGCCGGGTCGACGCCCAGCTGCGCAGCGATCTGGTCGATCGGCAGGGCACTGAGAATGTCGTCGAGACCAGCCATCATCGACTCCTTCGAGTGCCGCTCCCGCGTGCTTCCCGCGGGGGATCGGGCCAGCAGTGTAGGTCGGCGATCAGGTGGGCGCGCAGGACGTGCCGGCAGGCCGTCATGCGATCCGCCCCGCATGCTACGCGCACCCTCGAGGCGAGAGCGTCAGCCCTTGAGACTCCACGGTGTGGACTCGGGCGGCTCGTTCGACAGCCTGAACCGAGGCAGCGCGAGGCCATCGCCGAGCGGCGTGAACTGCACCTCGGCGCGCAGCCCGATGGCCACGGCCTCCGTCGACTCAGGCCGGTCATCGGGCGTCACAAGCATCGAGAGCACCCGCAGGCCGTCGTCCCTGGT
>JAXLWY010000047.1:0-2941 GCA_046328255.1 Dehalococcoidia bacterium | reverse complement strand
CCGCGGCAGCGAGCGCCCGAGGCCGGTCGCTCCGGCGCCTGCCTCGATCTCGCTCGGTTCGTCCGCGCCGAGCGAGGTCGTTAGCGAGCCCCGCACCGTCGAGGCGAGTTTCGTCAGTGCATCGCTGGGCCGCGAGATGGCATACGCCGTCTTCCTGCCCCCCGGGTACGACTCGAAGCCCGGAGCACGCTACCCAGTCCTCTACATGCTCCACGGCCTCGGTGGAGACCATTCGCAGTGGATGCACGCCGGTCTCGTCGAGCAGGCCGCCGACCTGATGCGGCGTGGGGAGATCGAGCCGTTCATCATCGTGCTCCCCGACGGGGAGAGCGGGTACTGGATGAATCACGCGGGGGGCGGACCGCGGTTCGGTTCCTACATCAGCAGCGACCTCGTTTCGCTGATCGATCGCAACTACCGAACCGTTGGCACACGTGATGGCCGGGCGATCGGCGGCATGTCGATGGGCGGGCAGGGCGCGCTGCAGCTCGCGCTCAACAATCCCGACGAGTTCCGCACCGCCGGTGCGCACAGCGTGGCACTCCGCACGAAGGAGCAGGCCTTCGACTTCTTCGGCGACCGCACCTACTTCGAGGCCCACGACCCGGTCAGCCTGGTCCGGAGTCATCCCGCCGTCGCACGTCGGCTCGTGATCGCCATCGACATCGGAGATGCGGATCCGTGGTCCGGCGCAGCCGAGGCGTTCCACCGCTCGCTGACTGCGCAGGGGATCGTGCACCAGTGGCACGAGGCGCCGGGCGGACACGACGAGGCGTACTGGCACGCCCACGTCGATGACTATCTGCGCTTCTACAGCCAGGCCTTCCGCGACGGCAGGCTGTCCGGCGGCGAGTGATGCGACAGCAGTTGCTGTCCGGAGCCGGTCGGCCGTTCGCACCTCGATACCTCCGGCTCGCGGTCGTGTCGCTCCTGCTCATTGCCCTGGCGGTGCCCGAGGTGCGCGGGCCACTGGCGTCCGAACGCGTCGGCCACGAGGCGAGCATCGTCGGGCCTCCCGTCTCGAGCGCCCTCGGTAGCACGGATGACAGTCCCGGCCTCCACGAGCGCACGTTCTGGAGCAACGCGCTCGGCCGCGAGATGCCGTACTCGGTCTACCTGCCGCCGGGCTATGACCCGACCTCGCCCCGGCGCTATCCCGTGCTGTACATGCTGCACGGGCTCGGCGGGAACCATCTCGAGGAGTGGACCGGCTATGGCCTGATCGACACGGCGACGGCGCTGATCGCGGGTGAACTACCACCGATGATCATCGTGCTTCCCGAGGGCGAGGACGGGTACTGGTCGACCACGTCGACGGAGGCCCGGCCTGGGGCACGTACGTCGCGCGCGACCTCGTGGCAGAGGTCGGCGGGCGCCTCGAGACCATCGCCACGCCGGGTGCCGCGCGATCGGCGGCAATCGATGGGTGCGCACGGCGCGATCCAGCTCGCGATGAACTTCCCGGCGAGTTTGGCGTCGTAGGCCGCCTGCAGCCCGACGCTGCGGACCTTTGGTGACGCGCCTGCCTACTTCGGCGATCGCGCCTCGTTCGAGGCACGTGATCCCCTTGCCCTCGTCGAGGCACGTCGACATCGCGCGGTCGCTGCGCATCTGGATCGACGTCGGAGACCAGGATCCATGGCAACCCGCGGCGGCTGCCCTCGACGACGTGCTTCTCGGCGGGGGCGTACCGCACCAGTTCGAGGTGCTGTCGAGCGCGCACGATGACGCGTACTGGTCGCGCATCCGGGAGTACCTGCGGTTCTACGGAACGGCACGCTCGCCGCAGGGTCGTAGCCGGGCACCGCCGGCGCCTTCCGTCCGATGGCTACGCTAGTTCGATGCCGGCGGCGTCGCGCTTGCACGAGCGTTCCGGCGCGTCCCTCGAGGAGTGCCGCTCCGTCCTCGAGCCTGCCGATCGCCGCGCGCCCGCCTGTGTCCTCGACGAAACGGCACGCCGCCTCGACCTTCGGGGCCATGCTACCCTCGGCGAACCGCAGCGCGCGCAGTGACGAGGGGTTCGCGCGCACGATCCGTCGCGCCGCGGGTGTGCCCCAGTCGAGTTGCACGGCCTCGACGTCGGTGAGCAGCAGCAGGGCGTCGGCCCCGAGGGCGCTCGCCAGCAGCGCGCTGGTCAGGTCCTTGTCGATCACCGCCTCGATGCCCGCGAAGCCTCCACGGGCCGGGACCACCGGGATGCCTCCACCGCCGGCGCAGATCACCATCACCCCGTGTTCGCTCAGGAGGCGAATGGCCTCGAGTTCGAGGATGCGCCGTGGCTCGGGCGAGGGCACAACTCGCCTCCAGCGCTCCCCGTCGCGAGCGAACGCCCAGCCGCGTGCGGCCTCGAGGGCGCGCGCCTCCTGCTCCGAGTACAGCGGACCGATCGGCTTGGTCGGGCGCGCAAAGGCGGGATCGTCCGGGTCTACGACGACCTGCGTCAGCAGCGTCGCCACCTCCGCGCCGGGGAGCGCATCGCGGATCGCGTCCTCGATGCGGTAGCCGATCATCCCCTGTGTCTCCGAGTCGAGCACATCGAGCGTCGCGCTCTCACCCTGCGCCAGCGCGAGGAGTCCGACCTGGGGTCCGTTTCCGTGCGTCACAACCACGCGATGCGCGCGAGCGATCTCCGCGATGGCGCGCGCCGCCGCATCGACGTTGGCCTGCTGCACGACCTGGCCTGGAGGGCCGCCCCGCTGCACGAGCGCGTTGCCGCCGAGTGCGATCACGACCAGCAACGTGCGCTCCTCGATGTGCGGGCGGCGGTAGTCTTCACTGTCAGCATCGCGGCTCCCTGGACGACGGTCGTTCAGTGGCGAGGAGGTTGTGCATGCCCGAGCCCCGAGTGCGGCGCGTGCTCATCATGGGCGCCGCCGGCCGCGACTTCCACAACTTCAACGTCGTGTTCCGCGACGATCCCGCCGTCGAGGTGGTCGCGTTC
>JAXLWY010000046.1:0-3892 GCA_046328255.1 Dehalococcoidia bacterium | reverse complement strand
ACTCGCCTGCCCAGCTCTGGGACGCGATGCGCGGCGCCATCGGCAGCGCAATGTCGGCACCGAGGCCCGTCACAGCCCGGCCGACAGGCTCTGCGGCGGTGCGCTCTCCCGGTGCGCCGCCTCCCCCCGAAGTGCACTCACTCGCCGACGCAGAGCGCTTGCTCACGGACCTGCGTGCTCATCCCAGCGCGTCCGCGACCTCTGATCGCCCCGCGACGACGGACTGGTGGGAGGCAGCTCTGCGATTCCTCCTCGGAGCGCACACCGAGTCCCGGTCGTAGCGCTCGCTTGACGCCGGCGCGCCGCGCCTGCTCCCATGGTTGGGTTCGAGGGGAGTAACTCCCTGCCGCCCTGGGGCGGCGGCGGCTGGCTCGTCAATACGGGTTCGCAACCCCGGGCCAGGCGGCGAGGACTTCGAGGCGGCGCCTCGATCTTCTCGCGTGTGAGACCTCGCAATGGCTGTGGCCATCGCGAGGCTGCGCGCGCGGGAGGTGTGCTTGTCCCTGGATTCCTCATTCGATGTGCTGGCGGGTCTGGGCCTGGGGCCCTGGATCGCCTTCAACGCGCTGGTCCTGGCGCTGCTCGCCATCGACCTCGGCGTGTTCCACCGCCACGCCCACGAGGTGTCGCGCCGCGAGGCACTCGCCTGGAGCGCAGTCTGGATTGGCCTCGCACTCGTCTTCAACGCCGGCGTGTACTGGATCAGCGGGTTCGAGCGCGGGCTCGAGTGGACCACCGGCTACCTGATCGAGAAGTCGCTCTCCGTCGACAACGTCTTCGTCTTCCTGCTCCTCTTCTCGACGTTCGGCGTGCCGGTGGCGTACCAGCACCGCGTGCTGTTCTGGGGCATCCTCGGCGCCCTGGTGATGCGAGGCGCGCTGATCCTCGTGGGAGCAGTGCTCCTCGAGCGGTTCCACGCCGTCATCTACGTGTTCGGCGGGCTGCTGATCGTCACCGGGCTCCGATTCCTCCGTGACCAGAGCGGCCACCCTGACCCGCGTCAGAGTGCCGTGTTGCGAATTGCGCGGCGGTTCATCAGGATCTCCGACGCGTACGACGGACAACGATTCTGGACGCGTCGGAACGGTCTCCTCTACGCGACACCATTGTTCGTCGTCCTGTTGCTGATCGAGGTGACGGACCTGGTCTTCGCGGTGGATTCGATTCCGGCGATCTTCGCCGTCACGAACGATCCGTTCATCGTCTACACGTCGAACGTCTTCGCGATCCTCGGACTGCGGGCGCTCTACTTCGTGCTGGGCGGTTACCTCGAGGGCCTGCGCTACCTCAAGCCCGCACTGGCGGCGATCCTCGTGTTCGTGGGCGCGAAGATGCTGCTCGTCGACCTCGTCAAGCTGCCCCCGCTGCTGTCGCTGCTGGTGATCGCCCTGATCCTCGGGGTCGCCGTCCTGGCTTCGGTGCGGAGGTCGGAGCGCGCTCGCGTCGCATCCCCGATTGAGGAGGCAACCTGAGCGGAATCCGACAGGTCGGCCCTCCCCGCCGAATTCGCGAGCTACGTCAGCTCGCGGGTTCGGCGGTCCTCGATGGCCGCGATGTCCTTGAGCTCGAGCTCGTTGCGCACCCCCACGAGCGACTCGAGGCAGGCCCCGGGGCCGCCCCAGCCATAGGTCCTCACGATCTTCAGGGCGGCCGCTCCGCGCTCGCACGCGAGCGGAAGCCGTTGCTCCATCGTCTTGCGGAGCCCGTCCCACATCTCCTTTGGGTGCTGCATCGCAAAGCGCGCGTACTGGAGGGACATGAAGTCGTTCCCGACGGTGCCCGCCTCGTTCCAGTCCGCGGGGGGATCCCGCAACAGTTCCTTCATCCCCTGGTGACGTTGCTCGACTTCCCACGTGTTGTCCAGGTGCAGCGCCTCGAGGTGCATCTCGGCCTCGGGTGCCAGCACGAGCTCGCGCAGGGCCTGGCGAACGACCTCGCCACCCTCGATGTCGTCGTCCACGGGCGGGCGCACGACGTCCGGGTAACGCTCCAGCCGCTGGCGGACGTGCTCGAGGGCGACCCCGAAGACGTGCGCCAGCGCGTGGCGCGGGACCCCCGTGTGCACCAGGAGTCGCACGCGATCGTCGAGCCAGTCGACATTCGAGATGCTGCCACCCTCGAAGCCTTCGACGACGAGCGTTCGCTCCGCCTCGATACCGAGACGGCGCTCGATTTCCTCGTAGCGCTTGTCGAGCGCCGTGCCGATGTCCTTGCCCAGGACCTTCATGGTGCCCCCGCCCTTGTTCGCCCGAAGAGCCTAGCGGCCCGGGCGCTCGTCGAGGGGGGCGCGCCTAGAGCGCAAGGGGCTGGCACGTCAGGCAGTAATCGGTTTCGCGGCTGCTCTGCACCTGCGAGCGGATGGTCGAACCGCACCGCGGGCACGCCTGCTCGGCCTTGCGATGGACGCGGAGGTGGTCGCGCCATTCCTCGTTGCGCTGGTAAAGGCCGTCGCGCACCTCGGCCTCGAGGATGGGGCGAGCCCAGTCGAACACGGCGTGCATCGCGAGGAACAGTCCGCGCCGCTGCTCCTCGTCGAGCGTGGCGACGCGCCGGTGCGGATGGATGCGCGCCTCCCACAGGATCTCGTCGGAGTAGGCGTTGCCGATCCCCGCCATGAACTCCTGGTTCGTGAGCACGTTCTTCGCCTGGCCACGATGCTTCTTCAATCCCGCGAGGAACTCATCCTCGGTGATCGCGAGGGCGTCGGGGCCCAGCGACGCCCACTGCGGGATGAGGTCGAGTCCGTCCGCCGGAACGAGGTACCAGCGTCCCATGCGGCGCGCGTCCGAGTATCGGAGCTCATTCCCATCGTCGAAGCCGAGGACGACGCACGTGCCCGGGCGCTTTCGCTCGCCCGCCACGGCCCAGTGGAACCGTCCCGTGAGCATCGGATTCACGACCAGCCGTCGCCCGTCATCGACCGTGAACAGGAGGAACTTCCCGTACCGGCCGATCGGGCCGAGCGCGTGCCCCTCGAGGCTCTCCATCTTGTCCTCGGAGCGGATGAGCCACGGGTAGCGCACCTCGGTCCGTGTCACGAGGTGGCCCGCCAGGCGCGGCTCGAGGAACCCGCGGATCGCCTCGAGGTCCGGGATCTCCGGCATGTCAGTCGTCGAGCGCCGGCGCCTGCGGACCCCGCCAGCGTGGGTAGGAGCCAAACACGCGCAGCCAGAGTGTCTCGCGCTGCACAGCGTCGAGGGCGGCCGCGAGGGCTTCGTCCGTGCGATGGCCCTGCACGTCGACGAGGAAGACGTAGGTCCCCAGCTGGCGCCTCGTGGGGCGGCTTTCGATGTGCGTGAGGTTGATCCCGCGTTCCGAGAACGCACGCAGCACCTCGACGAGCGAGCCGGGGCGATCATGGTGCGTGGTAAACGCGATCGACGTCTTGTCGTCGCCGCTGGAGGGCGCGTCGGCAGCACCGATGACGACGAACCGCGTCTCGTTGCCGGGCGCGTCGGCAATGTCGTCCGCATAGACGGTGGCGCCGTAGAGCGCGGCGGCCAGCGCGTTGCTCACGGCAAGCGTTCGCGGCTCCTGCAGCGCCGACTCGATGGCCGCCGCCGTCGATAGCGCCGCGACGGGCCGCGCCGATGGTGCGAGTTCCGCAAGGCGCCTCCGGCACTGCGCAAGCGCCTGTGGATGCGAATAGACGACGCTCGCATCGCGGGGGTCGAGACCGGCGGGTCCCACCAGTGCGTGACGAATCGGGAGGACGACTTCCGCGCAGATACGCAGCGCGAAGTCCTCCTGCAGCAACTGATCGAGGGTCTCCGTGACGCCGCCCTCGATCGAGTTCTCAATTGCGCACACGGCGGCGTCTGCAGAGCGAGCGCGCACCGCCTCGACGGCGGAGGCAACCGAAGGACACGGCACGAGGTCAGCGGTCGGATCG
>JAXLWY010000045.1:0-4891 GCA_046328255.1 Dehalococcoidia bacterium | reverse complement strand
CAGCGCGCTTCCCGGTCGCGATAGGATATGGAGCGAACGAACGCGCTCGGGTGGAGGTGACCCCCATGAGCGATGACGCCAACACTGAGGACGAGGCCCCCGAGGGCGCTTCGCCTGAACTCTCCATTTCGATCAGCGATGCCGCCCTGGCCAAGGTTCGCGAGGTGCTCGCGGCCCAGGGCGATCGTGTGGCCGGGGTGCGCGTGACCGTCGCCGGTCGCGGCCCCGACGGGTTCCAGCATGGCTTTGCCCTCGTGCTGCATGACGCGCTCCCCGAGGGCGACGCGGTCGTCGAGGTGGACGGCCTTGCCACCTACCTCGAGGCACGCAATATCGAGTACCTGAACGGGGTCTCGGTCGACTTCGAGGCGAACGAGTCCGGCATCGGGGGCCGGTTCACCTTTCAGAATCCGAACCCGCTGTGGCGCGACGACGTGTCGATTCGCATCCAGGATCTGTTCGACAACGCGATCAACCCGCAGATCGCAAGCCACGGTGGGATGGTGAACCTGATCGAGGTCGTGGGGTCGATCGCTTACGTCGAGCTGGGCGGTGGCTGCCAGGGCTGCAACATGGCCAACGTGACCCTGAAGCAGGGGATCGAGGCGGCGGTACTCGAGTATGTCCCCGAGATCTCCGAGGTCCGCGACACGACCGACCACGCCTCGGGCGAGAACCCGTACTACAAGCCATCGAAGAAGTAGGCCTTTGAAGACGTAGGCCCGGGCAAGCCGCGGACCCGCGCCCTACTAGCGGCTACTCGATGGTGAAGCGCAGCAGCGCGTGCGCGCGGCGCAGCGCGGCTTCCACCTCCGCGGGCGTGGGCGCGTGGGCGAACATGAACCCGAGGTACTCGCCACCCTCGGGAAGCGGGATCACGCGCTCGCCGGTCCGAATCGTCATCGTCACCGACTCGATGCCCGGCACCGCCTCGGCTGCCTCGATCCCCTCCACCTTCGCGAGGATGCCGGCGGCGGGAATCGGCAGCATCATCACGCCGGCTGCCTGTGACTCACGGTCAAAGCTCGGCACCTCCGCGCGTGTGGCATGGCGCAGGATGATCTCCTCAAGGGACATGCCGGTGCCGAACGAGAGCGTGCGCGCGCAGAGGCCGCCGATGGAGCGCGCCGCCACATCGATGGGCCACGCGCCCTCGGCGTTGAGGCGCAGTTCGGCGTGGATCGGCCCGTCGACCAGCCCGAGCGCGAACGCCGAGCGTCGTGTCGCCTCGATGACGGCCTGCTGCTCGGCCTCACCCAGGCGCGAGGGCGTCACGTAGATCGTCTCCTCGAAGAAGGGCCCTTCGAGCGGATCGGGCTTATCGAAGATCGCCAGCGTGATGAGTCGCCCATCCGTCAGCAAGCCTTCGACAGCCACCTCGATGCCGGGGACGAAGCCTTCAACCAGCAGGCGATCGGCCGTCGGACCGCAGTCGGCGGCGACGGCAGGGTCGATGAGCAGCCGGCGGATGCGCTCGAAGGCGGCGCGGAACTCCTCGGGCGTGTTCGCCCGGATCACGCCCCGGCTCGCCGAGAGCGCGAGGGGCTTCAGCACACAGGGATACGGCGCGCGCGCGGCCGCCTCGTTCACGTCGGCGTCGAGTCGCACCTCGAAGTACGGGGGCGACGGCAGCCCGCCGGCCTCGAGGCGGCGGCGCAGCAACGACTTGTCGCGCGTGGCCTCCACCGCCTCGAACGGGTTGTGCGGCAGCCCGAGGCGCGACGCGGCGCGCGCCGCGAGCAGTGTCCCGACGTCGTCCACGGGCACGACGGCGTCGAGGGGGTACTCCCGCGCGAACGCCACGGCCTCGGCAGCCCCGTGCTCGGGGTCCTGCATGTCGACCCAGAGCGAGCGTCCCGGCGCGACGTGTTCCAGCACCGGGCGCTGGTCGGAGCCGACCACGACGTCCACACCGAATTCCCGTGCCGCGTCGAGGAAGTCCTCGGCGCGATAGGAGGTGCTCGGGATCAGCAGCAGGATGCGCGTCATCGAACCCTCCGTCCGGCCGGAGCCTCGGACTAGCGGAAGCCGTCCAGCCAGCGGTTGAGGCGCACCATCGACTTCGGCTCCTCGCGCAGCGGCATGTGGCCGATGCCGGGGAAGATCTCGAGCTCGGCGTCCTCGATGCAGCGCGACATGATCACGGAGCCACCCGCGGGCGTCGTCGTATCCTTGTCCCCGACGATGATCAGGGTGGGCACGTGGATGCCCTTGATCTCCTCGTCCATGTTGTATTTCGAGACAGCGCGATTGGCGGCGGCAAGCGCTGGATTCTCGGCCTCCACCTCGTCGGCGCGCTTGAGCCAGCCCGCCTCGGCAGCCGCAGCGACGCGACTCGACGTGGACAGCAGGAAGAGCCCCTTCGCCTTCTCGGGATAGTCGATGACCATCCGCTGGGCGATAGCGCCACCCATCGAGTGCCCGGCGATGATGGCCTGCTCGATGCCCAGCTCATCCATGAGCGCCGCGCCGTCCTGCGCCCACAGCTCGAGGTTGTACGGCCCGGGCGGGCGGCCGGAGTCGCCGTGCCCGCGCACGCAGAAGGCGAGGTGCCGGAATCCGGGCACGTCCGGCGTGATGTCGTTCCACGTCACGTGGTTCCCGCCGATGCCATGGATCCAGACGATGGTGTTCGGGCCATCGCCGCTGAGCTCGTAACAGAGATCGACGCCGTTCGCCTGGGCCGTGGGCATACGAGAACCTCCACACCGTGCCCGGCATCCGCGCCGAGCCGCCCGAGTATATCTCCGCGTCACGAACGTGGTGCCGCGTCGGACGCGGGCTTCGTTCACCACGCTTGCCATTCCGCCGATCATCTATAGTGCAACGGACGGATCGAACCGGGAGGTCCGCATGGCGCACGCCGCCGAGGCGATGGACGGGGCCACTCCACGCACCAGGGCGTGCGCGGCGCGCGCCGGTCCGCGGATGGCGTGCTCGGTCGAACCCGCCGCACCCTCGTCGGATGGCTGTCGCGCCTCAACGGCACGCCGGTCGCCGACATCAGCCGCGGCGACCTGGGTGCCATCAGGCGCCTTGCCGAGGCCTGAGACGACGAAGACCTGACCGTGCGTCAGATCTACGAGGTGGCAGGGGTCCGAGGCGGAGAGCGCTTCTCCCTCCGCAACCCACGCTGAATCTGCGGAGCCGCGACGGCTCACGAGGACCCTGAGCCGCACCCTCGGAGGTCGCGGAACGTCCGTGCGCCAGCACACCGGGCGAGCACACGTCCGCCCGCGCCGCCGCCTCTGCCGGTGCCGCCGGACACGCCTCGCAACGCCGTGGAAACATCCTCGTTGCTCCGTCGAAACAGGCCCGCGTTACGGTCTCCGCGAGGATGGGCGGCGAGCGTGACGAACGCGGCACGGCGCGAGACTGAGCCCGGCACCTACACGGCTCCGGACGTCGGAGCGAGCGCGCGCGCCTCCTGGCAGCGGGCGAGCGAAGCGCTCGACACGCGTGTGCTCGTCGCAGCGGCGGAGTGGCCGACCCGTGGCGTCAGCGTGGTAGCCCTCGGCGCGTACGGCCGGCGGGAACTCCTGCCGGGCGACGAAGCGGCCGTCCTCCTTGTCGGCGGCTCGTCCGCTGCATCTCACGCCGCCGCGGTCGAACAGTTGGTTCAAGCGACGGACCTTCGCCCGCGGGTGGCCACCTCGTTGGTCGATTCGGTCGCCCGGCAGGCGCGAGCCGACGTCGACACGCTGATCGAGCTGCTGGACGCGCGACTCGTCGCGGGCGATCGTGAGACGTTCGCTCGCCTCGAGGCCGCGCGTGATGGCGCGCGCCTCCGGGCTAGACGGTCGCAACGGTCCACTCTGCAGCAGCGCTACCGGGCACACGTGGCGCGCGAACCCTGGCAGCTACTCGATGCGGACCACCTCACGGGGCGGGGGGGACTGCAGGCGCTCACCGCCGTGCGACTCCTCGATGAGGAGCGGGCCGCGGCGCTCGCGCCGGAACGGGAAGTCCTGCTGCGCGCCCGCATCGGAGGGGCGGCGGCGCCACGTCGGCGCGAGGCACTGCTCGCAATGCGGCGCATCGACGAGGCGCTGGCCGCGCTCCTGGAGATCGAGCCGAGGTGGCGTCGGGTCGCGCGTGCGGTCTTCGACTGGCAACCCTTCGGCGCACCGGCACCAACCGTCGAGAGCGAGGCGAGTGACCTCGATCGACTGCTGGCCGTGCTGCGCTCACCCGAACAGCCGGGAGCCCTCGAGCCGCTGCCATCGGTGCCGTGGGTCGAGCGGCTCCTGCCGGAGTGGCGCGACGTGCGCGGGATGTCGCATCCCGACTCACTGCGTCGTTATCCCGTGGACGTCCATCTCAGGCGCACGGCGTTCGAGGTCGCGCGCGCCCTCGCCGACTCGGAGGACGGGAGCGGTGCTCGCATGGTGGCTGGCGAACTGAAGCACCCGGACGAACTGCCGCTCGCGGCGCTGCTGCACGGGATCGGCGAGTCGCATCTCGAGGAGGCCGGGCGCGCCGGAGCAGTGATCGCCGAGCGATTCGCGGCACGGGCAGGGCTCGACGACGAAGCTGCTCGACGGCTCGGCACAGTGGTTGAACAGCACGGGCTGCTCGCTGCCGTCGCGAGCCGTCGCGACATCGCGGACCCCGCCGTGATCGACGAGGTGGCGAGTACGGTCGGGGACGAGCAGACACTGCACCTCCTGTATGTCGTGTCGGTGGCTTCCGCGCGGGCACTGTCCCCCGAGGGACCCACCGCGTGGCGCGATGCGCTGCTACGGACGCTGTATCTGCGCGTCCTCGAGGCGATGGGAGCGGCGCCCGAGCACGGGCGCTCCGTACTGGATCGCCGGCGTGACGAGACGATTGGCGCGCTCCAGACGTCGCATGGCCCCACCGAAGTCGAGCGTCACCTGCGGCGATTGCC
>JAXLWY010000044.1:0-4974 GCA_046328255.1 Dehalococcoidia bacterium | reverse complement strand
ACGGCCAGCCCCGTGCTGGTCGAACCGAAGTCGGCACCACCGCCGCCCTCGAGCACCCCCGTGCCGACGCTGACAACGACCCCGAACACGGGGACGCCGGGCACGGCGACGCCCGGCGCGATCACGCCCTTCGTCATGGCGCCGCCCGCGGTGGGCGTCGGTGAGTCCTTCGAGGTGCGTGCGTTCGCGGCGGGCGCGGCCAGCGTTACGGTGGAGTTGGATCGTGCAAAGTACAACCTGATTGCCGCGCCCGATCGCTTCTGGGGGATCGTCGGCGTGCCCGTCGATGCCCCGACCGGGCCTCGGACGCTGCGCGTCAGCGCGCTCTCGTCAACCGGTGCGCTGCTCGGGACCGCCACCTCGCCCCTGCTCTTCGCCGCCGTCCAGCGACCCGTCGATCACCTGGACGTGACGGACGAGGTAGGCGCAGTCCTGACCGAGGATGCCGCCGCCACCGAGCTCGCCATCCGCTCCGCTCAATTCGCGAGCTTCGACCCGGGGAAACGCTGGAACGGCCTCTTCACGGTGCCCGTCGCCGGTGCGCAGACGACCGCCTTCGGACAGGGGCGCTCGATCAATGGGGGCCCCGTCGGTGGTTTTCACTCGGGGATGGATATCGGCGCCGACGCGGGCACGCCGGTGCACGCCTCGGCGGATGGCCGGGTGGCATCAGTGGTCCGGATGCCGATCCGCGGACTGAGCGTGGTCATCGATCACGGAGCCGGCATCAAGTCCGGCTACCACCACCTCGAAAGCGCGGTCGTGCGCGAGGGTGACACGGTCGCGCGGGGCCAGGTAATCGCGACGGTCGGCTCCACGGGCTTCTCGACCGGGCCCCACCTGCACTGGGAAGTGCTCGTCTGGGGCGTGAACGTCGACCCACTCCAGTGGACGACCGAGCGTTTCGAGCCCTGACGCGCCCTCGGTGTCAGCGGTACAGGCCCAGCTCTTCGATGAGCGACCGCACACGGGGATTGAGCACACCGGCACTCGAATCGCCCGCTGCAATCCCGTTGCGCACCACCGTCGACGAGACGTCCAGCGGCGAGAGCGGCAGCCAGTCGATGCGCCCCTCGATGCCCGGAATGGCGTGCAGCGTCGCCGCGGGCACGTGTCGTCCCCCGGGCGCGCGAGGCGCGATCGCCAGGCGGGCGAGCTCGACGAGCCGGCGCGGGTCATGCCAGTGCGGGAGATCCGCGAGCACGTCGGAGCCTGCAATGAACCACCAGCCGGTGTCGATCCCCGGCCGCGCCGCGGCCAACAGCGCGAGTGTTTCATCGCTGTAGCTCGGACCCGGCGTATCGACCTCAACCGTGCTGACCTCGGCCCACGCCATCCCCTCGAGCGCTGCCCGGAGCAGTCGCACGCGCAGGTGGGCGGGCGTCCCTTTTTGAGCGGCTTTCCGGTACGGGTTGCCGGCCGGCACGAAGACCACCACGTCGAGCCTCAGGTGCTCGCGCGCGACCTCGGCGAGGCGCAGATGACCGAGATGTGGCGGATCAAACGTGCCGCCGAGGACACCGATCTCGTAGGGCGTCAGGCGTCCCGTCGAATCGACGCTCCCGATGCGCACGCGGTCGCCGGGTTTGACGCCGTGCCGCTCGAGGCGCGTCCCAGCCCGAGGCGCTTCCAGGCGGTCAAACGAAGCCATATCGCGAGTCGTGCTGCTCGGCGTCGATGGTCTCGGCGAGCCACTCGGGCGTCGAACCGGTCTGACAGGGAGTTGCCGTCCGCGCGTGGAAACAGGCGAAAGCGCTCGCGGCGCGCCGGAGGTTCGAGGACGAGCAGCTCCGTGGCTCGACGGCTGCGTCGCGGGTGCGAGCGGCCTGCACGGCCTCGAGAGCCGCGCGTGCCGGCTCTGCGTGCCCTCACCGGTCGCTCCCCGAGATCACCGCGACCATGGACGCGGGAGCGCACCCGCCTCGTCGAGCAGTTCCACCTGCGTCCGCGCGTCGGCGTCGTCCACCTTGTTCAGCGCGGATCTGCGGCTTCTCCGCAAGACCATGGCCGAAGCGGGCGAGCTCCGCGTCGATCGAACAGCGGCGATCGGCAAGCGGGTCGTCGCGGGTCATGTCGAGGACGTGCACGAGCACCCGTGTGCGCTCGATGTGGCGCAGGAATTCATGGCCAACCCGGCTCTGGCTCGCCCCCTCGATCAGTCCCGGCATGGCGGCCGCGACGAAGCTGTCGTAGCCCAGGTTCACCACGCCGAGTTCCGGCTCGAGCGTGGTGAACGGATACGCGCCAACCTTCGGCTGCGCGCGCGACCAGGCGGCGCGGAGGAGCGTGGACTTCCCCGCGTTCGGCAATCCGACGAGGCCCACGTCGGCCGGGAGCAGGCTCGACGGTCGGCTCACGCAGGCGCCCTGCCTGTCCCCGCTGTGCGAAGTGCGGCGCCTGTCAGTCGGTCCGACAGATCGCGTTGCCCCAGCCGCCGCGACCGCCCCTCGCGCAGACGACCTGCATGCCGTCGACCGACAGGTCAGCGAGGAGCTCGCGATCCCCCTCCGGGGTGAGGGCGGTCACGATCAAGGCCGACGGGGACGCGCAACTCGATGTCGGTGCCCGAAGCGCCCTTCTTGCGGTTCGAGCCGCCCGGCTTCCCCATCTTCGGCCCGATGCACGTCCCCTTGATGGAAGTCGCGGGTGTGGAGAGCGACCGTGTCGCGACCAGCACGACGTTCCCGCCGCGGCCTCCGTCGCCGCCATCTGGACCGCCGCGCGGCACGAACTTCTCGCGACGGGGCATCGCAGCCCCATCGCCACCGCGTCCGGCCACGACCGTGAACTCGACGTGATCGATCACTGGCGCACCGATGTCCACATGTGGGCTGGGGAGGACCGGGAAACATTCAACTGGAATTCCTGAGCAGTACCGGCTGGATCACCGCAGTAGTAGTGCCGTGGATGCTGGTGATGGCAAAGCTATCCCAGATTCGAGCGATGCTGTGGAGATCGTACTCAGAGAACGCCGATCGGCGTGGATGGCGGTGCTGCCGCGGGACAACTCGGTAGGTCGGCGTACTGGACCGACTGCCATCCAACGCGGACTTGCCTGGGCACCCTCGATTTCCCACACGCAGGGGCCAGTTGCGCACGGTTCGTCGAGGGAATTACGCACGCGCCTACACGCATAACCTGGTGCCGAGGTGTCTCCAGCAGTTCGACCGCGGCACCTCGAGGCGACGCGGTCGGGCTAGACGTTGCGCGAGGGGGTCAGGCGACGCGGCAGGACTGCTCGATCATCTCGCGCAGGCTAGAGACGTCGCGCTTCGTTTCGGGGTCGATCGCGAGCGAGCGTTCCATCTTGCGCCAGCCGTGGTGCACCGTGGAGTGATCGCGCCCGCCGAGGCCGCGCCAATCTCCATCAGGGAGCGATGTGCCAGGCTCGCGCATCAGGTACATCGCGAGCTGGCGCAGGCCACGCCACGCGCTGTCGCGACTCTTCGACAGCAGGGCGTCGCGATCGAGTGCAAAATACCGGCACACCACCTCGATGACGAGTTCCGGAGGGTGGCAGTCGAGGCTCATTCGACTGCAGCGACGCAACCGCAGACTGGACGGAGTCAGGCCCGAGGGCTCCCCCGTCAGTCGCGAGTAGGCGAGGAACGCGCGTGAGCGACCCCTCGAGAAACCCGGATGTGCTTTCGTGAAGCGGCCGGCGATCATCTGCAGCACGGCGTCGGGGACGATCGCGTGCTGCTCCTCGGCCTTCGTGCGCAGGATCGCGATGCGGGTCACCAGGTCGGGCGCAGATGTCATACCCCACTCAGAAACGCGTGCGCAGGCGATCCTCGAGGTTCGGGATCAGCGCCGGGCTCTTGTCCGAGGTGATGACGAGCTGCCGCTGCGACTGGTGCAGGTCGTTGAAGGTATGGAAGAACTCGGTCTGGGTCTGTTCCTTGCCGGCGATGAACTGGATGTCATCGATCAGCAGCACGTCCACCGAGCGATAGCGCTGGCGGAACTCATCGGTCGTGCGCTGCTGGATGGCAGTGATGAGCTGATTCGTGAACTGCTCGGCCGAGGTGTAGAGCACGCTCAGGCCCTTGCCGACGCATTCGTGACCGATCGCGTGCAGCAGGTGCGTCTTGCCCAGCCCTGCCTCTCCGTAGAGGAAGAGCGGGTTGTAGAGCGTGCCGGGCGAGCGGGCGACTCCGTGCGCCGCCGCCGAGGCAAGCCGGTTTCCCGGCCCCACCACGAAGGTGTCGAAGGTGTAGCGCTCGCGGAGGCGGGGGCGGGCGGGACTGACGTGCTCTTCGGTGGACGCCTGCGTGCGACGCGCCGGGCTGGTGTCGATGACGGCACGCAGCGGCTCGAATCGTACGTCCAATGGTTCTCCGGCCAGGTCCGTGATCGTTCGAACGATGAGCGGTCGAAGGCGCTTCTGCAGCCACTCGGTCACGAACTCGGACCGAGTGCCGACGATCAGCGCATCGTCGTCCGCGCGAAGGCCCTCGGTGCCCTCGAGCCAGGTGGCGAAGTTCGGTCTTGAGACATGTTGGGCAAGGTGCCGAAGCGCGTCCTGCCAGAGTACGCCCGCATCTCGGTCCAAATCGGCCCCCCGCCGCCGCAGTCGGACAGTGAGCAACCACTCGTGACCGCGCACGAGGGCACGCGCACACTACACGTGTCCGCACGACATCGCCGCAAGAGCGTCAACGAGGATGGAAACTCGCGGTCCCTGTCCGAGGCGCGCGCCGCAATTGCGTTCCCCGGAGTGCTGGCGGAAGTTACCGCGGGCCCCATCCCCGATCAAGGCTGTTATGTGGAGTCTTTGTGGCGTTTTCAATTCCGGCTGTCAGGGACTCGTCGGGGTCCGGGACGCACCAACGATCCGTATAATCGGCCGACCGGACGGGTGCGTTGCGTAGGAGGGCGCCGTGAACGAGCCTGGCTTGCTCCTCGCAATCGACGTTGGCAATACCAGCATCGCGATCGGCGTGTACCGCGGCTCGGATCGCCTTGTCACGT
>JAXLWY010000043.1:0-5774 GCA_046328255.1 Dehalococcoidia bacterium | reverse complement strand
CGCGCCACGAGGTCAGGGGGCCGCGTGTTCGGTCGAGACGGCAGGCGCCTCGGCGGGACCCACCTCGGAGGCGTGCTCCGGCGGTGCGAGCCAGTGGTCGGCCCAGATCGAGATCGCCTCGACGATGGGCGCGAGCTCCCGGCCCTTCGCGGTGAGGCGGTACTCGACGCGTACCGGCGTCTCGGGCACCACCGACCGGTCGATCACCCCTGCCGCTTCGAGCTCCTTCAGTCGCTCAGAGAGCAGCCGGTCGCTCAGGTCGGGCACCGCGCGCGCGATGTCGCTGAAGCGGCACGCACCGCCGAGGAGCGCGCGCACGATCACGCCCGCCCAGCGCCGCCCGATCAGCTCCACGGCCTCGTGGTAGTACGGGCAGAACTGCGCGAACTGGTCCTCGGTCATCGGTGTAACGAGTGCCATTGCGCTTATCTTATTCCTCGTAAGCCACTTGTCAATCGTAACCAACCCGAGTAGAGTTACTTACTAGAGGTTAGTAGACGCGACCGGCGACAACAGCTGACCCGACGCGATGGCTCATGGAAGGAATTGTACAGATGGCATGGAACCTGGACCCCACCCACCTCGAGGTTGGCTTCTCGGCTCGGCACCTGATGGTGTCGAGAGTCCGAGGGCGCTTCACCGATGTCGAGGCCGACATCCACATCGATGACGCAAACCCGGATGCTTCCCGCGTCGTCGCGCGCATCAGGACGGCCAGCGTCACGACCGACGCGGCGGATCGCGATGCACACCTGCGGAGCGCCGACTTCTTCGATGTTGAGCGCTACCCCGAGATGCGGTTCGAGAGCACGCGCGTCACTCGCAAGGGCGACGACATCGAGATCCGCGGCGACCTCACGATCAAGGACGTGACGAGGCCCGTCACGCTCAAGGGTGAATTCGCCGGGCCCGTCGCCGGCCCGTGGGGCGGCCGCTCCCTGGGCTTCGACCTCGAGGCGGAGATCGACCGCGAGGACTGGGGCCTGTCGTGGAACGTGGCTCTCGAGGCAGGCGGCTTCCTCGTGAGCCGCAAGATCAAGCTCCACATCGCCGCCGAGGTGGTCGAGGCCGCGGCCGTCGCCGCGTGACCTCGGACCGGCCCGCACCGGTCGAACCGAACGGAGTGGTTTGATGTTCAAGATTGCGCGCCTGAATCACGCCGTCCTGTACGTGCGCGACGCGCAGGTCGCGCTCGCGTTCTACCGCGACGTCCTCGGGTTCACGGTCGTCGAGGAGATGGGACCGCAGGCCATCTTCCTGAGGGCGTCAGGCTCCGAGAACCACCACGACCTCGGTCTGTTCGGGATCGGCGTCAACGCACCCGGCCCGAGCGGTGGCCGCCAGGTGGGTCTCTACCACCTCGCGTGGCAGGTCGATGCCCTGCCGGAGCTTGCCGAGGCGCGCCTCGCCCTCCTCGAGGCCGGGGCCATGACCGGCGAGGCCGATCACGGCTCGAGCCTGAGCCTCTACGGCCGCGACCCGGACGGGAACGAGTTCGAGGTGTTCTGGCTCGTGCCTCGCGAGGAGTGGGCCACGCGGGGGTTCGGCACGCGCCCGCTCAACCTCGAGGGCGAGTTGCGCCGCCGAGGGCTGGCGGAGGCGACGGCGTAGCGCTCGTCCCTGCGGTTGGAACGGCGGGACGCCCGACGGCGCCCCGCCGTATCCTCGATGCAGGAGGCGACGCGTGACCATCCTCGTCCAGCGTGAGTTTCGAGTCGGGCGTGCGGACCGCACCGAGTTCGAACGCCAGAGCCGCGAGGGCGTCTGGCCCGCTTTCCTCGAGTTCGGCGCAAAGATGGTCGCGTACGGTCGCTGGGAGTTTGGCGCCGACGACGGCGGCGTCCTGACGCACACCGCGTACGAGGACCTCGCGCACTGGGAAGCCACCCGTCGCGAGGGGCCTCGAGGGCCGGGCACCTACTACGCGGACCCGGTGATCGGGCCGCTGGTCGCCCCGCTGCTCGACCAGTCGAGCGCTCGCGGCGCCCTCGTCAGCAGCACCAGCTCGCGCCTGCTCGAGGTGGACGAGGGTGTGTCGAGGCTCGACGTGCACCGCCGCACCGCTGATGGTCCCGCCGCCTCGCGTCCGCCCACCTTCGGACTCGGCTCGGTCGTGTCGGAACGCACGTACCTGCTGCGGCCGGGCACGCTCTCCGAGTTCCGCCGGCTCTCCCTGGAGGTCTGGCCGTGGCTCGAGCGGATGGGCGGACGGCTGGTCGCGTTCGGGCAGGATCCGCTGCACACCGCGGACGAGGTCGTCACGCTCTTCGCCTTCCGCTCGCTCTCAGACTGGCATCGCTACTCGCGGCCCAGCGCCGAGCTCGACCCGCCGCCGGAGGTGGTGAGCGCGTGGAACCAGCGTGCGAGCCTGATCCTCTCCAACCAGGGCCGCCTGCTCACGGTGCTGACCGACTTCGGCACACCGGTTTGACGAGCGTTTGATGGCCGTGCCGCAACTCGAGCTGTTCTCCGAACCGCCCTCGGCGTTGCTTGCCGACATCGAAGAGACCGCGCTCGAGCTGGCTCGTCTGGGCGGCGCGGAGATCGAGGCGGGCCTCGGCCGCACGCTGACGATCGATTACAAGTCGGAGGGCACGGGCCGGCGCGCGCCTCGCGATCCCGTCTCCGAGCTCGACCGGTCCATCGAGGAGCTCGTGCGCGGCCGGATCGCCGCGCGCTTCCCCGCGCACGGCGTCATCGGCGAGGAGATGGATGTCCCCGCTCGCGCCGGCGTCGAGTACCTCTGGGTGATCGACCCGGTCGACGGCACCTCGAACTTCCTCAACGGGTTCCCGTTCGTGGCGTGCTCGATCGGCGTGCTCCAGCACGGCCGGCCGGTGGCGGGCGCGATCTGGTGCTCGAGCGGGCCGCTCTTGCGGCCGGGCGTCTACCACGCACGCCTGGGAGGACCGCTCTCATTCGAGGGCATCGCATTCGATCGGGTGGCGCGCGAGGGGCTGCGTCGACGACTGGCGGCCGCGCCGGGCGGGGCGTCGGCCTCGATGCCGGGCTGGGATCACCGCGTCACCGGATCGGCCGCCATGGAGTGCGCGCTCGTCGCCGCGGGCGCGTTCAACTCGGCGTCGTTCTTCGCGCCGGGGATCTGGGACGTGGCGGCCGGCGTGGTCCTCGTGCAGGCCGCCGGCCTCGAGGTGCGCGAGCGGACGCCCCGCGGCAAGGACGCGTGGCGACCCTTCGAGCGCTTCCGTCCGCCCGATCGACTGAAGGACGGACGCACGCCCTCGCTGCGCGACTGGCGTCGTTCGTTGCTCATGGGGGAGAGCGGCCCCGTCGAACAGCGCATCGAAGCGCTGCGCGCTCGCGGTGGCTTCCGTCTGCCGCGGTTCGGGCGGCGTTAGGACTCGAACCCGCGAGCCTGGGAGGCGCGACCGCCGGCCCCGGCCAGCGCGCCACGTCCGCCGGTCTCGCCTGCAGCTGTGATCACGACGTCGCAGTACGAGCCGCCCTCGAGGACCGCGCCCGGCAGCACCACGCAGCGCTCGAGGCGTGCGCCCCGCACCGAGGCGCCCGCGCCGACAACGCTCGTCCAGATCTCGGAATCCTCGATCACGCTGCCCTCGCCGATGAGGACGGGACCCCGGAGCTGCGAGCGCGCCACGGGCGCACTCGCAGCGGTCGATGTGAATCCGCCCGCCTCGCTGCGTGCGAGCAGCTCCGCGTGCGTCGCGAGCAGGCCGTCGACCGTGCCCGCGTCGAGCCAGCGACCGTCGGTCTGCCAGCCGAGCACCGTGGAGCCCTCGGAGACCAGCTCGCCAATCGTCGCGGTGAGGTCACTCTCGCCCTTGGCGTTGATCACGGGATTCGTGCGCACGCGCTCGACCGCCTCCGGGCCGAGCAGCCACAGCCCCACGAGCGCCAGGTCGGACCGCGGGTGGGCTGGCTTCTCCTCGAGATCCACGACTCGATCGCCCTCGAGCACGGCGACGCCGAAGGCACGAGGGTCGTCCACGCGCGCGAGCACGAGTCCGGCGGCGCTGCCGGAACCGGCGAACGCCTCGAGGTAACGACCGCCGTCGCCGATGAGCAGCGTGTCGGCGGCGAGCACGACCACGTTCCGGCCGTCGAGCAGCTCACCCGGCGAGATGGCGGCGTCGCCGATGCCTCGAGGCTCGTCCTGGATCGCCTCGTGCACGGTCACGCCCGGCGCCGCGATGGCACGCGCGCGCTCGAGTGTGGCGTGATCGCCGGGGCTGACGACGACGGCGATCTCGGTCAGGCCCATGCGCTCCAGCAACTCCACGCTGTAATCGATGAGCGGCCTGTTCATCACCGGGACGAGCGCTTTCGGGAGCGCCGGCGTGATGGGACGCAGCCGGGTGCCCATCCCCGCGTTCAGGATCACGCCAATCGCCTCGCGCTTCACTGGTTGCCCGCTCCCCTTCAGCCGACCGCTGTCCGGGGCGCGCGCCCCTCGAGTACCTCGTCAAGCACGAGGGTGCCCTCAGGAGTGAGGTAACCCCTCGCGGGACGTGAGCCCCACCGGGTGAGGTGCCTCACCGGGAGTGGGTGCGCGCTCAGGGTAACCGTCCCAAGGCTGCGCAGGTATTGAGCGCGAGTGACAGTTCGTCTGTCAAAAGTCCCGATGACCTAACGCACACGACGAGCGGTCACCACATCCCTGTCGAGGTACTCGCCGTATCCGGTGCGTTCGTCGTACACGATGCGACCCCCGCACGTGATCAGCGTGATCCATTCATCGGCACCGCGCGCGGGCGGCCACAGGATCGCGGCCATCGGAATTGCATTCACGTCGTATCTCACGTTCGTGATGACGGAGTATTCGAGCCGACGCCCGTCCGCCATGTCCACGAGCACGGCGTCGCCGGCCTCGAGCTTACCGAGGTTGAAGAACGGCCCCTGGTAGTGGTTCCACGTCTCGTGGGCCGTAAATACGGCGTTCCCGCCGGTACCGGGCTGCCCGAAGTCGGTGTACCAGCCCACGCGGTAGCTCCCGTCGACCGGCGTCGGCATCTCGTTCGTGGGCGTGACGGACAGCACCTCGATGGCTGCTTCGACCTCGAACCGCGGGAGTGAGAGGCCACGGATCGGCCCCACCGAGTACAGGGGGCCGGGCTTTGGCGGCGGCGGGAATCCGCGCACCACGGCCGAGGGCGGACGCTCGGGCCAGAGGTCGTCCACGTCCATCGTGGGGTAGTCGCGCATGGGGAGCGCTGCACGCGACGCCGGGCTGCCTTCGCGCACCTCGGGGGGCGGCTCCGCCGTGTCACGCGCCCCCTCGAGGCCCCAGGCGCTCGCAGCCGCCGCAACGCCCACCGCCGCGAGGAGCAGCGCGAGCGCACGCGTCCCCAGGTGCAGACGTCGTGAGCGACCCAGGGCCAACCCTCCGCGATCCACCGCGCGAACGGCTACAGACTAGCGCCCCGTCCAGCGCGGCTCGCGGCGCTCGAGGAAGGCGTTGCGACCCTCGCCCGCGTCTTCGGTGTACTGGAGGCGCGTCTGCGCCCACGCCTCGTTCTCGAGCTGGCGGTCGAGGCCGGCACGGGTCTGCTCGTTCACGAGTCGCTTCGTGAGCTCGATGGCGACCGTGGGACCGGACGCGAGGTGACGCGCGAGCTTCATCGTCTCGGGCATCAACTGGTCGTGGTCGACCACCCGGTTCACCAGGCCCCATCGATCCGCGGTGGCCGCGTCCACCTCGTGGCCCGTCATCATCATCTCGACGGCGCGCGCGGGGCCGATCAGCATCGGCAGGTGGTACGAGGTGCCCGTATCGGGCCCGATGCCACGACGGA
>JAXLWY010000042.1:0-6182 GCA_046328255.1 Dehalococcoidia bacterium | reverse complement strand
CGGAGCACGATCGCCGTCGTGCGCGTGACTCGAGGGGCGCGTGCAGGCACGAGGTACTAGCGGCGCCGTCGCAGGTCGTTGGGATCGACGCCATGGGGCAGCGTGGAGTCCGGTGGGCGATTGCGGCGCTCGCGCAGCCGAAGCTTCAGCGCCTCGGACGCCCAGAGCGCCGCCGAGATCATGAGCGACCACGCGAAGGCGGCGCGGATGGCGAACGTGGCGTCCAGCGTGGAGGCGTAGATGAACGCGAACGAGACCGGGAACGCGAGGTAGAAGCCCTTCCACCAGATGGGCGTGCGCAACCAGCCATCGATGGCGCGGCGCAACATCAGCGGACCTCCTGGCGGAACTCGAGGGCGCGCCCCAGCGTCAGGTTGTCGGCGTACTCCAGGTCCGCGCCGGCCGGGAGTCCGCTGGCGAGCCGCGTGACGCGGATCCCGAGGGGGCGCAACAACCTCGAGAGGTACATCGCCGTCGCCTCACCCTCGAGGTTGGGGTTCGTCGCGACGATCACCTCGGCGACCTCGGTGTCGACGTCGCGCAGCCGCGCCAGGAGCTCAGCGATCTTGAGGTCCTCGGGACCCACGTTATCCGAGGGGGAGATCACGCCGTGGAGGACGTGGAACAGTCCCTTGAAGCCGTGCGTGCGCTCGATCGCCACCACGTCGAGGGGTTCCTCGACGACGCACACGACGGTGCGGTCGCGGCCGGCGTCCCGGCAGATGCGACAGGGGTTCTGCTCCGCGACGTTCTGACAGTGCGAGCAGAGCACGATCTGCTCCTTGACCGCGATCAGGGCGTCGGCAAGGGCGTGCGCCTCGGCCGCGGGCGCGCGCAGGACGTGGTACGCGAGGCGTTGCGCGCTCTTGGGCCCGATGCCTGGCAGGCGATGGAACGCCTCGACGAGGCGGGTGATCGGCGGCGCGCCGTCAGTCGCGAGGGGATCGAGCATCGGTGGTCCAGGGCTGCGGAGGTGCGATGTCACGTCGGTGAGCCCTCAGGGTACTGGATGCGGGATGCCGAGGCTGGGACGTCATCGGTTGCCCGCTTCCCTCGAGGGGGGCTCAGTCCGGGATCAACTCCGCGCCCGCCTTCAACGCCTCGTCGACGAGGTGGCTGGCGCGGGGTTGCGAGGGCGGCCCGCCGCCGACCTGCCGCAGCTCCTCCCACAGGACCGGGACCACCTGGACGGACCGTCCGAGGACGTGCCCGACGGCATCACTGATCCGTTGCAGGACGCCGGGGCCCTGTGCGATCTCCATCAGCGGCCGCGACACGAAGCCAATCTCGACGCGATCGCCCTCGACGGAGCGCGCGTAAGAGACCTTGTTGAGGAGAGCACCCGCCTTCTTGTCCTGCGTGTTCACCTCGTCACGCACCTGGTCCCACGCGGCGCGCAGCCGGGCGAGGTCATCGGAGACCGGTCCGAGGTCGGGGGCGACGAACGGCGCGGGCGGCTCAGAAGGCGGCGGCGCAGCCTCGAACGGGGGTGCCGCCGCCGCTCGAGGCGGAGGCGTGCTCGCGGCAGCCGGGCGGGGCTGCTGCGCCGCAGGCGGCGCCTGGCGTCGCGGCTGCACGCCGGGAGCGGTGGGCATCGGGGGTGGCGCGGGAGAGGGCACCTCGGGGGGAGCGCGACGCGCTCCTCCAGCCGGCGCGCGCGTCTCGCGAGTCGCGGCAACCGGTGTCGCGGCAGCCGGTGCTGTCACCGAGGCCGCAGGCGGCTCATCGAGGCGGACGGCGTGTGCGGCGAAGGCGATCTCCGCGGGCAACGAGTCGTATGCGTCGCCACGGAAGTCGAGCCCCCCGAGCGCGCGCAGGGCCGACACGACATCGGCGGGCCGCGCGCTCGCCACGAGCGACTGGAGTTGCGCAACCTCGGACTCGGAGAGCGCGAGCTCGTGCGCGCCACCCGACAGTACGAGGAGCGCGCTGCGCAGCGTCGCCACCACCTCCCGCATGAACGAGCGCAGCTCGAGGCCATCGTCGCGCACAGCGGCGAGCACGGCGAGACCGGCGGCGAGATCGCGGTTGATCGCGGCGCGGGCCAGTTCGCCGGTGCGGTCGTCCACCACCAGACCGAGGGCCGCGCGCACGGCCTCGAGGCTGAGTACGTGGCCGTGGTACGCGACCGTCTGATCGAGGAGGTTCACGGCGTCGCGGAGGGAGCCGGTGGCATTCCGCGCGATGAGATCGAGTCCGCTATCGGCGATCTCGATGCCCTCGCCCGCCGCGATCGTGCGCAGCCGACCCACGGTCGCCTCGAGGGTGATCCGCCGGAAGTCGAAGCGCTGGCACCTCGACAGGATGGTGGCAGGGAGGCGGTGCGGCTCGGTCGTCGCGAGGATGAAGATGACGTGGGGCGGCGGCTCCTCGAGGGTCTTGAGCAGGGCGTTGAACGCCGCATCGGTGAGCATGTGTACCTCGTCGATGAGGTACACCTTGTAGCGCGCCGCGTTCGGTGAGTAGCCCGCACCCTCGCGGAGGTCGCGGATCTCATCGATGCCCCGGTTCGAGGCCGCATCGAGCTCGATGAGGTCGAGCGCGCGGCCTGACTGGAACGCCTCGCACGAGGGGCACTCGTTGCAGGGTTCGCCCTCGGCCGTGGGGGTGGGGCAGTTCACGGCGCGGGCAAGGATGCGGCCCGTCGACGTTTTGCCGGTGCCTCGCGGCCCCGAGAACAGGTACGCATGCGCGGGAGACCCCGCCTGGATGGCGTGCCGCAGCGTGGTAACGACCGGATCCTGGCCGGAGACGTCCGCGAAGCTCTGCGGGCGCCACTTCCGATAGAGGACTTCCTGGGGCACGGCACTCCTGCCGCCGCGGGGGAGTTCGAGGCGGGATCGCAGTTTACACGAGGCCCGCTGGTGACGCCCTCGAGCGCGCGCACGGCGCGGCCCGGAGGTGTCTTTCGTCACCGTCATATCTCGAGCCGCGGACCTCGACGGACGTTCGGCGGGCGTCCGTCGAATGTGCGCGGATACCGAAGGTGATGACTAAAGTCCTATCGACAGGACCACTCCGGGACCAAAGTCCCTGCGACCGATCGCCCAGGATTGTGAAGCTGGTCACAAGGAGGTCGACAGGCCTCGAGACTGAAAGGACCGGGAGATGAAGTTCGGTTTGGTGGTCGCCATCGCGGCAGCCCTCGGGGCGTTCGCCGTGGCGACCGTGGCCCTGGTGGTGGCGGCTTCCGGGAGTCCGGGTGGCACCGAGGCCGCCACACAGGTCGCGGGCAAAGCGCAGACCATCGCCGTCGAGGAGGGGGAGTTCTTCATTCGCCCGGGTGAGTTGCACGTCAACGCCGGTGACTCGATCTCGCTGACCGTGAAGAACACGGGCACGGTGGCGCACGACATCTCGATGGACGCCACGCACAAGACCGCGCTGATCGAGCCGGGCGCCAGCGGCACACTGAACCTCGGCAAGCTCGCGGTGGGCACGTACCAGCTCAAGTGCACCGTGCCGGGTCACGCCGAACTGGGGATGACTACCAACCTCATGGTGATGGAGGGCGGATCGGCCTCGACTACCTCCTCCTCTCCCGCTGCGGGCGCAAAGATGACAGCCGCGCAGATGGACGCCGAGTACATGGCCGGCGTCAAGGCGTACCCGGCCAAGACGAAGGGCACGGGCAACCAGCCGATGACGCCGGTCGTCGACAACGGCGTGAAGGTGTTCGACCTGACGGCCGACGAGACTGACTGGGAGACCGAGCCCGGCGTCGTGCGCAAGGGCATGGCCTACAACGGCCAGATCCCCGGCCCGCAGATCCGAGTGCGCCTCGGCGATCGAGTGCGCATCGTGCTGCACAACAAGCTCGAGGAGTCGACCGCGCTGCATTTCCACGGTCTGACGGTCCCCAACTCGATGGACGGCGTGCCCGGCATCACGCAGCCGCTCGTCGCGCCGGGTGAGAGCTTCACCTACGAGTTCACCGTCCGCAACGCGGGCAGCAACATGTACCACAGCCACATGAACGGGGCCGCACAGATCCCCTCGGGCCTGCTCGGCGCGTTCATCGTCGACGGCGACAATGAGCCCGCGAGCGACGTCGACCAGCTGATGGTCCTCAACGACGGCCCGCTCGGATACACGATCAACGGCAAGGGCTTCCCCGCGACGGCGCCGGTGGTCGCCAAGCCGGGTCAGAAGGTCCGCATCCGCTACATGAACGAGGGGTTGCAGATCCACCCGATGCACCTCCATGGGATGCCGCAGCTCGTGATTGCCCGCGACGGGCATCCGGTGGCGCAGCCGTCCCTCGAGGACACCGTGCTGGTGGCGCCGGGACAGCGCGTCGACGTGCTCATCGACGCGACCGAGGCAGGCATCTGGGCGTTCCACTGCCACATCCTGAGCCATGCGGAGACTGAGCACGGCATGTTCGGCATGGTGACGGCGTTCATCGTCCAGTAACCGCGCGACTCAGACCGGGGCTCATCGAGGGGCGGTCGCGAGGCCGCCCCTCGATGCATCGGCTCTGGGCCTGATGCAACTTCCTGCGCCGCTCGGCAGCAGGCGCAGGAGGTCGTTTCGAACTTGCGTCGAAGAGCGGGTGGTTCGACAGGCTCACCACGAACGGATGACGGCGGTGCGTGCCTCGCGCCCCCAGTGTCGCCACCGCTTCCGACCGGCCCGCCTTATCAGGAACGGATGACGGGCCTGCTGCGCGATTTGCGTCGCCGTGGGCAGGGTCACTCGAACGTCGTCAGTCCCGGTGTGCGCCGCCGGCGTGGATCGCGGGGCCGAGGATCTCCTCCTCGCGGGCGCGCATCTCGGCGTCGTCCTCGGGCGTCTCGTGGTCGTAGCCGATGATGTGCAGCACGCCGTGCAGCACGAGGTGCGCGAGCTCGTCCTCGGTAGGCAGCCCGGCCTCGGTAGCCTGTCGTGCGGCGGTCTCGACGGAGATAGCGATGTCACCGAGGTACGGCCCGGGCTCGTCGGCGTCTCGCGGCACCGATGGCGGCGCGGGCTCGCCATCGCCGTCCTCGGGACTGCCTTCCCAGGCAGGAAACGAGAGCACGTCGGTCGGCACATCGAGATCGCGATGCTGCCGGTTGAGCGAGCGCAGGAGCGCGTCGTCGGCGAAGACGATGGTCAGGCCGGCGGCATCCTCGATCTCCTCCTCCTCGAGGACGCGCGCGCACAGGGCGCGTACCGCCTCGTCATCCACGAGCGCGCGCGTCGCGCCCTCGAGGGCATCGGCCTGGATCGAGATGATGTAGTGAGGCATCGCGGATGGCGGCCCCAGGGCTACTGCAGCGCCCCGGCGGCGTGCTGTGCGGCCGCGATCAACGGCGTCGGATCGACGCTGAAGATGAGGACACCGGCGGCTGCAAGGGCGAGCACGCCCTGGACCGCACCGGGCACGCTGAGTCGAGTCGACTCGGCCGGCTCATCGAGGATCATCGTGCGCGCCCACCGCAGGTAGTAGAAGGCGCTGATCGCGGTGTTGAGGACGGCGACCACGACCACGATCACGAGCCAGCGCTCGACCACGCCATCGACGAGCGCCTTCGCAGCCGGCGGCGCACCCGCCATCTGGGCACCGAGGTTCGAGACGAACTCGGACTTGCCCGACGCCTGGATCGCCGAGTTGAAGACGTAGAGCTTCGCCCAGAACCCGGCGGTCGGCGGGATGCCCGTGAGCGAGAGCAGGCAGAGGGTGAGGATTCCCGCGAGCCACGGCGAGCGCTTGCTGAGTCCTGCGTAGTCCCTGATGTTGTCCGAGCCGATGCGCTGCGAGATCGCCATCACGCACACGAACGCGCCCAGGTTCGTGGCCACGTACGTGCCGAGGAAGAACAGCACCCCCGAGGGGCCCGCCGTGCTGCCCGTCGTGACCGCCGCAAGCCCCACTGCGATGTTCCCGGCCTGCGCGATGCTCGAGTAGCCGAGCAGGCGCTTGACGTCGGTCTGCATGAGCGCGGCGAGGTTGCCGAACGTCATCGACAGTGCGGCAAGCACGCCGAACATGATCGACCAGTCGTTGGCGATGTAGCCCTCGGCGCCGCGGAGGCCGACGTAGAACACTCGCAACACCACGGCGAACCCGGCCGCTTTCGAGGCGACCGCGAGGACGCTCGTCACGATCGTCGGCGCGCCCTGGTAGACGTCGGGCGTCCACGCGTGGAAGGGAACCAGCGCCATCTTGAACCCGAGCCCCGCAGCCACGAGGGCAA
>JAXLWY010000041.1:0-7328 GCA_046328255.1 Dehalococcoidia bacterium | reverse complement strand
CCGGTCACGATGAGGCACCGGCGTCCTCGCGAGGTTCGGTGGACGCCGAATCCGGAAGGCCCACCCGCGGTCCGAGTCGGCACGTCACGGGTCGCCCCTGCGCGTTTCGATTGAGTGGCGCCGCCTCCTGCATGCTCGCTCCATGCTCGTTGTAAACTCGCGCTCGCCGGCCATCCCGACGCCGGTGGACGAGGAGCCGTCTCTTGCCGCAGCCCTTTGCCGGCGTGCGCATTCTCGAGGTCGGCGGCTCCGTTGCAGTCGCGGGCGCAACGAAGACGCTCGGCGACTACGGAGCACAGATCGTCAAGGTCGAATCACGCGCCGGTTCGGGTCTCCGCCGACTCGGGCCGTTCCCGGGCGATCGGCCCAGCCTCGAGTTCGGCGCCTACCACCTGGCCCTCGACACGGGGAAGCGCTCCATCGTCCTCGACTGCGAAAGCGCCTCAGGGCTCGAGGTGCTCGTCGCGCTCGCTTCGCGGTGCGATGTCGTGGTGACACACCTCCCGACCGACCTCGCCCGCCGCGTGGGCAATGCAATGGCCGCGCTTGGCGACGACGGTCCGACGACCGTCGTTCTGACCGAGCACGGCCTCGAAGGGCCCTTCGCCTCGCGCCCGGAGAACGACCTGTCTCTCTTCGCGTGGTCCAACCGGATGCTTCGGCACTCGTACACAGGCATGGAGCCCCTGCGCTACTCGGCCAATGTCGCCACGCTCCAGTGGGCCTCGACTGCCACCGCGGTGACGGCCGCCGCCATCTGGGGACGGCGGCACGACGGCGTTCGACGGGCGATCGAGGTGGGAGGCGTCGAGGCGCTCGCCGGCAGCGTCGACAACTGGTTCGTCCCGTGGAGCTTCACGGGAGCCGAGACGCCTCGACCGGCGCAACCCTCGAAGGCGACCTATCCCCCCGGAATCGTCCGGGCCAGCGATGGGTACCTCGCGATCTCTGCAGGTAACGAGCCCTTCTTCTCGAGGTTATGCGCCGGCATGGGGCACGCCGAGTTCGCGAAGGACCCGCGCTTCACCGACCCGGCGCAGAAGCCCCTGCACCACGACGAGTTCATGGAGCACCTCAACGCGTACCTCGGATCGCGCACGCGCAACGAGGTGTTCCGCGAGCTCCAGTCGTTCGGCGTCATGGTCGCGCCGATCCTCGACATCTCCGAGGCCTTCGAGGACGCGCAGGCGGTCGCCCGGCGGTCGTACGTCGCGGTCGAGCAGCCCGGTCTCGGCGCGCACACGATCGCCGGGCCACCGTTTCGCCTCGATGCGGCGTGGGCTGCCGAACCAGCGCCGAATCTCGGCCAGCACACCTTCGAGGTCCTCACCGAACTGGGATACACCGCCGACGAGCAGATCGCGCTCTTCCGCGCCGGAGTCGTTGGCTGACGAGGGGGGCTCGTGTCGACCACGCTGCTGAACGGCGTTCGCATCGTCGAGATGACCGAGGTCTGGGCAGGGCCGATGGGCAGCTCGCTCCTCGGTGACCTGGGCGCCGACGTGATCCGGCTGGAGTCGTTCCCGCGGCCGCCCGCGATCTCGCGCCCACTCCGCGAGGGCAATGCCGCCCCGGGCGACGGGCCACCCTACGAGCGCGCCGGCTCGCACCACATGGCCAACCGCAACAAGCGCAACATCGCCGTCAACATCCGCACCGAGGGCGGCGCCGAAGTCATGCGGCGACTCGTCTCCTCCGTCGACGTGCTGATCGAGGGGTACTCCGCGGGCACCATCGAGGGCCTGGGGTTCGGCTGGGACCAGCTGCGCACGCTCAACCCGAGGCTCGTCATGGTCTCGATGCCGGGCTGGGGTGTCGAGGGCCCCTACCGCGGATACGCCACGCTGGGCTCCGGTCTCGAGGCCACGCTCGGTCACATGGCGATTCGCGGCTATCCCGGCGGCGCCGCCGAGCAGGTCCCGTCGATGTTCCACACCGATGCGACCGGCGCAGTCGGGCTCGTCACCGCCGTGGTGGCCGGTCTCCTGAGGCGTGAGGAGACCGGCGAGGGTTGCTTCATCGACCTCGCGCAGTCCGAGGCGTTTGCGTGGCAGCTTCCCGCGCTCCAGGCCGAATGGACGATGAATCATCGTGTGCCGGCACGCCTCGGGAACGCCGAACCCCATGTCGTCCCCCACGGCTGCTACCGGGCTGCCGGTGGAGAAGCAGGTGACGAGTCGTGGGTGGTCGTCGCCGCCGAGAACGACACGCAGTGGACGGGCGTTGCGCGCGGCCTCGGGCACCCCGAGTGGGCCGAGCCGCCTCATCCGTGGCGACTGTGCTCGGCAGGCTCCGTGCGCGTGACGAAGCGGATCGGGCGCTGACTGAGTGTGTCGCCGAGGGAATCGCCGGGGATCTTGCCGACATCTCGCAGGCAGGTGGCATCGCCGCGCCCGTGATCGCCCACGTCGGGCTCATGACGAGCCCACAGCTCGCCGCTCGGGAGTGGCTGCAGGCGGTCAGCCATCGATACGTAGAGCGTGCAGCAGCTCGCGGGGTTTCTCTGGCACATCGGGCCGGACCAGCCGTCGTGGGACCGCGCGTGCGGCCTGGTCGGCGAGCACAACACCGAGGTGCTCGGTGAACTGGGCTACACGCGAGGCGACGTCGACGACCTCCTGCAGACGGGCGCGCTGGGCGACCGCTACGGACCCTGAGTGCTGACGGCGGTCCGACTTCCCCCCGCTCTCCCACCGGCCTCACGAGGAGCGCGGCGTAGTCTTCGAACACGGCCTCGCGTCCGCCGGCTCAGTCCCCCTGAGCTCGCGGAGGCACCTGTCGAGCCGCGCCTGACGAACCGCGCCTGCCGTCCCCTGCAGCCACGGGATCTCCTCCGACGGACCGGGGGCTCCCGGCGATCGCGGGCCGCAGGAGTACGGGACGCTCGATGCACGTCGGCCGGTTCTCAGCTCGGGGCGCCCGCCGTCCCGCCCGCTCGCGCTGCGCGAGGGCCAAAGGGAGCCCACGTCCCGCCCTGCCCGGGAACGAACAGCGGGCGATCCTGCTCGAACTGCAGGCCCCACCGGATCGCCTCCTCCGCCTTGGCCACCTCGCGACCGAGGTACGCCGCGTGCGATAGCTCGCTCACGACGCCCTCGCGCACGAGCGTGTGGCAGATCGCCTCGGCGCTCGCACCCGTGAACGTCCCGAGGTAGCGCCGGTCGGCCGAGTAGTGATCGAGCGTGATCGTCCCAGTCCCGCGCTCGATCCCCACGAGGAACATCCCCAGCCCATCGAGGGTGATGTCACCCATCCGATTCGGCACCGCCGACAGCGGCTCCGGGAACGCATGTCGTACGCCCCGCTCCGCCGGACCGGGTGTCCGGGCCTCGAGGGTGCGCGCCACCCCCAGGATCTCGTCCACATCGGTCATCCCGATGCAGTCCACGAGCTCCACGCGCTGCTGGAAGGCCGCGATCTCCTCCGGAGCAAGGTTGTGGACGAACGGCTGGTAGCCCTCTGCGCCCACGATCCGGTGCTCCGCGTCCACGCCCTCGGTGTGCAATCGGACCACGCTCTTTGCGATGCCCGTCACGTCGTTACCGCACAGCAGGAGGAAGCGGATCGCGGGGTTCGCGATCACGTTCCAGACCAGCTTCTCGAGGCCCAGGTTGAGCGTGTAGAGGCGCCCGACAACCGCGACCTCGTCGCGACCCTCGAACTCATCCACCAGGTCCGAGGACGCCAGGGTGCACACCGCGACACTGCGCGCCGGGTTTCCCACGACATAGCGTCCGCCGATGATCGGCCAACGGTCCTCGCGATCAACGTCTGTTGCCAACCGGGACCTCCTCTCGCTGCGCCACGCGTGCGACCAGTTGCAGCACGCGAGCGCCGTCGAAGATAATTCACCGGGTGAAGGATCTCAACAGCGTGGCACCACCATCGCCCGAACCGGCCGAGCTCGCCCGGCGCCTGAACTCGGCGTTCGTCCACATGGGCCGTGCGCTGCGCGACCGCGCACCCGAGCCGCTCGCCGCAGAACACCAGCTCGCGCTTGCCGCCGTCGTCTACAGCGGCTCGATCGCCATCGGCGCGCTCGCGAAGCGCGAGGGGGTCACCGCCCCCGCGATGACCAAGACCGTCGGCGTGCTCGAACAACTGGCGCTGGTTCGCCGTATGCGTGACCCCGGCGATGGCCGCGTCGTCCTCGTGCAGGCCACCCTCGCCGGCAAGCGAACCGTCATGCGCGGACGGGACGCTCGAGTCGCGCGCTTCCTCGAGGCGTTCGCGCGCCTGGCCCCTGCCGACTACCGAGGCCTGGCCGCCTCGATCGGCGCACTCGAGGCGCTCGTCGCGGGCCTCGGGGGCCGCCGTCGCGACCAGGGCGCTCAGGATCGGTAGGGCAGCGCTCGAGGGCTCTCACCAGGTCCGCGTGCGTGCCGCCGGCTTTTCCGTCGCCGGCGACGGCCACATCCCGACAGTGGCCTACGGCGCCGCGGTGACGGCACCGCAGGCGATCACCGGCAGGTCGCCCTTGTCCCCTCCAGCACCCCGAGCGATCGACCGACCAGCGTCCCCAGCTGGGCGAGCATCCCCTCGGCGCTGGTCACCTGGCCGTCCGCCGACGCCTCCACCGGCGTCAGGGGACCCGTGCAGTTCCCCCACCGTCACACGCCTGCAGGACGTACAGCGCATGCAGGCCGGGCGTCGCGCCGAGGACACAGTGACGTGATACGTGACCTTCTCGCCCGTCTGCTCGAGGGTTGCCGTGCCGCTGGCCGCGAATCCACCCGCAGACTTCAGGGTGGCGCTCGCCTTCGTGGCCGCCGCACTCGACGAAGACGACGTCGCAGTGGGCTGAGCCGCAGCCGCCTGCCCGGCGGGCTGTTGCGCCGATGTCGCCGCGGACCCCGACTTCCACACCGCCGCCCCCACAGCCCGAGAACGCGGTCAACGCGATCAGGGCGTGATCGGCGCCACCAACTCGGAGCTTCCGCAGTTCGAACGCCACACCCGCTCCGTTCGCTTCAGCACCCGGGCGCGGAACTGCTGCCTCCACTCGTTCCCAGCGTGCCGCAAACCCACTTTCGTGAACTCAGGAAGAGCGCCGGGTCGGTGACGATCGCCGGACCGCTGACGACGTGGTGACGCCGTACCTCGCGAGGCGCGACGGCCGAGGACTAGCGGCGGCCGACCTCGCTCGCCCGTCCCGCGACCCGCGCGATGCTGACCTCGCCACGGTCCTCAGGGCAGGCGCTCGCCCTCCGATGTCGAAGCTGGTCGCCATGCACGAGGCACGTGCGCGCGGCCCCCATCAGCACGCGATCGCAGCGAGGACAGCGGGCGAGGCGCTGAGTCGGTTGCCATGGTGCTCCACAGACGGCCGCAGGCGCGGGGCTCGAACTGCAAGTCGAACGAGGGAAGAGGAGTCGGGCCACCCGTCGCACGCGCGGCCCGACCGGTATGTGATCGCTGGCGGCGACCGCCGTATCCACCGCCGCCGTAGCCGCCACCACCGTAGCCGCCGCCGTAACCGCCACGGCCGCCGCCGCCCCGGTTGTCTTCACGCGGGCGCGCCTCGTTGACGTTCAGCGAGCGACCACGAAGTCGGTGCCGTTGAGGGCCGCGATCGCCTTCGAGGGCCTCGTCGGCGTTCACCATCTCGACGAAGCCAAACCCGCGAGGGCGTCCCGTTTCGCGGTCGGTCAGCGACGCCACCGAGGTGACTTCGCCGTGCGTCGCGAACAACTGCTCTCGACCTGTCCCTCGGTCGCACTGAAGGGGAGATTTTCGACATAAATCTTCTGGGCCAACGCATTCTCCTCGCCGGGCTCCCGGCTCTGCGCCGGGCGCACCGGCTCTTGGCCGGATGACCGGCGCTCACTGCGGAGCCGCAGACCGCGGCCCCGGTTTCCAGGCTCTGGTATCTCAGGCTCGACGGGGCGCACAGTGACACGCGAGGAGGAGTGCTGAGAGGTCGCGAGTTGCCCGCGGCCACCATCGTACCATCGCGTGCCACACGCGCCTGTCGAGTTATCGGCCGCGCACGCGTCCTCGAGGGGCTGGCGCCTCGTTCCGGTTCCCCCGTCCGCGATAGGGCGCGGCGCCCGAGCGTTGCCCCGCGTATCGAGGCCCGGACGGGCGGCCGCGACCGCCTATCGGCGGCCGACCGCCTCGCGTCGGGGACATGTTGTACGCGCCGGTCTCGTGGGCGTAGCGCGCTGCCGGCGGCTGCCACGCGGCCAGGTCCTTCAGCCGTTCGTCGTTCGGGCGCATCTGGATCAGCTCGTCGTTGTTCCCAATCTCGCGCTGCAGGCGCGTGATCATCAGCGCGTGCTGAGGCTGCACCAGGGTGACCACCAGGCCCTCCGACCCCGCGCGCGCAGTCCGTCCCGAGCGGTGCAGGTAGACTTTCGAGTCCTCGGGTGGGTCGTAGTGGATCACGACATCGACGTCGTCCACGTGGATCCCGCGCGCTGCGACGTTCGTCGCCACCAGCACGTTGATCGAGGCCGACCGGAACTGCGCGAGCGTGCGCTCGCGCTTCGCCTGCGACAGGCGCCCGTGGATCGCCGCCGCCCGGAGCCCCGCTCGCTCCAGCGACGTCACGAGGCGATCGGCGCCGTGCGTCGTCGAGACGAACACCAGCGTCCGGCGCACGTGCGCCGCGATCGCGACCGTCGTATCCACCAGCTCGTGCGGGTCCACCACGATGAAGCGCTGCTCCATCGTGTGCGTCTCCTCTTCCTCGTCACGAACCTCGTAGTGCACGGGGTCGTGCTGGTACCGCTGCACCAGCTCGCCCACCGCACCATCGAGGGTGGCCGAGAACAGCAGGGTCTGCGGCTCGCCCTCCACCTGGTCGAGGATGCGTCGCACCTGGGGGAGGAACCCCATGTCCGACATCTGATCGGCCTCGTCGATCACCACGAACTTCACCGCCGCCATCGACACCTCGCCGCGGTCGAGCAGATCGATCAGGCGTCCCGGCGTCGCGATGGCGATGTCGACGCCCTGCTGCAGCGCGCGGATCTGGCGCGGCATCGAGACGCCGCCGTAGATCGCCGCGAGCCACAATCCGCGCTCGGCGGCCAGCGGCGTCAGCGCCTGCGCCACCTGCGTCGCCAGCTCGCGTGTCGGCACAAGGATCAGCGAGTGCGGACGCCGTCGCTTCGCCGTCGTCGTGCGCTCGATCAGCGGCAGGCCGAACGCGAGCGTCTTGCCCGATCCCGTGCGAGCACGACCCGTCACGTCGCGCCCCTCGAGGGCCGGCGGGATGGTCAGCGTCTGCACGGGGAACGGGGCATCCACGCCGTGATGCTTCAGCACGGCCGCGAGGTCGGCCGCAATCCCGAGGTCCTCGAAGCTCAGTTCGCCGGACTCGA
>JAXLWY010000040.1:0-7576 GCA_046328255.1 Dehalococcoidia bacterium | reverse complement strand
TCGAGGCGGGCACGTTCTACCCTCGGGAGGCGCGCACGCCCGAGGCACGTCTGCGCTACTACGCCACCCAGTTCCCCCTCGTCGAGGCGGACACCACCTACTACGGCCTCCCGACCGAGGCGCTCGCCCGCTCCTGGGTCGAGCGCACGCCGCCCGGGTTCACATTCGACGTGAAGGCGTACTCGCTCTTCACCCAGCACCCCACGCCGGTCATGCGTCTGCCGAAGGCGATACAGGAGGCGCTCCCCGAGCGTCTCGCGAAGAAGCGCCAGTTCTACCGCGACGAGGCGCCGCCCGAGATCATCGACCTCTGCTGGTCGACGTTCGTCGACGCACTCCTCCCCCTCCACGACGCCGGACGCATCGGCGTGATTGTCTTTCAGTTCCCGAAATGGGTGTTCCCCGGCTCCGACTCGTTCGCCTACCTCGAGGAGGTGCGCGAGCGCCTCGGCCCCTACCGCGCCGCCGTCGAGTTCCGCTCCGACCTCTGGATGGACGCCGAGCACCAGGAGACCACGCTCGCCCGCCTGGGCGACCTCGGGTTCGCCTACGTCTGCGTGGACGAGCCCCAGGGCTTCCACTCTTCAGTGCCACCGGTTGCCGCGGTGACCACGCCCGAGCTCGGGTTCGTGCGCTTCCACGGGCGGAACGTCGATACGTGGGAAGCGAGGATGCCAACCTCCGCCGAGCGTTTCGACTACTACTACAACGCCGCGGAGCTCGATGAGTGGACGGCGAAGATCCGACGCATCGCCGACGAGGCCGCCGAGGTCCACCTGATCATGAACACGAACAACTACGACCAGGGCCCCGTGAACTCGCGCCTGCTCTCGGACCGGCTGCGCGCCGCCGGGATGGTCGTCGCCGCACCACACGCCGAGCGAGACACGAACATCGAGGACGCTCGCGCCGCCTCGACGCACGACACGCCGCCCTCCGAGGCCGCCCCCGGCAAGGTCGCCCCCGATCCACAGGGACGCCTGCTGTGAGACGGCTCTCGAGGGCACAGGCGCTGCGCTCGCTGGGTACTGGCGCCCTCGGGATCGCCGGCGCGACGTTGTTCGGCTGCAGCGCGGACACGCTCTCCTCGATGGCCACGACCATGGGTGGCGCCGCTTCCACCTCCGAGGAGCCGTCACGCCTCGAGGACGCCCCCGAGGTGGCAGCGCCCGCACCGGTGGGCCCACCCCCGCCCCTCGAGGCCGGCCGCGAGACCCGACCCATGCTGCCGGGTACCCCGTGGGAAACGCCGCTCGTGCTGGCCCACTCGGGCCTCGCCGGGCCGCGTGTGCTCGTCCTCGGTGGGGTGCACGGCAACGAGCCCGGTGCGTGGCAGGCCGCCGAGGCGGTCGCCACGTGGGAGCCGCACGCCGGCAGCCTGCTCGTGATCCCGCGGGCGAACCGCCTCGCGACGCTCGCGTTCGAGCGCACCTTTCCCGAGCTGGGGGACCTCAACCGGCTCTATCCCGGCGCCCAGGACGCCCCGTTGCCGATGGCGCGCATGGCCGCGGCCATCCTTGGCGTGGTCCGCGACTTCGAGGTCGACCTCGTCCTGGACATGCACGAGTCGTGGGGCTTCTACCACGAGCGCGGCTCGAACTCGGGCACGGCGTTCATCGGGCAGACCGTCACGAAGGGCGAGGGGCCGCTTCCCGAGGGGTTCGTGCGCGACATCGTGACCACGGTCAACGCGACGATCACCCCTCGCGAGGAGTTCACGTTCCGCGATCGGCTCCCACAGCCGCCACCCGGCGCGATTTCACCGTCCGCGGTCGGCGGCGTGCAGCCCGGCGGACGCAGCAGCTCGTCGCTCGCGATCGGGCAGCACGCGCCGGGCGCCACGGCCATCCTCGTGGAGATGGGACAGATGGACCAGGCCGAGTATCGACGCCGCGACCTGCATCTCCTTCTCGCTCGTGAGCTGCTGACGCGTCACGGAGTGCTCTGATCGATGCGCGGCACCTCTTCGATGTCCGCCGTCATGCTTGCTTCGCTCGCGATGCTTGCGCTGGCCTGCGGTGGCAGCCCATCCTCGACGCCCACGCCATCCGCGGAGGCCGCACCTTCATCGAGCGCGACGGCCACGCCGAGCGCAACTCCACCTCCGTGGCCGGTAGCGGCAGTGCTCACCCCCGTCGCGAGGGCACACATCACCACCGACAACCTCAACGTCCGCACCGGACCGAGCACCACCGCTCCGGCGATCGGCCTCCTGCAGCCCGGCGATGACATCGAGGTCGCAGGACGCTCTGCCGACAGCCAGTGGCTCGCGATCCCCGAGGTCGGTTGGACGGCCTACCGCGCCGAGTGGATGCAGCTGAGCGGCGACCTGAAGTCGCTCCCTGCCATCGAGGCGCGCGCGCTCGTCCCGGCGATGCAGCCCACCGGCGCCTCGAGCGGCTACCCGCTCATCGACGCGATCGTCGACGCCGTGCTGTCTCAGGACGTCGCACGACTGCGCCAGCAAATCCAGACGATGTCGCTGCCGTGTCAGCGCGCACCGGGGATGGGCGGCCCGCCGCCGTGCAGCCTCAGGCCGGGCGCCGACCCCAACACGAACCTCGAGGTCTTCCCCACGTCCGTATGCGAGGGCGAGCACGTGCTCGCCGACTCCCTCCCGACGATCCTGCCGAGGCTGTACCTCTCGGACGCCACGCCGGGCGTGACGAACGTGCCGCTGCGTCTTTACGCCGTCATCGCCGCCCCGCGCGAGCAGTCGGCGTACTTCCCCGATGGACGCTGGGTCGCCATCTTCGCCCAGCCCGACGGTTCGGGACGCGCGCTCGGGATCACCGAGAAGGGCATCGTGCGCATCGACTTTGGCTGCAGGGCGCAGGCCACTGAGATGCTGCAGCGCCGGCAGTTTGAGGCACCCCAGTTCGTGCTTTCGCCCGTGCTGAAACCCCCGGTGCGGCCGCGTCCATGAACGAACCCGCCATCGAGGTGTCGCTCATTCGCACTCGAGACGCCCTTGCCGAGGCGCTCGCAGTCCGCCGCGTCGTCTTCATCGAGGGCCAGCACGTCCCGGAGTCCGAGGAGATCGACGCTCACGACGGCGACCCCGTCGTGGTCACCTCCGCCGTGCACGTCCTCGCTCGGCGCGCGGGCCGCGCAGTCGGTACCGGCCGGCTCCTCCTCGACTACCCGCGCGGCGAGCACGCCCACATCGGACGCGTTGCCGTGCTCGAGGCCGAGCGCCGCCATGGTGTCGGTCGCGCGGTGATGCGCGCCCTCGAGGCGGAAGCGCGCGCCAGGGGCTTCGCGGGGATCACGCTCGCGGCCCAGCTGCACGCGGTGCCGTTCTACCTCGCGCTCGGGTACGTGCTCGCCGAGGCTGAACGCGGCGCGGTCTTCCTCGACGCCGGCATCGAGCATCGATGGATGGACCTCGATTTCGGACCGCGCGAGTCGTCCACGCCGAGACCGGGCGCTTCCTGACTCGCGATCTCTCGAGGCACCCACGCTGTATGTGCTTTCAGCGGCAAGCCCCATGCAGGTTCTCATCCGCGGGTCGGTAAGACTCGCGAAGGACGGGTCGCCTCTCCGAGGCGCACGGACGCAGCCCTCACATGGAAAAGGGCGGGTGGGCGGGAGAGCCGGCCCGGAGGGCCGACCTCCGATCAAGGCGCCTGCGAGGCGCGCTAGATCAGCGCCCCCGACAGGCTCTGCAGGAACTCGCGGATCGTGAGCGCCAGCATCGCAGGCTGGTCGGTCGGTACCGAGTGACCGGCCTCCTCGATGAGCGACACGCGCGAGCCTGGCACGCGCCGGTGCAGCCGCTGCACCGCCTCCGAGGTCAGCATGTCGGTCTCCGCGCCGCGGATGATCATCATTGGGCACTGGAGCCGGTCGACGCAGTCCCACAGGTCCGAGAGCCGTCGCTGGCCGGGGTCCGGCTCGGGCGGTCGCGCCGTCGAGTCGCGGAACACCGGGTCGAAGTCCCAGACGAACGCACCATCCGGCGTCGGCGCGACGATCGCGTGCGCTCGGCGCTCCGCCTGCTCCTGCGTCATGTACGGGTACGTGTCGCGCACGAGGTCGATCACCTCATCGAGGCCGTCGAACACGCCCGGCGAAGTCACGAGGAGGCGGCGCAGGTTCTCCACGCCCGAGCGCAGCACCTCGGGCGCAGTCTCGATCACGATCAGCGCACTCACGACATCGGGGTGCTCGGCCGCGTAGCAGATCGCGTTCGCGCCACCCATTCCGTGGCCGACCAGCGTCACGCTCCGCAGTCCGAGTCCCGCGATGATCGCCTCGATGTCTTCCACCTGCGTGGCGCGGGTGTAGTCGCGGTCCGCCGCGCGCTGCGAACGGCCGTAGCCGCGCTGGTCGATGGCGACCACTCGATACTCGCGCGCGAGGTCGATCGCGGTCTCTTCCCAGGCGGCCTTCGTCTCGGCGAATCCGTGCAGCAGGACCACCGCGTGGCGCGAGCGCGCGTCGCCCCACTCCTGGTAGTGGAACTGGAGGCCGTTCGCCTCCATGGTGGTCTCGTTCATGCGATGTGAGCCGGCCATGCGCGTGGGCGTCCTTCGAAATCAACCGGTGCGGAGGGGGCGGGCGGCGGCGCAGGGGCCGCACGGGCTCGGGCGAAGGGTGAGCTTCATCAGCGCCTCCTGCTACGCCCTAGCCCTCCACAACGAACAGCATCGCCGATGCGCGACGCCCGGCATGGCGTCGCCGACGCTAGAGCGCACCAACGAGGACGGTCGCGCGCGAGGGCAGGTCGCTGGCCAGCTCGATCCAGCTCGCCGCCGTCGTGCGAGCCCCACGCGGTCCGGTCCGCGAGGGCGAACAGCGTGTTCCTGGAGTCCCACACGCGCGTGATGAGGGTGCCCGCGCGAACTCGTCCTGCCTGCCGAGGGCCATCCGCTCCCAGCTCAGCCCGGCGTTGATCGATGCAGCGAGCGCCCTCCTCGCCCGTCGACTTCCGTGCCACCGAAAGGATGAGGTGATCCGGCGTCCTCGGGATGACCGCCACGCCGACGGCGTACGAGCGGTCGAGGCCGCGCAGCGACTGCACCCACGAGAACCCACCGTCGTCGGTGCGGGTGGTGAAGCCCTGAGTCCATCACGGCGTACAGGCGGTCGCCTCGCTCCGGGTGATCCCACATCCGGCGCATCGAGGTCGAGGCTGTCCGAGCGCCGCATCCGTGTCGTACCGCCATCCTCGAGGCCCACGCGCCCGCGCCGCAGATCCCCGCCACGACGCCGTCGGGGTAGGACGATCCCGCTCGCCGCATGGGCCGAGGCGCCCGCCGGCGTCTCGGCGCGCTCGTGTTTCAGCAGCGCACGCACCTGGGTCGATGCTGCCCGCACGTCTCACCGCGTCGCGCGAGACCAGTAGAGCAGGGCTCCAGTCCGAGGTAGAACGCGCCGTCGCGATCGATCCGGATCGCTGCGCGGCACCTTCGAGCCTCCGGAAGCCCCGCAAGGTCCACTTCGAGCCGCGCCCACGCCTTCCCGAGGTGCGCCCACGCGCCCACGTCGGGCCCGCCGCCAGCCCGATCCCGTTGCGGTAGTCGATGCCGTCGATGACGCTCGGGATGCGTGTGTTCGGGGCGTCATCGATGAGCTCGATCAGGCCGTTCGTAGTGCCGAGGCGTGCCGAGCATCAGCGGTCGCTTTCGATGTGCTCGGCGGCACGCGCGCAGCGCGCACGGCCTCGAGCAGTTGCGGGAGCACCTCGCCCGAGGACCACGCAGCACCACGGTCGCGAGGGGTGTGAGCGGCGTGTCCTCGGGATTCACCTCGATCAGCGGACGCCGCGTTGACCGCCATGATCGGTATCGCGCCGCCGGGTAGACCACCGCCGAGGTCCCCACCGACATGAACAGGTCCGCATTCGCGGTCTCCTCGGCGGAGCGCCGCAACGCCGATGGCGTGATCGGCTCCCCGAACATCACGGTGTCACCCTTCACGATGCCGCCACAGTTCGGCTGCGGCACCTCGGTGCGGCAGGCTGTAGACGGCGTCGACGGGAACTCAGCAGCGGCCATCGTGACTCGCATCTTCGATGCAGCGCATCCACATCCGGTTCCCGTGGATCTCGGTGAGCGCGTCCGGCCCGACGGTGCAGGTTGTCGATGTTCTGCGAGATCACGTGTCCGACGACGCCCAGCTCCTCGAGGGTCGCCAGCGCTCGATGTCCGGCGTTCGGCTCGGCCGCGTCGAGCGCGACCGCGAACTCGTCCCCCGCGCGCTCCTGCTCGAGGCGTCGCTCCCACCACCGTCGCGGGTCGGTGGCGAACGTCTCGTACTGGTTCAGGGGCGGCTCACCTCGCACCGTCCAGAGGCCGCCCTCGCCTCGGAAGGTGGGGATGCCGGACTCCTTCGAGAGGCCCGCACCCGCGAGGACCACGGTGTGGCGCGCCGCCGCGAGGAGCGCCGCGGCCTGTGCGAGGGCGTGCGATTCCGCTGCGGTGCTCATCTCCGGCATCGTACGCACCCACGCGCCGCGAGCGGTAGTGTCGTTGCGTGCAGTCTCCGCGCAGAATGCCGAGGGGTGGCCGGTGTGTGGGGCTACGACCGTAATCGCCTCGTGCGACACAGCATCGCTGCCGTCTTCGTCGTCACGGTTGCGGCGCTCTTCGTGCGCCAGCAACTCGGCGGGCCCGGGGCGGGGAGCGCGCCCGGTACGCGCGGAACCGCGGCGGTACTCGGGGCCCTCGATGACCGCAGCGTCGAGGTGGGGCAGCCGGCTCCCGACTTCGTGCTCGAACGCCGCGGCGGCAGCCCGCTCAAGCTCTCCTCCCTCCAGGGCCGCGTGGTGGTGCTCAACTTCTGGGCCTCGTGGTGCGGTCCGTGCCGCCAGGAGATGCCGGAGTTCCAGGCGCAATACGCGCGGTCCGAGGCCAGCGACGCGCCGATCATCGTCGCCGTCAACGTGCTCACCCTCGACGCCCGCAAGCCCGCCGAGGCGTTCGTGACCGAGATGGGTGTCACCTTCCCCGTGCTCTTCGATGCCGCCGGCGATGTCTCCGACCACTACCGCGTTCGTGGTCTCCCGTCGACGTTCTTCATCGATCGCGGCGGCGTGGTCCGGGCTGCAACCTACGGGCCCGTGTTCGGCGGTCTCCTCGAGAACGGGATCGCGGCCGCCGAACGAGGTGAAACGATCCAGTAGACGATCCGGTAACGGCCAGCGCGTCCGCGAGTCGCGGCGGCCTACGCCTCGAGGAGCGACGCGCTGTCGAGGTCGAGCGACGCCACCGCCGAACGGTGCACGAGCTGCGAGAGCACCTGGTACGGCCGCCCGTTGCCGCTGTCGGCATGGCCGCGGACCAGCAGGAACAGCATCCGCATGAATGGCTCCAGGAAGGCGAGCCGGTAGGCATCGCGGCACCACTCGACGTCCTCACCCACGCCGCCGGCCCGCAGCCCTTCGATGTAGGTCGCCAGCAACTCGGCTTCGAGGGCGCGACGGCGCGCGGGTGAAAGCGCCACGGCGAGCAGGTATGCGAGGTCATATGGCCCCGGTCCGCTCATCGCATTCGACCAGTCGATGGCTGCCAGCGGCGATCCATCCGGCAGCGCGAAGAAGAGGTTGTCGAGGCGGAAGTCGCCGTGGAGC